>CALZMR010000158.1 GCA_945788575.1 uncultured Woeseiaceae bacterium
CAGCGTTACTGTACCGGCGCCAGCGGGTTGCCTGAATCCGGCACATGGTGATTGGTACGTTCCAGAGGGAATTCCCGAACAAGCGCAGATCGCCTTCACGTGCTTCGGCAGTAATCAGTGGGGCGCCGCCGATGTCCAGGAGAACAACGGGCTGTACACGTATTTCCTGCCCTAGAGAGTCGTGGATTATGTCCGCTCTCCGGCCGACCGGCCGGAGAGCGGCTTCGCGTCTGAGGAAGAGCCGCGCGGTGACGTGCTAAGCTGTCGAACGTCGCTATCGTATATTCCCGAGGCGACAAGGAGGCGGGAACCTCTCTGTACCAGGAGACGCTCATGTACCAGCCTTCTATCCCGCAAGACGATTCCGAGATCAATCTCACGCCGATGCTCGACGTCGTCTTCATCATGCTGATTTTCTTCATCGTCACCGCGACATTTCTCAACGAATATGGCGTCGATATTGCCCTCCCGCCTGAATTTTCCGAGGTCGCCGAGGTCGAATCGATCTCGGTGCTCGTACAATCCGATGGCAGCTTTGTGGTTAACGGCCGGCCCCTTTCAAAGGCAAGCCTGATACCGTATGTGCAAGCCCTGTACGGCCAGAATCCCGAAGCAGGTTTCAGCGTGCGGATGGGAGCCGGATCGCGAGTCGGCGATATTGTCGCCGCCGTGGAGGCCGGCAGGGCGCTAGGATTTGGTATCGTACCGTTGGTCCCGGAATAGGGGCCGTCGCAACTGAATTACGAACAAGGAGATAGCGGATGTCGACGAACCGTCGTCAATTCATCAAAGCGGCCACTGCCGGAGCCGTTGCCGCGAGCCTGCCCTCGACCGGGGCCGCGGAAAGTCACGAGTCCGAGTGGCGTGCACTCGAGATCCTGATTCTCGGCGGCACTGGCTTCATCGGTCCGCATATGGTTCGCGAAGCGCTGCGACGCGGTCACGGCGTCACGCTCTTCAACCGAGGCCGGACCAACAACACGCTGTTCCCGGATCTGGAGACGATCATCGGCGACCGTGCCGACAATCTCACCGGTCTCGAAGGCAAGCAGTGGGACGTCGTCATCGATAACTCCGGCTACATGCACCACGATGTCCGGGCTTCCGCCAGCCTCTTGGCGCCCAACGTCGAGCACTACATCTTCATCTCGTCTATTTCCGCCTACGATTCGATGGCGGAACCCATGAACGAAGACTCGCCGCTGGCGCAGCTCGAGGACGAAAGTGTTACAACATTCGACTGGTCGATCTACGGCGAGCTCAAAGCCGCATCCGAACGGATCGTCGCGGAACGGATGGGCGAGGATCGGACCACCGTATTACGGCCCACGTACATCGTTGGCCCGGGCGACCATACCGACCGGTTCACATACTGGCCGGTGCGTGTGCGGCAAGGCGGCAGGATGCTGTGCCCGGGCAGTCCCGAGCACCCGATCCAGGTCATCGACGTGCGCGATCTTGCGAACTTCACTATCGACGTGGTTGAACGGCGGATAACCGGCGTTTTCAATACCGCGACAGAGGCCGGGTCCTACAACATGCGTCAGATGCTGGATGACTCGCAGGCAGTGTCGGCGACATCAGTGGAGCCCGTTTGGGTCAGCGATGACTTCGTGCGTGAGCAGCAGCTCATGGGTGCATTGCCGATCTACCATCCGATCACCGGCGAGTATGGGCACGCATCCAGTGCGAGTGCAGAACGAGCCCGCGCGGCGGGGCTGCATAACCGGCCGGTTCGAGAAACGATCCGCGACCTACTCGCTTGGTGGGACACGCTGCCCGCCGAGCGTCACGAGAACGCTCGGTTCCGCATGACCCTCGAGCGCGAGGCGGAACTCATCGCCGAGTGGGAGTCGCTGGGCTAGCAGGGACCTCAGCGTTTGTCGCGCATGAGTATGCCCCAATGGTGATGCGACATACGGGCGCACGCATAGAGCGTCGCGACCGCCAAAACCACGACGAGATCAGCGATCAGCGCGAAGCGGTCGAATTTCGGAGCTGGCCACCAGATGGATGCCGAGTAGAAATCGTCGGGGAAACCCACACGAAGAATGCCGTCTGAAACGTACTCCAGCACTCCGCAGATCAGCTGGGCATCGAGTATCAGCAAGTAGCTCACAAACACCTGAGCGCAGGCGATCTGAAGCCGGCGCGACCTTTGCTGAGTGACGGACAGCTTCCGCTCAGTCAGCCCGACCAGTACCAGCAGGACCAGCAGCAGCATCGCGGACTCGGGGCCGTACGAATCCAACGCCGTCATTCGCCTCTACCGGTTGGTCTGACGCTGTTCGAAATAGAAAGGCCCGCTCATTGCGAGCGGGCCTTGTTT
Source organism: uncultured Woeseiaceae bacterium (assembly GCA_945788575.1). Taxonomy (GTDB): domain Bacteria; phylum Pseudomonadota; class Gammaproteobacteria; order Steroidobacterales; family Woeseiaceae; genus UBA1847. Next base: position 2,330 of record CALZMR010000158.1, read on the forward strand.
CGCCCCTGGAGTCCGAAGATGCTGGGGGGCATTCGGGCTCATCGGGCGCCGGGCGCGCGTGTTGATCCGTCACTCGCCCGGTCTTGCGGACAGCCTGCCGTTCGACTGCAGGCGATCAGTTCCAGATGCGTACCCACCAGGGCTCCTCTTCCGGCCGAAGATCAGCCAGTGTCGGGATACGCTCACGAATCTCGTCGATATCCCAGCCGGTCAGGTTCGCGAGCTGCTGTGCTTCGCGTTCCTGCCGCTCCTGCACCTGCTGCTCGTAATCCGACGTATCGCAGCTCGCTTCCCCGGTGAACGGGTGGCGGATCACGTAGCGGCCCTGGAAATTGCTGCGGTCGCCGGTCTCCTGGAACATCAGGTCCTCCGGGAAGTGCTCGGCGTCGTAACGGACGTGCAGTCGCGTGACGAATACGTTCTGCGCGGCCGGCTGGACCAGGCTCTGCTGCTCACGTGCCGGCGATCCGACCCAGTACACACCCAGGCGACGCAACTCGTCCGGGGAAAGCGGGTCGGCGGCGCAAGGGTCGCACCATGCCATGTCCCAGGCGTATTCCAGAAAGACGGCGCGATTGTTCTCTTCCTCGACCTGGCGCGTGAACATGTCGCGATAGAACTCGCCGAACTCGGCTTCGACGAACTCGGGTACTTCCGTGTCGCTCGGAAGGCGCACGGTCCGATAATTCGTGGTTTCCACACGACCGGTGCGAGTCAGCGCGTAGACGTAGAGTTCCTGCATGCCGTCGGCGTTGAGCGTGCCAAGCCGGATTGGCAGCATGAATCTGGGGCTTTCGAACGCTACCTGCAGCGGACGCAGATAGCTGTATCCGGATTCGGCCTGCGCTTCAAGATTCACTTTCGCTACGAAGAAGCGCATGTCCTGCCGCAGATAGCTGCCGACGACCTCTTCGGCGCCGTCCGGAATGCGATAGCCGTTCTCGGTCAGCCACGTAATCAGCCCGTCGCTCTCTTCGGCAGACAGGATCAGAATGTCGTACTCGCCGACTGTATAGCTGGCTTCGATCGTGACGCCGAGGGACTGCTCACGTTCTCCGTTCATGTCTTCATCCGATACCGGCCGGGACGCCATGGCGGCGAGCTCGCGCACGTCGTATCGCTGGCACGGATCGGGATCGAAGTATTCGACGAGTCGCGGTGCCGTGTAGGCATCGAGGTGATCGATCAGTGCGTTGTCGGCAACGTTGATCTGTTCGCGCTCGATGAAGGTCGGAACCGGAATGACCACGGCGAAGTCCTCGACGTCGCCCTCGAAGTCGTTGGCCATCGTCAGCACAGTTCGGTCGCCGTCGCGGACCAGCACGACCTGTGACGCGCGGTTGAAGAGGCTGGTGTCGGCTTTGGCGACATAGAAGCCGCAGAAGGCCTGCGCTGTCGCGGACAACGCGATGGTCACCACGGCGGCCGCGGTTGTTATCAGTAGTCGCATTTTGGTCTCCTTGTGAACAGAGGTTCGCCAGCCGGTGCATGCCATTGGTAGAAGTCACCGCGGAATGCGGCGTCTATCAGCGGCACGAGCGGCGAACAGACGATGAGAGCGAGCACGGGCGCTGCCGGCTCGAAGAGAACGAAGCGGATGGACATCGCGACGAGCGCGACGACGATGCCGAACAGAATCCGGCCAAGCCTGGTGTCGGGGCTCGTCTTTGGATCCGAAATCATGAAGAAGGCGAAAATCAGCAGCGCGCCGTTCGACATCTGGTGCATCGGGATCGATATCGGATCGCCGAGCCAGAACGCACGGCCGAACAGCAGCGCTGCGAACGCCAGAAGAAATGAGAGCGTCGTCTCGGAGCGTTTCGCGCGTGTGAGAACGAGGAAGCCGAGGCAGGCCAGCGCCAGGGCGCCGATCGCCGCGTTACCCCACTGACCGGTCGATATCCAGGCATGATCGCTCGCGAGTATGAGCGTTACGATCGCGAAATTTGCAGGATTGAAGACGTGCTTGCCGCGGACGCGTATCAGGAATTTGCTGCCAATGGCAACGCCGGCAGCGAGAGCGGCGAGAACGACAACGTCAGTTCTAAACAGCATCGTGAGCGAGAGCGAGGTGATCAGCGCGCTAAGCGGATCGAAGCTCGGCAGCCCGACGAGCTTGCCGCCGAGCCACTGCGTGGCGAGGGCGGTGGCGATTATCGCTGCCGCGTTCTGCCAGTGAATACCGAAATCGAGCACGACGATGCCGAATGTCACGAGGCACGTCAGCACGCCGATTTGGTAGAGGCGCGGATCGCTGAGACGAATTGTCGATAGCGTCGTCATGCCCGATACAAACGCGGGCATTTACCGATCAGGGTTAGATGTCGATCAGATCGCGATCAGATCACGCATGGCTCGTGCGCTGCGGCTGTCGGGGAAGACATCGGTGTCGACGAAGCCGGAAGGCAGACTCATGTGGTCATGCAGAACAGCCTTGAAGACCGAACGTATGTCGGCCGTTGGCCGGAGGTCGCGGTCCTGATAGAGGTTCCCCAGGCCCGGCCAGTCCGCGATCACGCGTCCGCCGTTGACGGCGCCGCCGGCCAGGATCGCCGCAGTCCCGGTGCCGTGATCCGTGCCGCGGGTTCCGTTGACCCGAACCGTACGGCCGAACTCGGTGACGACGGCAACGACGGTGTCCGACCAGACCTCGCCCAGTTCATCCCTGAGTTCGCGCAGCCCGGCGTCCAGAGCGGCGAAGCGATTCGCGAGCTGCCCGTTGGCCGCTCCCTGATTCGCATGTGTGTCCCAGCCGCCGACTTCGACGACAGCTATCGGCGGTCCGCCTTCTGCGGTCAGGAAGCGGGCAGCCGAGGCCGCTGCAGATCGCAGCGCTTCGGCGTCGCCGCGCTGCCGGCTCTGCATACTGTCTGCGCCCTCGGCGATTTCCTGCGACGACAGCGCCTGCGTCAGACGCGTGGAGAAGAACTCGTCGTCGGCGTACAAATCGGCGAGCCGCGCCAGAGTCGAATCGCTGGCGTGCGGCAGTCGCGACGGCGCCCAGCTCATGACCGAGTTCCCGCCGCGCAGCACGAGCGGCGTGTTCTGCGCAAGCGCGATGGCGCGTTCGTCGCCGAGCGATCCGCCCAGCGGCTCCAGCGCGCGGTTGAGCCAACCGTCGCGAAGCAGGCCGACGGACGAGCCGCCGTTCTCGAGAATGTCCTGACCGTCGAAGTGGGAACGCTCGCGGTAGGGGCTGGCCACGGCATGGATGATCGAGGCTTCACCGTCGCGGTAAAGTGAATGCAGCGTCTCGAGCGACGGATGCAAGCCGAAGGTCTCATCGAGCGGCAATGCGCCACTGTCGCGTCCCGGTGCCGCCAGCGCGAGTTCGCCACGAAGCCGGGCGTAGTCCGGATCGGCATACGGTGCCGCGAGCGCGAGCCCGTCCATGGCCCCGCGCAGGATGACGAGGACGAGCCGTTTCCTGGTCGATGCGTTTGCGAAGGTCAGCGTCGGCAGCGCAAGCGTCGCGCATCCGAGCCCGGCCGCCGTGAGAAATCTTCGTCGGTCCATCATGCTCATCTCCGCTGGAAGTCCGGTGAGGCGAGCAGCAGCGTCATACCCTGGGTGACGCTCTCTGCACGGGTCACCGCTCGTCGCGTTTCAGGTGTAAGGGTGTCGCCGAGCACTGCGTCACCGACCTCGACAGGGCGGGCTCTGTTCCCAGCGAGCCGAGACACGGCTTCGACCCACTCGATGCGCTTGTAGAGCGCGTCTGCACCGCCCCATTGATCGGCGGTATCCGGCCAGCCTTCCGGCGAGCCGGGGCGGAACGGCACCTGCCCCAACGTATCGAATGCGCCGACGATGAAACGACCGTTGTCCGGTACGTGATCGAAGGCGCGGAACGTCGACACGACGAGGTCGTGCGGCGACTTGTACTTCGTCTGCGCGTCCTGCCATGGCCCGTCCGACATGACGAGCGCGGAATAGACCGCCGCAAGTTCGCCATCCGTATCCTGCCAGGCATCGATCATCGCCTGTACCACCGCATGGGGCGGAGCGTCGGCCACGAAATGCCTGGCGAGCTTGGTACAGACAAAACGTGCCGTCGATGGGTGCCGGGCCAGGTCGCGCAAGACGGCTTCGCCCTGTCGCACGCCGTCGTCGCGATAGCTGGTGCCGAGCACGTCATGCGAGCCCGGCTCGTGGATGTTCTCCCGGAACTCGAACTGCCCGGGTTCGCCTTCGGCAAAACGGCCGCGGTCGCCCGCACCACCGATCGACCAGCCGGTCAGCACTCTGGAGAAGCTCGTGACGTCTTCCTGCGTGTAGCCGCCGTCGACGCCGAGCGTATGCAGTTCGAGAATCTCTCGGGCGAGGTTCTCGTTGAGTCCGAAGCTCTGATCGCGACGGAAGCG
>CALZMR010000159.1 GCA_945788575.1 uncultured Woeseiaceae bacterium
GAGGCACCGCGATCGACCTGTTCGGACGCACGGCCGAACGGCGCATGGAGCGCGGACTCATCGAGCACTTCGAAGAGAACCTTCCGCGAATGCTGGAGGAGCTAACGGCAGCGAATCACGGCATCGTGCTCGAGTTCGTCAATGCCTACATGGACATCCGCGGCTACGGGCCGGTGAAGGAAGAAGCCGTCGCCGACGTCGAGAAACGCTGGGAGTCGCTACAGTCGGCCTTCGAACAGTCGTTGCGCGAGGCTGCGTAGTCGTCCTGTAGGAGCCCGCCGTGTGCGTTGCCTCCGCCGCTGAATCCCTTCGATTCGCTTCACTTCGACGACCGGGCGATCGGCGGTGACGTATCCCGGGCAGAAGTAGCCGCCGATTGCGGAGACGAAACCAGCGATGGAGACCACTAACGACTCACTCAGTTGATGGCGCAGGCGCGGCATCCTCTACCGCAGAGACATACTCATCGAAGCCAAAGCTAACGAGGAATGGCGCAACTCTTTCCCAGCATTTTCTCATGCCCAGGTTCGTTTCGATACCGAAGCGAGCTTGTTGAGGTAGCGTGTTGAGAACTACGGGTCGATCGAGAATGATACTTCGCTCATAGGAAAGACCATTGGCAATGTGCCACGCGCTGCAGAGCTGGTTGTAACGGTATTCGTCAACAACATCATCAAACTCTCCTGACCTGCCGCTCAGCCATAGTTCCGACACTTCTCTGCTCAGATAGATCTGTGCCCTCAAGTCATTGAATTGCTCGACTTCCAGGTGCGTGGCATTCAGGATTTCCAGCTCCTGATCACGGAGCATTGTCTGGTGATTCTGTTCCAGCAAGGTCTGATTCTGGCGAATCTCCACGGCGAGGAAGATTATTCCCGCTACAACACCAAAATTGGCGAGCAGGGTTAGCCATTTGTTCAACTTGTCGAGATCCATGGCCCCTCCCATGGCGATAATGCGATCGCTGGCTGCACGGGCGAGGGCGACCTGGCGACTGCATTGGGTCAAGGGCAGACTAACAGATTCGATCGCCCGCAAGGCGGGCTCCTACAGCGGCGACGTGCCCGAGACCACCGTTCGAATCCCATACCGATCAATGAGATGATGCGGCGATGGTTGCCGTTCCGATCCAGTACGAGTTCGACTCGAAGCCCGAAATGGGCGCCACCCACGAAATCGCTCCGGGAGTGCACTGGCTGCGCATGCCGCTGCCGTTCGCACTCGATCACATCAATCTTTGGCTGTTCCGCGACCACGAATCGTGGGTCATCGTCGATACCGGCATCGGGACAGATGTCAGCAAGGACGTCTGGCGAGAGGTCTTCTCGGATGCCATGCGCGGCGATCCGGCGTCACACATCGTTGTTACCCACCTGCACCCGGATCACGTCGGCTGCGCCGGCTGGCTTGCCGAACATTTCGACGTGGACCTCTGGATGTCGCGCGAGGAATACATGCTGTGCCGCATCCTCGTCGGCGACACGGGACGCCAGGCCCCGGATGAGGGCGTCAGCTTCTATCGTGCTGCCGGCTTCGGCGACGAGGCACTGGCAAACTATCGGCGCATGTTCGGCATGTTCGGGCGCTTTGTATCGCCCCTGCCGGAATCCTATCGCCGCCTGCGCGACGGCCGACGGGGACCGGTCGGCGATCATTCGTGGGAGGTCGTCGTCGGCCGCGGACACTCGCCGGAACACGCCTGCTTCTATTGCGAGGAACTCAATCTATTCGTGGCGGGCGACCAGGTGCTGCCGTCGATATCCGCCAACGTCAGCGTCTATCCCACGGAACCCGAAGCGAACCCTCTCAAGGACTGGATAGACTCGCTCCGAGCGATGAAACAACGCGTCCCGGAAGATGTGCTGGTGCTGCCCGCGCACGGCAAGCCGTTCCGCGGTGCGCACGTCCGTATCGACCAGCTGGTCGACGAGCATCTCACTAAACTCGATGCGCTGCTCGAGCACTGCCGCGAGCCGCGGCGGACGATTGACACCTTCCCCGCGCTTTACCGCAGGAAAATTAGCAACGACAATCTGATGTTCGCGACCGGCGAGGCTGTTGCGCACCTGAACTACCTGATCGACGAGGGGCTGATCTCCGTCGAGCAGGATAGCGACAGCGTAAACTGGTACCGACGAAACTAGAGACGATCTCCGAATCGTTCACAACCGGACGAAATACCGTGAAGCAAAAAGCATATCTGACTCTGCTCCTCCTGCTGACACTCGCCGCCGGCTGCGGCGGCGACCAGCCGGAACCCGTTGTACAGGAACCCAGCGGCCAGGAATCGCGTGGTCACGCTGCCGTAGCAATGCCCGACACCTTCGCCGCGCAGGCAGCGAACGAGATTCTCGATGCCGGCGGCAACGCCGTCGACGCGGCGATCGCGGCCGGCTTCTCGCTGGCTGTCACGCTGCCCGAGGCCGGCAACATCGGTGGCGGGGGCTTCATGCTCATCTGGATGAACGGCGAGGCCGATTTCGTCGACTATCGCGAAAGAGCTCCGCTCACGGCGGATCGCGACATGTTTCTGGACGCGGATGGAAACGTCATCGAGGGGCTAAGCCGGCAGGGCCATCTCTCGGTCGGCGTGCCGGGCACGGTCGCGGGTATGTGGGCCGCGCATGAACGCTACGGATCGCTGCCCTGGGCCGATCTGCTCGAACCATCCATCCGGCTGGCTCGTGACGGCTTCGAGGTGCCGCTGAATCTGGGCAACAACGTTAGCTACGGCCTGCGGCGTTTCGCCGACTCGACCAACTTCGCCGACCACTTTGCTGACGCGACGGCCGGCAACGTATTTCGTCAGCCTGAACTCGCGGCGACGCTCGAACGAATCGCGGCAGACGGTCCGGACGGCTTTTACGGCGGCGAAACCGCGGATCTGTTCGTCGCGGAGATGCAGCGCGGTGGCGGGCTGATCTCTCATGAGGATCTCTCGAGCTATGAGGCCATATGGCGCGAACCGCTGCGCACCGACTGGCGGCAATACGAACTGCTGGCCGCTCCGCCGCCCAGTTCCGGCGGCTTTGCCGTCATTCAGCTCCTCAAGATCAAGGACATGCTTGCACACGAGTTCGAGGGGCTGACGCACAACTCACCGCAGTACATTCATCTCGTTGCGGAGATCGAGAAGCGGGTATTCGCCGACCGCGCCGAATACCTGGGCGACAGCGACTTTGTCGATGTGCCTATCGACGAACTGCTCGACGAGGACTATTTGCGCCGGCGCGCTGCCGAAGTCAATGTCGACGAGATCTCGGTCATTACCGACGTTGTGCCGGGACTCGAGTCGATGGATACGACGCACTACTCCGTCGTCGACCACGACGGCAACGCCGTCTCCAACACCTACACGCTCAACCTGGGCTTCGGCAGCGGAGTCGTCGTCGAGGGCGCCGGGTTCCTGTTGAATGACGAGATGGACGACTTCAGCGTGAAGCCCGGCGTGCCCAACGCGTTCGGCGTGGTTGGAAGCGTTGCCAACGAAATCCAGCCGGGCAAACGAATGCTGTCATCGATGTCACCGACCATTCTGCTCGAGGACGGTGAGGTCGAACTCGTCGTAGGAACGCCCGGCGGCTCGACGATCTTCACCTCGGTGTTTCAGACGATCGTGAACATCTATGACTTCGGAATGACTCCGCTCGAGGCCGTAGGCGCGTCGCGATTCCATCATCAGTTGCTCCCACCCGATCGAATCACCTACAGCCCGAACGTCCCGCTGCCGGACGAGACGATTTCGCAACTGACGGACATGGGCTACCGGCCGGTGCCGCACGGCTATCCGTTCGGCGACGTGCAGGCGATCCTGCGGACGGAAAATAGCTGGGACGCGGCATCCGATCCGCGCAAGCGCGGCGAATCGAGAGTCATAGCTCCGCCGAGCCCCGAATAAGAAAATGCCGGCGCGAACGCCGGCATTCAATTCAAGGGACTCTGGCGAATCTAGTTGCCGCGACGGTTCTGACGCCGGTCGATTCGACGGTCGGCTGAGCGTCCTCGGCGGTCGTTGACCGCATCGGCGCGATTGCCCCGGCGGTCGAGGCGCTGATCGATGCGATCTCCGGCGCGGTCGTTGCGGTTGTTGGCGCGATCCCCGGCGCGGTCCAGTCGATTGTTTGCGCGGTCTCCAGCGTTGTCGAGACGCGTTGCCGCTCTGTCGTGACCGGCGGCTTCGGCCCGATCCGAACGCTGATCGAGTCGATCGTCGATGCGATCACCGCGCTCGTCCAGCCGATCGTCGATGCGGTCACCGCGCTCGTCCAGCCGATCGTCGATCCGGTCACCGCGCTCGTCCAGCCGGTCCTCGATGCGATCGCCGCGCTCGTCGAACCGCGCTTCAACCCGGTCACCGGTATCCGCAAAGGCAACATCGACGAGCGCGAGCCCGACTATCACCAGTAATACTGTCTTTTTGAAGTCCATTTCCGTGCTCCTACAGGGGGATTGGCGTTGTCAGTAATTACAACGCGGCCGCACGCATCCCGTTGACCTCAGGCCTTAATGAGTCTCGGATTCTGTCAAATAGCGAGTGCTGGCCCGCTGAAGGACAATGCCGAACAGGGTTCAAAATGCTGTTCTCCGACGCTTCCGGCCGGGCGGCGGTCCCGGCGAGGTCCGCCCACCGGCCCTGCCGATACGGCGACGCGGTCGCGGTGCCCGGAGTAAGGGCAAGTCGCGTCTACGCACCTCGGCACGCAAGTGCTAGAATCGCGCCTGTTCTTTCCAATAAGAATGTCTGCCTGATTCCGGCCGACTGTGGATTTTCCGACTGGAGTGTTTGATATGAGAGTTTTCATCTGCGGGCTTGCGTGCGCGCTGCTCGTTTTCGTGCCTCAGGGGGGCGCCTACGCAGATGCTGAAGAAGGTCAGGGCTACTTCTCCGCCATGGCTACCTACGTCGACGACGACCAGGATCGCAACGTAGGAGACGGCATCAACGCTGGTCAGTTCAGTTTCGGCTACGGCCTGAACCAGAGCTGGAACATCGAGGCGCTGGTGCAGGCAGGAGCGGCGAGCGGCGGGCCGGATCAGAGCACGGTCGGTCTGGGCGTCGACCTCCAGCGCGTATTTTGGCGTGACGAGCGATTCAGCCCGTACCTCCACGTTGGTGTTGGTTACATGCGGACCGAGCCGACCAATCTGCCCGAGGTCGACGGCAGCATGTACTCGGGCGGTGCCGGCTTCCTGTTCGACGCCTGGGACACGAACGTCGCCGTGCGCGGAGAATGGCGTGTTCGCTTCGACACGTCGGGTACCGAGAATCTGCGCGACAATCTCTTTAGCATCGGTATACAGATCCCGTTCGGTGACAGTGGCCCGAAATGGATGGATTCCGACGGCGACGGCGTCAGCGACACAAATGACCGTTGCGCGAACACTCCCGCAGGTGCTTCCGTCGACGCCTACGGCTGCGAACTCGATTCCGACAGCGATGGCGTGAAGAACTCCCGCGACCAATGTCCGAACACGCCGCGAGGCATTTCGGTCGACGCGAGAGGCTGCCCTGTCGATAGCGACGGCGATGGCGTGACTGACGACAAGGATCAATGCCCGAACACGCCGCGAGGCGCGCCGGTCGACGAGAACGGCTGCGAACTCGACTCCGACGGTGACGGGGTCAAGGACTCGGTCGACGAGTGCCCGAACACCCCCGCGGGCGTGCAGGTCGACATCAAGGGCTGCGAGATCCGTGAGGAGATCGTGCTCCGAGGTGTCAACGTCGAGTCGAACTCCGACCGTTTGCTGCCGGGCGCGGAATCCCGGCTCAACGATGCCGTCGCGACGCTGCAGAAGAACCCGACGATCGAGGTCGAGGTTGCCGGTCACACGGACAGCGACGGTGCGGCCGATTACAATGAAGGCCTGTCGGCGCGACGTGCGCAGACCGTTCACGACTACCTTGCGGCTAACGGCATCTCTGTCGATCGCATGAGCGTCCGCGGTTACGGTGAGTCTGAGCCGATCGCTGACAATTCGACGTCGGCGGGCAAAGCCGAGAACCGCCGGGTCGTGCTGCGAATTACAGCACGCTGATCGGAGACCGGTGCAGAACGAAACGCGCGGCCCTCGGGCCGCGCGTTTTTTTGTGTCAGGAATGCATGGTCAGCAGTGGAACCCGCAGATGGTGCAACATCCACTCCGTCGTGCCGCCGAATATCAGCTCCCGCCAGCGCGGATGGCTGTAGGCGCCGGCCATCAACAAGTCCCCATTGCAGTCCTTGTAGGCAGACAATAGCTCTTTCTCGATCTGGCGGCCGCGCGTGGAGACCCGCTGCGCCCTGATTCCCCAGTGTGCGAGATAGGCTGCGAGCTGGGTCGATTTGGGCCCGGGTCGATCCTCGGGGCCGCAACTTACGATCGTAACCTCATCGGCTTCGGCCAGCAGAGGCAACGCCGCGGAAACGGTCCGTGCCGCCTCGGCGCTCTGGTTCCAGCCGATAACGACGCGCTTGCCGATCACCTTGCGGGTGCGCTCGGGCAATATCAGGACAGGTGAGTGTCCCTGCAGCAGCGCGGCGCGCAAGAACATCGCGGCCACACCTTTTGGCTTCTTCGGTCTGGATACCGCGATGAGATCCGACACCGGCCCGACAATGCCCATCACGACGTCGGGGGAACCGACGCGTTCCGCCCAGAGTGCGCCCGGCTCTCTTCGCGCGCGGCGGACAACGTCGTAGCCGTT
>CALZMR010000160.1 GCA_945788575.1 uncultured Woeseiaceae bacterium
TGACCCCGGGCAACGAATTTCAACGCGTCATCTGAGACAGTAAGGAATCAGCCAGCAGGTAGTCCAACAAGAGCAAGTCCGCCGGCGCCGACGCAGGGAGCGCGATATGCCGGGGATCCGTTGGTCATTGTTGATTTTGCTTGGCGCCGTTCTGAGCTCCTCTCCTTGTCTTGCCGACGATGAGGGCACGATCGAACGGCTTTCGGCATCTCTCGAGACTCTGTATGCCGCAACCGTCATTGCAGAGTCCGACTACCAGGCCTTCGATCCACGGTCCAATTCCATGGATCGTTTCCGCCGAACCCACAGCTATGAGCAACCTTTAGCCGCACTGGAGTTTCAGCGATCCGACGCCATCGGCCGAATGACCGGCATACGCAGTTTGTCGCTATTGACGCTTGCGGAAACCCGCGGATCGCGACTGTTCATCGGCGTCAACAGCGATGGCCTTCTGGGGATACACCTGCTCGGCTCGGACGACCGGCAGGTCGAATTCGGCCGGATGCCGTGGCTGCGGCGTGAGGTCCAAAGAGTCCGGTGAACGCGCCTCCCGGCGCCGCAGGAACCCTCTGAATTCGACGGACGAAGACAGGCACCCCGGGGTCTCTGGAGTCACTCTAGGTAGATTTACGACTGGCAGATCAATTGGAGTACGTGCAAAAACAGGTACGGACAAGCCTGAATTCAGGTGGAATTACCAAGAGGAGATTCCAGCCATGCGTAACCTCCTAACTGCTCTAGTGGCTGCCGCGTTCATCGGGTTTTCACCCCTCTGCCTGGGCGAAGATTACGCCACAGGCCAGGATGCCTTCGATGTCGGGGATTACGAGACCGCGCTGGCCATTTGGCAGCCACTGGCTGACGCCGGCGACGCCGACAGCCAGTTCGGCATGGGGATGTTGTATGCGAGCGGCTTCGGCGTCGCGATGGACGACACGCTTGCACTGACTTACTACGGCCTGGCCGCCGAACAGGGTCATGGGCAGGCAATGTGCAACCTCGGCACGATGCACGCAAACGGCTGGGGTGTCCCGCAGGACGACGCGGAGGCGTTCAAGTTCTATAGCCTGGCCGCTGAACTCGGCATCACCGAGGCTCAGAGCAACTTAGCCGGTATGTATACGCTGGGATTCGGCGCTGAGCAGGACTATGTGCAGGCTCATAAGTGGCTGTTGATCGCCGAAAGACTCAATCACAGCGGCGCCACTTACAAAGTCGAAGAACTGGTTCGCCGCATGAGCGACGAACAGATTGCCGAAGGCGCGAGTCTCGCCGCCGAATGGCTGGATGCCCATCCGGCGATCGTCGCAGCATGTGATAAACCAGAGGACTGAGTAGACTCTGTCTCGCCTGAAAGAGGACGAATAGGGGCGGTCTCACCAAAAATCGGCCACGGACAAGCTATATTAGAGTGGAATCACGAAAAGGAGATTCCAGCTATGCGCACCGTCCTGCCTACACTAGTGGCTGCAGCATTCATCGGAGTTTCACCCCACTGCCTCGGCGAGGACTACGCCACAGGGCAGGACGCGTTCAATGTAGGTGATTACGAGACGGCGCTTGCCATATGGCTGCCGCTGGCGGATGCCGGTGACGCGGAGGGACAGTTCGGAGTCGGGCTGTTGTATGCCAACGGATTTGGCGTCGCGATGGACGACAACCTCGCGCTGCAATACTACGGCCTGGCGGCCGAGCAGAATCACGGCCAGGCGCTGTGCAATCTCGGCACGATGCACGCCAACGGCTGGGGTGTGCCACTAAGCGACGCCGAGGCATTCAGCTACTACATTCGAGCCGCGGAACAAGGCGTTACTGAAGCCCAGAACAACGTCAGTCGAATGTACACACTGGGATACGGTACTGAACAGAGCATGGTGGAGGCGCACAAGTGGCTGACTATCGCCATGGAATTTGGCGACCTCGGTGCCCACTACAAACGCGAAGAACTGGTCAGGCAGATGTCACCGGAGGAAGTCGCAGAGGCTGCGAAGCTCACCGCGGAATGGCTGGAGGCCAATGCTGGTCTTCTGGCCGAAAACGACCTGAATTAGCGCCGCCGCGCGGCAGGACTGCCGTTATTCGTCGCCCAGCCGGCTAAGCCGCCGCTCACCTACAATCTGTTCGATCGCGCGCATCGCACTTACGTCGCTCGGATCCAGTTCGAGCGCCCGATGGTAGTAACGAAGTCCCATTTCGCGGTCACCACTTTCCACTACGGCGTCGGCAAGCGACTCCCAGGCATTGGCTGAGGCCGGAAACGTGTCGGTATTGAGGCGGAACGCGTCGATGGCCGCGTCTATGTTGCCCCCCTCGAGATAGCGCTCGCCCAATGCATCGATCGACGCCTCTACAAACGACGCCGCGGGCGCGCCGTACGACCCCATGGACCGAAACGCGACGGCGATTCGCGCCGGATCTTGCGTCGCCATTGCCGGTCCAAGCCGGCCGATTACGTCGGCCTCGGACGGCAAACCCGGGGCCGACTGGGCGACACCCAGCCAACCGAAAACCAGAATCAGTGCAACGTTCAGTCGTGATAAGAACATCTCGGTGCCTCAAAGCGGATGATTCATATAGCTTTGATGCCTGCCAGAGCGAAATGGTTTCAATTGAGCGTCTATCGACGGCCAGCGTCGGTGGATCTTCAGTCCTTTGGGGAATGCGCTTGATTCGGGGTTTCAGGGAATCTCCCAGAACCAAACGGCGACGCCTCTACTGAAAAAGTCCGGAAGCCCCCCTTTCAGGTCTCGGGTGTATCCGTCCCACAGGTCGATATGATCCGTCGCCCCCCAGCCGTTATGAATGAAGATCATCCCTTTTCGGTCTTTCAACTTCGCCATGTTCTTGTCGATATTTCCTTTCAACACCTTCCGGCCGACTCCGGAAGCCAACAACTCGGGTTCTTCCTTGAAGACGTCGGCCAGCTGTTGCGCTGCAAGTACGTGGCCTGGCGTGTGCGATGAGAATCGGCGTCTGTTGTAGGTCACGCATGTTCTCAGTTTGTGTGTCGCAAGTGAGATGCCCGATAACCGGAGGGCCTCTCCCATACGGATCGCGCACTGATTCTCAAATACCTTGCCGTCGCACACATTCTCGAGTCCGACGTGGTTCTTCCAGAGTTCCTTGAATGTCGCCATGTGCTGCCCCATGGAAAGTCATCACAAATGATGCAAGTGACGTTACTCAGACAGTCCGAAATCAGAGTATAGACGAAGCCTGGATTGTCAGCCGCCGACGAGCATCCTCGAGTATTTGCGAAACAACTTCTTGAATATCCACGCCAGCAGGAGACTCAGGCCGATCGACGAAACAAGAATAAATAGTCCGCCCGCCGAACCGGTCAAGGCGTTCGCGCTCCCTTGCGCCGCACGCACGACAACCTCGATACCGATGTTCACAAAGAAGATGCACGGGACCGCTGATTGGATCAGAAGCATTCCGATGACAGGACGCTAAGTCTGAATTCGTCGTCGATACGAAGGTTGCAGCTTGTGGCTCTCATCGTCTGCCAGCGTGGTGCGAAACTGGCCGAGTATCTGGACGTCGGCATGGCGGCCTTTTCGAATCGAACTGTCGGCTGGCTGCTCTCAATACCAGGCTATCGACCGACGATTTGATGTATCGCTTGTCGGTCTGCCGGTCTTGGGGGAGCTACAGCCTCTCGATCTCGACCTTGTAGAAGATATCTCTGCTATCGCTGCTACCCGCGAAAAACCTCGCGTCCAGGCTAATGAGCTGACCGTCACGCGTCGAGTAATTGGCGCGGCCGACCGCATCAAACTCGGCGGCATCAGGTGCTCTCCGGATCACTCGATATGACAGTTCCTCGCCGGCCGCCACCGTAGATGGTGGCCCTTCGAGGCGAATAGTGGACTGCATATCCGTGCCGACCTGAATATCCATGGGTCTTCCATCTGCCACGCCTTCCAAGGGTGCGGTGAATATAGACCGAACATCGAACTCGACCTCAATGATCAGGAACACCATCAGTATCGCTGGCCCCAGCGCCTCGAACCCGCCTTCTTCGTTGCCAACCTGCTGCAGCGCGACCTGCTCGTTCAGATCCTGGGCATATTCAGCAAGCGCCTCCCAAGAAGTCTCCAGATCCAGATCTTGCATCGACCCCAGGGGCACGTAGCCCGGCGACCCCAGCAAAGCGTCGCGAATCTCATCCATCGCCTCGTTCGGCGGTGTCAAGTTCATTCGAGTCAATTCGAACTCGCCGATCTCCTCAGTTCCTCCGGGTGGCGTGATCTTACGAATCTGGAACTCGATGACAGCGACTGCGGTTTCGTCTGAGTTGGTGGCGGTATGCTCGGCCCGAAATCTGAGAGTCGAATTCGCGATATCGGGAGACGCACCGGCAGAAGAGGACTGTTGGGGGTCCTGACCGCCGAGCTCTGGCGGGCTCTCCGGCGATTCCTCGCCCCCGGCAGTAACGGATAGCGGCTCATCGGCAACTTGCGTAGATCCCGGGCCTCGCTCAGGGATCATCCCGGGCAGAATTGCCAGCGCAACCAGTACAACACCAACGGCGAATGACAGCGCCCGCATACCCTTGCTGATATGCGGGATCTTTAACTCTTTGACCTCGAGCCCGCCGCCGAAGAGCGAACTGACGATGAGCAACAGTCCGGCCCCAACAAGCAGGCCAGTTACGGTAGTAGGTAGTTCCATCAACGCTCCTCTTTCTGATTCTGAAATTTGTTCTTGTACTCGCGGCCCTGCGGTTCTTCATCTTCCGTGACTCGACGGATGGATGCCTTTAGACCGGGCTTCAACAGCGTCCAGTCCAGGGTCTTGCCCTTACGATGGGTCTGTTCCCGCGGCCCACGGGGTTGGTAATCGGCGAGTTCGGTTCCGTGAAGCCTGCCGCGGACCGCGGCTCGTGTACCGGGTTCGTTGATGTCGATATTGAAGTCACCGATAAGGATATCCGCTTCGTGTCCGCTGCTGTGTGCTCCTAGCAGCTTCTGGTGCGCAGTAACCAACTGCTGCATCTGGATGCTGTGCGAATTCGAGATGGACGCGGCGTGCATGGCAATCAACTTGGCGCCTCCCGGAACAATGACCGCCAGCGCCGGACGCAAGCGCGGCCTGTCCTCGGTCGCGGTCCCGACCAGTCTTACCTGGCACTGCAATCCGTTTCGGCGCAACACGGCATAACGCAGCATCGTCGTTCTGGTATAGAGCCTCGTATTCAACGGCTGAGTGATGTTGTAGCCGTCAGGGCAGGCGCGAGAATTCCGGCTGAATCCCTGAATGCACTCACAAAGAAGCATTAGGTCCGGCCGGTAGCTGTCCGCGAGTCCGGCCAGGTCCTCGCAGAGCATGTCGGTTGCTAAAGGGCCTTCCCTGCCACCTGAACGCGCAACGTTCCAGAAGATCACTCTTGGCATTCGGCAAACCTCGCTTACCGTTCCGTACTGTGATTGAAAAAGCACTGAAACAGTGCCAACACGAAACGATGTCTCACGTCGGCAGTCGATCTCGCCGCATTGCCTGTTGGTCTTCGTCAAAGCGGTCAAGACTGATCGGGCATGGTCTTCGCCGATACAGTCTGACAGACTCTCCGGCTATGTCCAGCAGCCACACTGCCCGCTCCTGAATGGCGGAAACAATCGACCAGACCTCCGAAGACGAAGCGGGATTCGTATCGAGATTCTTCGGCGTATTCCAATACAGCCGCCGTGCCATCGAACTCGTGTGGACAACGAGCCGGCGGCTCATGTTCGTGCTCGCCGGACTAACCGTATTCGCTGGGATTCTGCCGGCCGGGATCGCCTACGTTGGCAAGCTGATCGTCGACGGTGTGGTGGCGGCAATCGCGGCAACCGAACCGGACACGATGGGCGTGCTTACCTTCGTATTTCTCGAAGCCGGCATCGTCGCGTTGCTCGCTGCAAGCCAACGCGGCATCTCGGCAAGTGAATCGCTACTGCGCGCGCAACTCGGCCATCGCGTCAACGTGATGATCCTCGACAAGGCGTTGACGCTGCCGCTAACCAGTTTCGAGGACTCCGAGTTCTACGACAAACTGACTCGAGCGCGACGCGAAGCGTCGAGCCGCCCGCTAAGCCTGGTGAAACGCACCTTCGGTCTGGCACAGAACGGTATTTCGTTGATCAGCTATGCCGTCTTGCTGTTTGCGTTTTCGCCGTGGGCCGTCGTCATACTAATATTCGCCGGACTGCCGTCCTTCTTCGCCGAAGCCAAATTCTCAGGCGATGCGTTTCGCCTGTTCCGCTGGCGGTCACCCGAAAGTCGCATGCAGATCTATCTGGAGACGCTGATCGCGCGCGAAGACAGCGTCAAGGAAGTGAAACTCTTCCAACTCGGCTCACGCTTCCTCGATCGCTATCGCGACATCTTCCGAAAACTGTTTCGTGAGGACCGCAAGCTCACCTTGCGGCGAGACACGTGGGGTTTCCTGCTCGGCCTGATATCGACCGCCGCATTCTATGGCGCTTATGTCTGGATCGTATTGGCGACGATCGACGGCCAGATAACGCTTGGCGCGATGACGATGTACCTGATGCTGTTCCGGCAGGGCCAGACAGCCGTCGCCGCCAGCCTGTCCGCGATCAGCGGCATGTACGAAGACAATCTGTATCTCTCGAACCTATACGAGTACCTGTCTTACCCGGTGCCGCCCGATTCGGGCGAAGCATCTTATGGACCGCAACCGTCACAGGGTCTGGAGTTCGACAATGTCTCATTCCGCTATCCCGGCGCCACGGACCTCGCGCTCGATGGCGTGACGCTCAACATACGACCGGGAGAGAGTCTCGCCCTCGTCGGTGAGAACGGCTCCGGTAAGACAACTCTGATCAAATTGCTCACGCGTCTCTACTCACCGACCGAGGGCCGGATTCGGCTCGACGGCCTCGAACTCGAAAAGTGGGATCTTGCCGCCCTGCACAGGCGTGTTGGCGTCATTTTTCAGGACTTCGGCCGCTACCAGTTCTCGGTCGGCGAGAATATCGGCGCGGGCGACGTTCGCTACATCGAGGATGAAGATCGATGGGAGTCTGCGGCGGAAACAGGCATGGCCGCGCCCTTCATCGATACGATGCAGGAGGGCTACCACACGCAGCTCGGACGCTGGTTCAAAGGTGGGCGCGAACTCTCTGGCGGACAATGGCAGAAGATCGCATTGTCACGCGCGTTCATGCGTTCGGAGGCCGATATCCTGATACTCGACGAGCCGACTGCCGCAATGGACGCTGCTTCCGAGGCCGCGATATTCGATCACTTCCGAACCGCCAGCAAAGACAAGATCACGATTCTGATCTCGCATCGATTCTCGACCGTGCGCGCGGCCGATCAGATCGTCGTCATCGACCAGGGCCGGATCATCGAGCGCGGCGACCACGAAGAACTAATTGCCTTGAACGGTCAGTACGCGCACCTGTTCAATCTGCAGGCACGCGGGTATCAATAGCCCGCCGCCCTGCCCGCTTCGGGATTCTCCAGACAGTATGTAAATGTTCCTTGACAAAACGGAAAGGGACCAGTACATTCGCCTATATCAAGCATCCTTTACTTTTAGACAAAGAGAATTGACATGATCGATGAATCGAAACCAAGCGTATGGCGAACGATCTGCGGAACCGGCACGGCGACCGACCGACGCAACAACCGGTTCTTTACATACTGGTGTATCGCCTGGGCGGTGACTTTGATTGGCGCCACCTGGCTGATCAAGAACGTTGACGCCGTATCGGGCATTGGCGCCTGGATGATCGCGCTGGTCCCGAACGTCTTCGCGCTGGGCGCGTTAACGGCTTACATGCGTTTCCTGCGCATGGCCGACGAACTGCAGCGCCGCATTCAAGTAGAAGGACTCGCCGTTGGCTTCGGGGTCGGCTGGATCTTCGCGATCGGCTACCAGGTCATGGAGGCGGCTGGCGCACCGGAACTGCCAATAACGGCGATGATCCTCGTAATGACCGGGGGCTGGGTCCTCGGAACCTTTCTTGCCATCGGGCGTTATCGATGAAAAACAAGCTCAGAGTACTGCGCGCCGAACGCGACTGGACCCAGGCAATGCTTGCCGAACAGCTCGACGTGTCGAGACAGACCGTCAATGCGATCGAAACCGGCAAGTATGACCCTGCCCTGCCACTAGCTTTCAGGATCGCGCGATTGTTCGGATTGTCGATCGAAGAGATCTTCGAGCCGGGAGAGTCTGTCTGACAATATGAAGTAAGCCAGACCCCGTCTTAGTGATAGAGAATTATCGAAACTTAAGACGGCGCCCCAAGCGGGCGCCGTTTTTTTTGATCTATGGCAAGCAGAGTTGCGCGGCGGTATGCGCCGATCGTCGCCCTGGGCGCCCCGGACTTTTCACTCGATTACCTGAATATCCGGGTGCGATCGTGGTACCGCGACGCGGAACCAGATAAACGGGAATATCGGATTCGGGAGCCAGTACTTCCAGCCGAGGTTGCGGTCGACGTGACCATCCCGCCCGTGAAAATCCAGCCAGACGTACAGGAACTTGTAGACGCACAGGCCGGGCAGGAAGTTGACCTTGAATCCCCTGGTTCGCAGCGCCTTGCCGGCGATGTAGTAGTTTCCCTCGAATGGGGTAATCGCCCAGCCTCGCCTCCCTTCGGCGATCAGCTCGTTGGTTCTCGTATGAATGATCTTCACTACTGGACTTCCTGACAGTCCTCAGCCGTAAGTCTGCTGAAGGTAACTGACGATATCGCGCGACTCCGGCAACCACCTGTCCACGCCGTCGGGCGTCGTGATACGAAGAACCGGCACGGTGGCTCGGCCGCGGGCTGCAATCAGCTCGTCTCGATACTGAGACTCCTGCATGATATTTCGCAGCTCGACGTCGATTCCGAGTCCGTCGATTGCCGCCACGACCATCCGGCAGAACGGGCAGCTGTCGAAATGATAAAGCGCCAGCTTGTCCTCGGTCGGGCTCTCCGATGCCGCATAGCACTCCAACATGTGATCGGCGTAGAACTCCGGCCAACTACTGTCGGGCGCACGACCCTGATGCTCAATGTCGGCCTTCATCAGACAATAGACGAGCTGGCTCTTGTGGAACTCCATGCCGAATCGCTCCGCGAACTTGTCCCGAGCATAGTCCGCATACCAAATCGGCCAGTCCGGATCGGCGCCGTCGGTTGCCGCAAACGCATCGTGGTGCGCGTGCCCCGTTTCCATCAACAACGCGACGATACCCTCGCGAATCTCAGTCATATCGGTCTCCAAAAACCTCTGGATGGGGAGTACTCAGATCCGCTCGGCGTCAGCCTCCCACGCCGCCATACGCAACGCCTGTCAGTTGACACATATCCGACTTGAACGACGTGAGATCAGAGATATCGAAGTCCGACAGATGCCTGTGGCCCGCGGCCCGCGCGACCACCGTCATGAGCTCGACCGATGCTTCGAAGAACCTCGCAAGACGCTCGGCCGCGATATCGACGGGCAACCGAGAGCGCAGGTGCTCCTTCTGCGTCGCGATACCGACCGGGCAATTATTGGTGTGACAAGCGCGCATGCCGAGGCAGCCGATTGCCTGGATAGCCGCATTGGATACGGCAATCCCGTCGGCGCCGAGCGCCATCGCTTTCGCGAAGTCCGCCGGCGTGCGAAGCCCGCCGGTCGTGATCAGCGTGACGCCGTCCGCGCCGCAGGAATTGAGGTGCCTGCGTGCGCGTGCAAGCGCGGGGATCGTGGGCACCGAGATGTTGTCGCGGAAAATCAGCGGCGCCGCACCGGTACCGCCGCCACGGCCGTCAAGGATGATGTAATCGACACCGATCTCGAGCGCCGCATCGATGTCTTTCTCGATGTGCTGCGCTGACAACTTGAAGCCTACGGGGATGCCGCTGGTCTTCTCGCGCACTTCCGCCGCAAAGTCTCGAAACTGACTCAGCTTGTCCCACTCCGGGAAGCGTGCCGGCGAGATGGCGGACTCACCCTCTGGCAGCTCGCGTACCTCTGCGATCTTGCCGTTAACCTTTACGCCCGGCAGATGCCCGCCGGTGCCGGTCTTGGCGCCCTGACCGCCTTTGAAATGGAAGGCCTGGGTCTTTTGAACCTTGTCCCAGGAAAATCCGAATCGAGCCGAGGCGAGTTCGTAGAAGTAGCGCGAATTAGCGGCCTGTTCCTCCGGCAGCATCCCGCCCTCGCCCGAGCAAATACCGGTGCCGGCGAGTTCGGCGCCCTTGGCTAAGGCGACCTTCGCCTCCTCCGACAATGCACCGAAGCTCATGTCCGAGACGAACAGAGGAATATCGAGATGTAAAGGCTTCGCTGCGTTGGGGCCGATCGTGATGTCCGTACCCACTGATTCGTCATCCAGCAACGGCAGCTTGTGCAGCTGCCCCACCACGAATTGCAGGTCGTCCCACGACGGCAAGCTGCCGCGCGGCACGCCCATCGCGGCGGACGGACCGTGATGACCCACTTTGCTCAGCCCGTCGTTCGCGAGCTTGCGAATGAATTTGACGTGCGGCTCATCGGCCGTGCCGGTCGGATCCTGATAGACGCCCTGATAGGAGTCGCGCTGGAACGGCTGCGGGTGCTTCTTCGCCCATTCGGCAATTTCGTCCTCATCGACGAAGACCTTGCCGTCGTCTACCCAGGACTTGAACTTCGGCAACGTCTCGGAGTTGTTGTATTCGCTGACGCCCGTATCGAGACGGTAGTCCCAGCCGTGAACGCCGCAGATGATGTTGTCGCCGTCGATGTGGCCGTCCGACATCAGCGCGCCACGGTGCGCGCACCGGCCGTACAGGACGCTGACCTCGTCGTCGTATCGGGTTACGACAAGATCGACGTCCGCCACCAACGCATACGCTGGAGCGCGATCCTCGAGCTCGTCCAGCGAGTAGATCTGCAGTTCTTTCATCTATTTTGACTCCGAGTGGTTATGGATCGACCGTCCGTGCCTGAGCAGGACGTCGGATACGGGCTCGTGCTTCCACACTTACCCTTGCTTTGGGCCGGCCTGCAGCAGACGATTGCGAGCAGCGCCGCAGGCGAAGACCGTCGAGTGGTACCTCCGAATCTGCCTTGAATGCCGCGAATGCCTGGCCGCTTACAAACGCGCAATCGAGCCTGGCAAGGCCGTGCTCGACGCGGATGGTGAGGCGGTCCCCGAAGACCTTCCCGAGGACCTGATCCGGGCCGTGCTGGACGCCCGTGACGGCTAGCCTGCCTTGATCGTTGTCGAGGCTGCGCCGCGATCAGTCTTCTTTCTGGTTGTCAGACTCCGAATCGGCGTCTCTTCTGCTTAGGCTGACGCCAATACCTGCGCCAATCGCGATGCCGATAGCAATCCCGACGCCG
>CALZMR010000161.1 GCA_945788575.1 uncultured Woeseiaceae bacterium
GCCTTTTCAGATGGGCCGCATTTTACGCGAGTCATTCGAGGTCGATCGTGGGAATCAGGTCGACGTTATCAAGCTGCTGGAGAATCAGGGCTTCGATGTGATCAAGGCCGCAGGCGGGATCTTTGCGATGGCAGGAAAGAAATATGATCTGCTGCATCGTGCGTTCGTGATCATGCCCCAGGACAAGCTCGAAAAAGCCGCGCGGATGCTTGCCTTGGACAACGTACCATTGGCAACCATTCCAACGTGGGTCCATGATGACGCGGCGAGCTTCAACCGACTGAATCCGCGGATCGAAGACGCGTTTTGGGCATCAGAGACGCTCATCAATGAAGCTTTCGGCGACGAAATCTTTCGGGACATCATCGAGGGGATTCGTGATGACGAAGACGGCCCTCAGATCGACATCGCAAAGAACGTGCTGCCCAATCTTGACAACCAAGTCATTTTGGTGACCGACAACACGCTGCCCGCAAACGTGAACTGCGAACGAATGCTCGTCGCGATTCGTGTCAAGAATGCCGCGGCGATCAAAATGGCCATTCGCAAAGCGATGGAGGTCGAGCCCGATGCGAGCAAGATGGACGTGCTTCCTGGCGTCGAAATCTGGCGAGTTCAACGTGGTGAGAGTGAAGACGACTTTGATGCCGAGCTTTGTCCTTACCTTGGAAGGCGCCACGTCACTCCGATTTCTTCGATAGATCTGACACACGAGCGAGGAGCCTCTTCGGAGCCCTGAGCGCCCACGCCGAACAGAGCAGATCCTCAACGTCCTGTGCGTCAGCGGCCGGTAGCTGCACCCGAACTCCCACGACGTTCTTTCCCCACGTCAGCGGTTCGTAAGCATCAGGATACATTGCCAGGGCGAGTTCTCTCCGTTCGTCGTCGACAAAGACGTGCAGATGCTCGCTGTCGGGCGGCGCTGTCGCAAATATCTTGCCGCGTACGCGAAAGGACGTGTAGTGATGGTGTGGTTCTTCGCTGGTCTCCGGAAGCGCCAGAGCCAGCGCGCGAACATCATTAAGCGTCATGCCGGGTCAGCGGATCGAGCCAGGCGAAACGCCCAGACTGCCAAAACCGCCGGAACCAGGAAGCCAATCCACGACATGTACATCGGCACCGCGTAGTTCTCCACCGTGACCGGCAAGGCATATAAGAGCCGGATCAGGTGAGCTGCGGATACGAGTAAGAACAGAGTTGCGGACACGAGAAGGTAGTTCCTGTTTGACACATTGTAACTCCCGACGCACAAGGCCGACATCCAGGGCCGGTATGAGCACGTCTGTTTGGGCCATGCTGAAAGTATGGCTTGAATGCTTTTCGTTACGACTCCAGATCACGTATCAGCCGGAACCGCTCGCAGACCACGATCATCTTCTCGTCGAAACCGCCGCTTCGCTCGAAATACGCCTGGTGGTCACGGCGCCAGCCTGAAAGATCGTCGTTCTCTCCCTCAGCAAGCGCGAAGTCTTCGTCGACATCGCAGAACCGCATCGGTGTGACCTCGAGGGTCTCGAGAAGGAGCGCCGGCGAATCATCCCAGTTCAGCGCGACATCGCGACGGCCAACGACCGGCATATCTTCGGCGCCGGACTCGAACGCCCGAAGCGCCTCACAGGTTGCCGTCTTCTTGCCCATTCGAATGAGGTGAAGCAGCTCGTTGCACAGCTCCTCGCTGTCGCCGAACTTGAAGCTAACAGCGTTCGAGAGATCGGTCTGCAATTCGTCTTTGTTCATTTGCTTCCACGCAAACTGATGAGGAGCATCGCCACGAGCACGGGCCCAATCCCTAAGTGAAGAACAAATCGGTCCTCATCGAGCCAGCTCCTGCCTGACGCGCCCCAGGCAGGTTCCAAGCAGTCCCGGATGAGCGCTGCCATCGCGGACATGGCACTGAAGATAGACTCGCGACATGTCCTCGCTGTGAACGACGTCGACCGTTAGTTCGTACGGCGTGATCGCATCCTTGCATTCGGGCGAGTGCTCGGCCGCGCCCGTGCAGGACATGTCGGGCAGACCTTCGTTGGACAGGGTTACCATGATGGTAGCGGCGATCTGCATTCGTTCGGCCGGGGAATTACCTACGGTGACTTCGATCATGTCAGGCGTCGTCGTCAGTCCCGGGCTGCACGCGGTCACGATTGACAAAACCCAGAGCAGCGCCAGACTTTGCATGGTTGCTCGGCGGGCTGGCACCTTACTCGCTGCAGCCGATTCGATGCCGCCCATCAATCGTGCTCCTTAAGGATTGGTCTCAGATCCTCGAGCTTGTCGAACAGATGCCAGACATATCCGTCCGTGCCGTTCACTCGGTGCGGATGGAGATCGGCAAGAGCCGGATCGTCGCGGTAGTTCTCGAATGCTTGTTTGGATTCCCACTGGACCAGAATCAGTACGTTTCGCGGTTCGATGTCGCCGACCGCGGCTTCACGAAACTTGCCGAGTGCTACAACGCGTCCGCCATGTGTTTTTACCTCGTCTGCGGATCTGCGGGCATAGGTGAGGTACTCGTCCTTGCTCGTGACGTCGAAGAGATTCAGGGCGTAAACGGGATTGGACATTAAATTTGCTCCGACAGGGCGTGAATACATGGAAGGCGATTAACGCAACCCTCATACAGCGCTGATCAGTCGAAGTCCGTGTGGTCAGCAAGCACGTCGTCGCTGTTGTTTGACGGGCGATCGGGTTCCGCCTTCGTCGTCATGTTTCGATGCACAATCGAATGGAAAACAAGCATTACCAAGGCGCCGATGATCGGCAGCAGCCATACGACGACAGCCTGGAAGAGTTTCCGCACGCGATCGAAATACCGAGAACGTGCCACAACTATCGTCGCGACAAGCGAAAAGGCTATGTAGTAGATCGCAAGCGTCTTAAGCATGATGGTCAGGCGCCGTCGTCATCCCAGCGCCGCTTACCGATCGTCCAGAACGGTAAAAGAACGGGCAGCAAGCCGCAAAGAAAAGGACGTAGATTGGCATCATGAGTAGTCGGTACATGGTGCGCGGGTGCTTCCATGGCGAAGAATACACTATGACGATGACCGCACTGAACGTGATCGCCAGCCCGATCCAGGCCTGCACACCCTTGCCTTGAACAAGAAAGATAATCGAGAGAATCAGCACCCAGATAAAGCCGCCGAGCCATCCTCCTATCCAGCCAAACTTCTGCTGTTTTCGGTCGTTCATTTCAATCTCATACCCGATGATGCCTGGCGAGTCAGTGCAGGCCGGCTGGTGGCGGTCGGTGTGCCTATGCAGCGCATTGCCAGGCGGCACATCGATCGGTACACGGCATTACTAGCTCAAAGCCAAGGCGAATATTATCAGCCAGATTACGAGCGGAGCATGTAAGAGGGCTGCATATGCCGGACGCCTTTCAGACGCCGCGCCCGCCAGAAGCAAAGTGGCTCCACTAAACATCAGAAGCAAAGGAAACAGACCGTAGATTCCGGGCAATTCCGGGCCAAATCCGAACGTGCGCAGAAGATGGTAAGCAAGGATGCCGCCCAAGACCGCCAGCCCGGTGATCTTCTCTATTCTGAATAGCTTTGAGGAGAATGCGCCAGCTGAATTCGGCCGCTTATCGGTGTGAACCTGCATTTCAAGTTCCCTCGGGGAGTGACAACTAATGTCCAGGCCAGCGAGATCACCAGCGTAGGGCGCACATGTTGCGAATGCAAGAACGGTGACCGATAGTGGCCATGCCGGCGCAGCGCATTGTCAGGTGGCGCTTCCGCGAATGATGGCAGCCAGAAGGGTCAGTCCGAGCGCTAACGAGCACAAGCCAATCGCCTTGATGTAGCGAGTCGCGCGAGGAACAAATCTGTTCGCAAAGGAACGATGCCAACGCCACGGAAGGACGAGAAGAACAGCTGTCGTGATGAGGACAACCCAGCCGAACAAACGGAAAGCACCCGCGGAAAACATGTGCGGTGCGTACACAACAAGTGATCCACCGACCACAACGCGAACCAATAGCTCGACGTAATGGACTAACGGAGTCCCCGCGAAGCCGAGCAGAAAGCGACTTGCCTGAACTGGCGCGAACAAAGCGGCGCCGGCCAGGGCGACAAAGTAGATGCCTGTCAGGATGACAATGAACAGAGAGAGCGTTTCAATCATCGATGCCGCTCGAGGAATCGCCTGGAGTCTCACCGGCGAGAAGCCCGGGCCACGGTTCGACCCCAAGAGTAATGGCAGGGAGCGGCATCGACAGACTCAGGGACACGATATTCCGTAGTGAAACGGCGCGGCCCAACCATCGTCTGTCCTCTCGACATGGTAGTTTCGCTGACCACAAACGGGTTCTCGGCCAGGATAGCAGAGGAGGTAAGCTCCATCGTCTCTGGCGAACCACTCCACGGATCCGACGGTTAGTAGCAAGACGCGCTCGTCGACTTGTGCGTTCGCGAGTATCTCTGCGGCATGGGCCGGTCGTTCATCGAGGCGGGTCCAACCGCCTTCTTCGCCGACGACACAATACGATGCGGTTCGGCTCGAGCATCCTGCGACCAGTACAATTAGCACGACGACAATCATGCGGTGCAATTTGTGTGTGCTCCATGACGTCTGAGTCGATGAGCGGCCGCACCAGACTTTCAAGGTCCGTCAGGCCGGGAGACCAACTCATTGATCATATCTCTGAAGTGAGGATAGTAGATTCGTCCCCACATCGGATTCCGATCAAACGAATAGGTCTGGCTCGTTCCAATATCGTGTATGACGGGAACGGAGAAGCCAGCCCATTTCTTGCCCGATTTCAATTCCGTGCAGTATCTGGCGGCGTCATCGTCGACGCTCGAAGAGGTCAGAATAGCGATTGCACCCAGCGCCGACTGTAGTCCTCGCGGCCATCCCGAGTAGTTCTTCTTCGCGTATACAAACGCTTCGGTCAGGACGTCTTCAACGGACTGCACGGTTATCGTCTCGTCACCGAAATCGACTGCAAATACAAAAGTATTCAGTTGAGTTGCGAACCAACGCCACTTGAATCGCTTCTCATAGCCGATAACGGTGGGTTTCCCATTGATCGCGTCCTCGGAAAGAAACATGGACTTCGCGGTCATGCGGTCCTTGATATCGTGAATGTTCATTCGAGACCTCCAATAAAAATCGATAGATCGAACGAGGGATTCAAGTTGTAGCAAACTTATCGCGCTCGCAACAAGCGTGACCGGAGGCGGCTAATCAGGTGCAGCGCATTGTCAGATGTCTTCTTCCCTGACCACGGTTTCCGACCGTGTTGAAAAGCTGCGATAAGCGACGAATCCAGCGAGTGCGACGGGCAGCAACGAGACGCTGCCAAAGATTGTGTTGCACGATCCCGAAGGACATCGTGAGATCAGTGCTGAAGCCAAATTGACTTAGAAATGCGACCTCTTCCGGGAGTAGAACAACCTTAGCGGCCCCAGCGGCAATACTCAGGAGGCCCATCAATACTGCGACTATGGTGATAGTGATTTTCACAGTCTGTCTCTTGCGGGAGCTCAGGTGACGCCCAATGTCCAGGTCGATGGGACACCGAGCTTACGGCACGCTTGTTCCCGGATGCAAGGTGCCTGACAGTCGCAGGCGCGCTGGTGCGGCACGTCGTCCGTAATGTGGCGAGATTGCACTGTCATCGTCTGCTCACTACTCTGTCGTTCGATTCGCGAATCCCGAGGGGCACGACATGAAACTGCTGCGTTGGGTAAAGATCCTGCTTGTGCTCACCGTCGGCGTCTGGGGCCTGATTGGCACGGTCGGCAATCTGTCGGGTTTGTCCGAGGTCTATGACGCCGTGCGTCATGTCACGACGATGACCGGCATCCCGGAGGACGTCGGCCCGCCGTGGCGAACTGACAACCCGTTGGTCGTCTGGATCGGTGTTGCCGCGATCGTTCTGGGAAAGATCGCCGCGCTGGCCGGCGGCGGTATCGGCGGGGTGACGATGCTAAGGAACGTCAATTCCTCGTCTGACAAGTTCCGCAAGTCCAAGACCTGGGCAGTCGCAGGATGCGGAGCGGCATTTGCACTCATGTTCTTCAGTTTCACCATCATGGCCGAAAGCGCCTTCTTCATGTTCTTCAGCCCTCAATACGTGGGCGCGGGCGAGCTGGCTTTTCGTCTTGGCGGCTCACTCGCACTCGTCGCACTGTTCGTTGCACAGGCGGAGCCGGACTAATTGCGTGTACTAGCTTCCGGCGCATTCGACAGCGTTCGTCTTGCAAGAAACAGGAGGGTCACGAGCGCTGTCGCGACTATAGTGTTCAATAGAGCGGCGGCCCACAGTCCAAAATAGAGGCAAAGGCCGGTATCCAGCGGCGCCCAAAGGAGAACAGCGAGCAGCATCAGGCGCCAAAGGTCCTCGGACGGCGCGATGTAGTACTGCCGTACGACTGCCGAAAACAGAACGCCCCAGCTCGCGACCGTCGGGCCAAAGATGCTGATGAAGAAAGCTGATGAAGGATGATCGGCTGGCATTCCGAACAGCGAAGCAAGACGAGAGCTTGTGCCCGGCAAAGATATTGTCAGAAACAGTAACAGTCCGCCGGCGATGTGAAGCGGGCCTACGAGCCTTAGGAGTTTATCGGCCATCAGCAGAGCCTCTGTTTCACCGTGCGATCACCGCAACAGGCTAATCGTCAGCCCACGTCGCCATACGCCGGTATGTGTCATCGGGCTGGACATCCACCAATAGATCATCGACCAGGTCGGCAAATGCCGGATCGACGATGCCTCGACCAATCTCATCCCACCACTTGCGACCATAGTCCGTCGAATGATTGACGACGATCACGTGACGATAGGCCAGCCACGTCTCTTCATCCAGCAGCCCATTGGTGTACTGAAAATACTCGAATTCGCGGTTTCTCAGATCGAGCATAAACATGAAGCTGAGACGCAGCTGATCGTCCGCCGACAAGTCTTCTCCGGATACCAATCTTGCGAATACGTCCGCATTTTCAATATTGGCGGTCAGAGAAGTGACGTCATTCGCGACGAGCGTTTGACGTGACTCGGACCTAAGCAGTTCGTTGTTCTGGCGAATTTCGATTGCCAAAAAGACGATACCGCCGACAACCGCAATATTTGCGATGAGCGTCAACCAGTCATTGATCCTGGAATTTTGCATGTTCGTTCGCTTCCTCAGGCGTCACTGTCGTCGAGTCGCGGCCTCCGGGGCCAGAAGTGACGCGAAACAAGAATCTGCAAGGGCTTGCAGGTATATCGAAAGGCTGATGCACCGCATTGTCAGACAGAACCCTTCAACCGCTACGTGCCCGGTTGAAACGAAAGATATAGGACAGCGGTATAGGCGAGCCCCTTGTTCATCAGCGAGAAGGGCAACTGGCGGCCGGTATGCTCGTGCGGAGCATTGTCAGGCTGCGCCGCTAGTAGCGGAACACCCAGTAGTAGGTTTTTTCGCTCCAGCCTTCGTGGCTCCTCGAAAAGAACAGAAATTTCTCTACGGCTCGCTCCATTCTTTGCAGGGACTCCTCGGTTACATCAGGGCTTGAATGAACTGCATTTGCGTCTTCGGCCAGCAGGGCATGGCCGTCAGACTCGTCCTCCTCGACCAGGCGAAATGTCACAACAACGCAACTTTCTATACCGTCGCCGTTTTCGGGAGGTTCGACTCTGATAACGGGATTCGGCAGCACGAATTCAGACGAGTCAAAGTCGTCACAAGCAAGTGCCCCCGAAAGGCTCGCAAAACACGCGATAAATAGAATCGTACGTTCAATCGCAGTAGCCATTCTTTAGCGCTGCCCAATGTCTAAGCCAATAAACGCCCAGTATCTGGCGCACATGTTGCGATTGCAAGACGTGTGACAGGCAGGAAGTTCGGCAAGTGCAGTGACTTGTTAGGCTGCTTAGCTTTCAATTTCGTGCGCAAATATTATGCGATGCCCTTCGGGCGTAAGCACACCAAACTCCCTGTGGCCCCACGGCTTATCTTCAATCTGTGAACTGAACGTCGCGCCGTTCGTTCTGAACTCAGAATATACTTCGTCAGCATCTTCGACGAGTACATGGGCAAAGTAGGAATGATTGTTGGTCTCTGAAGCGCGCATTTCGTCGGGACAATGGCCGAGCATGACCTGAAAGTCGCCAAACGAAAGAAACTCCCATCCGACAACTGCAAAGTCTCTCTCAAAACCAAGTCTTGTCAGGAAATACTCTGTTGAGACGGCCAGATCATTCACGGCGAGAACGTGCCGAACGCTGCGTATTCTGCGGGGCCCCATCGTAAGCTCCAAGGCGGCCTGGCGCCTAAGCTAGCGAGATAACGAGCGTACGGCGCGAAGCTTGTCTATTGCAAGCGCCGTGACGCCAGACGGTGTGCCGGCGCAGCATTCCTAGGGGGCGGGATCGCGAGGCCCATCTCCGAAAAACTTCTCAGCGGTCTCGGAAGCCTTACGTTTTGCCTCTGGTGTGACATGGATTGCAACGGTAGCCAGCGCCGCTACCAGTACTCCCAAATCGTCCGCGTATCCAACGACCGGTGTGATGTCCGGAATCGCGTCAGCGGGAAAGATGAAGTACCCGAGCGCAACAGTAATGGTGGTCTTGGCCCACGCCGGTACGTCCGGTCCAGACATCGTGTGATAAAGAACGAGAGCGTGCTCGACTACCTCACGGCCCGCCGCGAGGGAGAACCGCTTGATCTTCTCCCAAAACGAACGCTCCGAGTAAGCTTGCTCAAATTCCGCCGGTTCGTCTGCCATTCTTAGTGCCCGCTGTCTAACGTTTAAGCTCTCACGCACTTGACGCAGATTGCCTGGAGCGACAGCGTAAGGCGGACTGGGTCAAATGGCGAGTGCAGCGCATTGTTAGGAGGCACCAGTGCCAGCGTATCGGGCTCTTGAGAGAATCCGCGATATTTGATCTCTTCCGAAAATCAGGGCGATTCCGATTACAATCTCGATGACGTATGAGGCACGGGATGCCGCTGCTCGAGCGAGTTGTTGTTGATCAAGATGAATTGGGTGCTCCTCATAAAGGCCCGATATCATCCAGGCCGATACTTCTACATTGACACCGTAGATGATGCCGGAAATCAGCAGGTAAACGCCGATTAGCGAAGTGCCGACCAGTAGGATGTCGATGTTTCGCAACGGTCCGGACTCGCCATCTGCTTCCAAACTATTGGGAAGCGCACAAATCCGGTTGGCAAATATCCACAATCCGATTGCAGCAAGCCCAGGAATGAACGTCATCAGCATGAATAGCCAAACATCGGCGTCGAACCCATCAAAATTATCGAGGAGCGCAGGAATCGTATACCCGAGCGACCGGATTGCCTGAACGACTAGCACCGCAGCGGCAACACGACAAAGCACAATGCCAATTCGGGTGGCAATCATGAATCGGGCCTCCTAACGCTTAAGCTAGCGAGATGGCCAGCGTAGAGCGCGCATGTTGCGAATTCAAGATGCGTGACGTGGGGCGGCCATGCCGGTGAAGCGCATTGTTAGCCAGGCGGCGCACCGGAACATAACAGCAAGGTTGCGGAGTCTTCGTTTGAGCTGTCCGAGTATCGCAAAGTGAGAGTGCTTGCTCCCATAACCCATTCAAAGGCCGAAAGCGCCGGACTACAGCACCTTGCCGAAGTTACGCGTGGCTCAAGATCCGTGTAGGCAGCAAGGACGTCCAGCTTCTCAAGGTCCTCAAAATCATAGAAAACATCTTTCGAAGAGCATTCCTCCCAGAAGCCGATTCCGGCATCCAGAAAGAAGCGGTGCCAACAATCGGAGTCGCGAGGCTGGAATGCGATTATTGAGACCGAATGCTCTGTTGCGTCGTGTTCCCGGTAAGCCACAACGGATGATACAAAGCAGGAGGTTAGATCGGGTATGTCAAAAGAAGAGCCGTTCTTGATTCGACCGCGTGGTTTGACAGGTGAGTTGCTCAACTGGTCTGGCTAACGTCTAAGCTAACGAGATGGCCAGCGTAGGGCGCGCATGTTGCGAATGCAAGATGTGTGACGTGGAGCGGTCACGCTGGTGCAGCGCATTGTTACGCGGCAACTTCGACATAGTCCACGCGACTCGATGCCGGCGGAATTGGAAGGTTGTCGGCACGCAGACCTTCTAAATGAAACGCAATTGCTTCACGAATCTGAGACTCGGCCTCTTCAATAGTGTCCCC
Organism: uncultured Woeseiaceae bacterium; assembly: GCA_945788575.1. Taxonomy (GTDB): domain Bacteria; phylum Pseudomonadota; class Gammaproteobacteria; order Steroidobacterales; family Woeseiaceae; genus UBA1847. The sequence continues at coordinate 10,137 of CALZMR010000161.1, forward strand.
GGTCGCGACGCACCCCGGCAAATCAGGTACATAGGCGGAATAATTTGCGCCAGCCGATTCAATTACAACTGCATATCGCATGGGCAGGTTACTCCTTCAGGCCAGATTGCTTGAGAATACTGTTGAGGGTGCCGGTTGCCAAGTCGTCTGAAGTCTTTCCCGGGACCGTTACACGGCCTTTCTTTGTCGGGTGTTTGAGTTGCCGATGACTGCCGCGACGAGAAATTTCAACCCAGCCATCGGCCCGCAGCATCTTTAGAACGGCTCGAACTCTCATCAGCCCAGACTGACCGGCCGTTAGTCAGAATGGCTACTCGCATAATTGGCCTGAACGCCGCCTAACGTCCTAGCTTACGGGCGCCAGGTGACTGGCGCGGTTGTTGCCACAAGAATAGCAACATACTGCAAGAACCGTGACAGGCACCGCCCGGCGGCCCGTGCAGCGCCTTGTTAGACGGAATCTTGCACCGATGTGGATGCTCTTCCCCCATGATGTTAATTCTGAGTACGTCAGGGCGAATCGGGGAGGTACGCCGATTCGTGAATATGGACGATCTGCCACTTCTCGTCTCGCCGTTCATAGATGTACGTAAGCGCACCGTCATAGTCGAACTTCGCGCCATCCGGAGTCTCAACACCACCTCGGAACACGAACGCGACTACTCCGGAATCGGGTCCTAATACCTCGACCCATGTATCAGTTGCGTTGGCCCAATATGACGTAATTTGTGTTGCGACATCATCATGGTAGGCCTGCTCAAATTCCGGTTGCGAAGCGGACTGAACCACTCCCCGGCGGTAGTAGGTGAAGTCTGCGGCGTGATATTCGGAGATCTTCTCGAGGTCGAGTTCCTCCCACGCGGAATTATAAGCGTCCGTAATAGTGAGAAGCGTATTGGCTATCTCGGCTTCTTGTTCCGCGCGGAGTTCTTCACCAGACGGTGCACCACATCCGAAAAGAAGAGCGCAAACCACCAGCGAGACAACATGAGATAGATGCCGCATACCAATTACCCTCAGATGCCTTTTCTGTCAGTTCGGAACAAGCCTGCCAATTCCGTCTAACGTTCGAGCTCACTGGCGCCAGTAGCTGGCGCGGCTGTTGCTTTCCACAAAGTATAGACGATGCAACATCCGTGACAGCTACGCCCGGGCGGCCAGTGCAGCGATTTGTTATGTTGCCCTTTGCACTTCATACAGGGAAAAGCTTGGAAAAAAATCATTGGTGAAAACCTTTTGAACCATTCCGCCCTCTAGCCAATCGCAATATTCTTTTTCAAAAGTTGCAACAAAATCGGGGACTAGATCATCCTCATCGAGCAGGTAATCCCGCCATTCTCTATGCGGCCGAGAAAACCAAAAATCCCAGTCCTTGGAAGGATGCTTTATATGACCTGCATGTTCTTCGAACAATACCCAGGGGTTCATATAGTCGTGAATGATGAAATGTTGAGGTTTAGTGCATTTAAGTCCAGACATTTCGACATTGGTAGTTTTAGCCAATCTCTTGAGAAGCATTCGCGACAACCTTTGCGACAGAACTCGTTGCAGCTTTAATCGGCCCGATCGGTTGATTCTGGCCCTATTCTCATTACAGAAGGACCGTATCTCTCTGTCTATGCACCCGGCTGAAAGCCACTCCAGACTGTCTCGCCGCCGGACATTGTCTGCTATTTGTTTTGCCAGATCGTTGGCACGATCCCAAGTCGTTATTCCTAAT
>CALZMR010000162.1 GCA_945788575.1 uncultured Woeseiaceae bacterium
ACCGACTGCGATGCGGTGCGGGCGACTATCACGCCGAAGACTCGCGTGCTCTACACCGAGAGCATCTCCAATCCGACGCTTCGCGTCGCGGACATTCCGAAGCTTGCGGCGATCGCGAAAGAGGCCGGCATCCCGCTCGTCGTCGACAACACGTTCACTCCTCTGATTCTGAGTCCTGCCGCGCTCGGCGCCGATATCGTCGTGCACAGCATTACGAAGTTCATCAGCGGCATGTCCGACATCATTGCCGGCGCCATCTGCGGCAGCCACGAATTCATCGGCACGCTCATGGACCTGCACAACGGGCCGCTCATGCTGCTCGGGCCGACGATGGACCCGAAGGTCGCTTCGGATATTGCCCTTCGAATCCCACACTTGCCTCTGCGCATGGCGGCGCACGGCGAGAGAGCGCTCGCCCTCGCAGAGCGGGTCGAAGCACTGGGCGTCGACGTCTGCTACCCGGGCCTCGGCAGTCATCCGGACAGGAAGTTATTCGATGAACTCTGCTGCGCGGACTACGGATACGGCGGCGTCATGACCATCGACCTCGGCGAAGAGGAGCGAGCCAACGAACTAATGGCATTGCTGCAGAACAAGTATCACTTCGGCTTCATGGCCGTGAGCCTGGGATACTTCGACACACTGATGTCCTGTTCGGGTTCCAGCACCTCCAGCGAGATGACCGACGAGGACAAGTCGGCCGCCGGTATCAGTCCGGGGCTTGTCAGGATGTCGGTCGGCTACACCGGGACCCTGGAGCAGCGCTGGGCTCAGCTCGAGTCCGCGCTTCGTGACATCGGTGCGACTCGCGAGCGGCTGTCCGCCTGAGATCGTCCGCGAAAAGGAAACACGCTCGTAGGTACTAGCCCTTATCGTGGCGCCGCGGCCGGGCACAGAGACTGGGTATGGAAGGGGCAAAATCGCGACGCGGCGGCGCTGGCGAGGAGCGAGCAGTGCAGGATCGGCCGAATATCGAGGCGCTGATCGGGCGCCTGAACGAAATCATGGGGCACGCCCGAGATCTCGAGGCGCAGTTCGCCGACACCCTTGAGAAAGTCCATCCGAAGTTCCGTAAGAGCGCGGTCAACCTCGTCCACTACGTCGCGCTTCGCCAGTCCGATATTCGGCAGCTTCAAATCGAACTCGGCCTTCTCGGCCTGTCATCGCTCGGTCGTGCCGAACGAAACGTGATGACATCGTTGACGATGGTACGCATCAGACTGGAAACCCTGGTCGGGACCACACAGCATGCTCTCGAGGAAGATTGGCGAGAGCTTCACGAAAGCACCGAAACACTGAACCAGCACGTGCGCGATGCGCTGGGTTCGAACCCCGACGGCCGGGAAGCGCGGATCATGGTGACGATGCCGACCAATGCCGCCACCGACTATGAGTTTGTCCACAAGCTGGTCGAGGCCGGCATGGACCTGGCCAGGATCAACTGCGCTCACGACGACAAGGCCGTTTGGCTGAAGATGATCGAGAACATACGACGGGCCGAGAAAGAGAACGGCCGCACGTGTCGGATCGCGATGGACCTTGCCGGCCCCAAGATTCGGACGGGCGATTTGAGATCCACTCTGGGCGTCGTCCGGATCCGGCCTGAGCGCGACGCGTTCGGCCGGGTCACGAAGCCTAGACGCGTCTGCCTCGTACCCGAAGATACGGAGTTGCTGCCGGAACGTTGCGACTTCGTGCCGGTGCCGCGAGATTGCATCGAGACGGTGGAAGTCGGCGACGTCATCCACTTCCAGGATACGCGAGGTAAGAAGCGCGGTTTCGCCGTCGTCAAGAAGACCGATAAGGGCGTGCGACTGAACGGCGATCGGCCCGCCTTTATCGGCGCCGGTACGGTACTGACTGTCGAACGTGACGGATGTGGCCTCGAAAGGACCTGGCAGGTGCGGCCGCTGCCGGCAGGCGACGAGCCGATCATTCTGCGAACAGGCGACACTCTCATTCTGCACAGTTCGACGACCCTTGGGGCGCCGGCCGTGTTCGACAGCGAAGGTGCGGTCGTCGAGCCTGCGCACATTGCCTGTCGGCAACCCGAAGTTTTTGCTTTCGTCACCAAGGGCGATCCGATTGCGCTCAACGACGGCAAGATCGAGGGAGTTGTTATCAGCGCCTCCGCGGACGAACTCGAGATCGAGATCACTCACGCAAAGTTGAAGGGCAGCAAACTACGGGCGGACAAAGGAATTAACCTTCCAGCCAGCGATATCGCGATACTCGGTCTAACCGATACGGACCGGCAGAATCTCGACTTCATCGCGGAACACGCCGACGCCGTTAGTCTTTCGTTCGTGCGCAAACCCAGGGATATCGTGGCCCTGCAAAGAGAGCTCGAGAAACGAGGCGCGGCCGGCGTGGGCATGATTACGAAGATAGAGACCAAGAAGGCGTTCAACGATCTGCCGCGTCTGCTACTGACTACGATGCGCCACTATCCGGCAGCCGTCATGATCGCGCGCGGCGATCTCGCTGTTGAGTGCGGCTGGGAACGACTGGCAGAGATTCAGGAAGAAATTCTCTGGATGTGCGAAGCGGCACAGGTGCCCGTGATTTGGGCGACCGCAGTGCTGGAACGTGAAACAAGGACCGGGCAGCCGTCCCGCGCCGAGATTACCGACGCTGCCATGTCGCAGCGCGCTGATTGCGTCATGTTGAACAAAGGCCCGTACATCCTCGCTGCAATCCACATGCTCGACAACATCCTCCGCCGCATGCAGGGGCACCAGCAGAAGAAGACGCCGAAGCTCCGGAAGCTGCAAATCACCGAGCTTTGAACCGCGCGGAATTGAGGCACTTCGCGTCCCGATTACGCATTATTCCTCTGGTAAGCTGGCAAAAAGCAGCACGGTCGGAAACGCCACCAACGGGCCGGCCGACGATCGTGCGTGGCAATCGGGCAATAACTCATGGCTGAGGCAATCGTTAGCAAATCAGCTCCATTCCTCGTCGGAGACTGGCGGGTCGAGCCGAAGCTCAACCTGCTGCGCCGCAATGGGCGCGAGATTGCTTTGGAAAACAAGACAATGGACGTGCTGGTCCTGTTGGCGAGCCGTGCCGCGGACGTCGTGTCGAGTGACGAGATCATCGACGAAGTCTGGGCCGGCCGGCCGATGGGAGAGAATCCCGTCTACAAAGCGATCACCAATCTTCGGAAAGCCTTCGGCGATGATCCGAAGAAACCCGAATTCATCGAAACGATTGCGCGCAAGGGCTATCGTCTGGTCGCGAACGTTTCGTCTGCTGACTCTGAGCCTTCCCCATCGGCGAGGAAACCTTCCTGGCCGATCGCCGCCGGTGTGTTGATCCTGCTCGGCATAGCGGCTTTCTGGTACCAGAATCTCGGTGACGAGATCGGCGGTCGCGTCGTAACCGTCGACGATCGTTCCATTGCCGTGCTGCCGTTCGAGAATCTCAGCGGCGACCCCGACAACGATTTCTTCTGCCTCGGCATAGCCGAGACGCTGCTGAACCAGCTTGCTGGCGTACCGGACCTTCGGGTGGTCGCAAGACGCTCCTCGTTCGCTTTTGGCGAAACCGAGATCACTGAGATCATCGAGCGGCTCAGCGTGCGATACGTGCTTGCCGGCAGTGTGCAGCAGCACGAGCAGACGTTGCGGATTTCGGCGCGACTCGTAGACACGCGAGGCAACGTGATCTGGGCCGAAACCTTCGATCGTGACAACGACGACATATTCAGTATTCAGAGCGAAATCGCCCAATCGGTCGTCCAGGGCATCTCTTCCGCGTCTGACCGTCCATCAATCGAACAGCAGATAAACACGAATAATTTCGACGCCTACCGAGCGTACCTGGTCGGCAATGAGTATCTAAGGAGGCGTGCGGATCAATGGGCAGGGAACGCGCTGGATGCCTTCAACGAGGCGTTGAGGCTGGATCCCGATTTCGCGGCAGCCCATGCCGGAGCGGCGACGGTACTCGCGATACGCGGCACGCACGATACCGAGAACATAGCGGCAGCCGAATTTCATGCCGAAAGGGCGCTGGCGCTCAACCCGAATCTAGCGCAGGCGCACGCGGTATACGGGTTGCTGATGACGACGACTGATGACGAGGCAGGGTATGCGGCGTCAGTCGAGCCGCTGCGGCATGCAATCGAGCTCAACCCGTCACTCGTCGAGGCGTACAACTGGCTTCAGATTTCGCTGCGGGCCCTCGGCAGAGGCGACGAAGCGTCGGACGTATTGCGACAGGCTCTCGCTATAGATCCGCTGAATCACACGCTCAACATGAACTATGCCGTCAATCTGCATGCTGACGGCCAGCTCGACGCGGCGCGAGATCATATGCTGCAGGTGCTCGAGTTCCCCGATGTCCCCGGATACACCTACGACTGGATCGCAAACGTTGAGATCAGCGCAGGCGACTACGAGAGAGCGCTTCATTGGATCAAACTCGGTGGCGAAAACGGCGGCCTGAGCCCGGACACAATAGGTTGGTACTCGAACGCGCTGGCGGTCGCGTATTCGCGTCTTGGCATGTTCGATGAGGCCAATCGGTGGATAGGGATAGCCTACGTGGATCCCGATAGTCACTGGTGGTTCGGCGGCCAGCTCGCCGTACTCGGGTTGCAGCGACGCTTTGAAGATCTTCAGGATATCGCCGCGCGTCACGAAGACGCCCACGCAGAAGACGAGGCTATGACGCCGTGGTCGCAGCAGATGATGGGTGCGGTCGCGTTCGAGAACGACGATATGGAGGCGGCGATTCAGTATCTCGAACCGCTCTACAGACCTGGCTGGTTCCTCTACAACGGTCCCGGGGGAAAGTCGGGTCAATTCCCCCCAGCGCACCAGCTTGTGATTGCCTATCGGGCGGTCGGGCGGGATGACGACGCCGAGCGTGTGTTGTCAGAGCTGTGGCAGCACCAGATGGAACAACGCGTTGGCAGGTCGCAGCTGATTTCCGACTTGCTCATCGATGAAGCAATTACCTACGCCCTGATGAGCAATGAAGAGATGGCGTCTCAGCGTCTGCATGAGGCGGTGGGCGCCGGCTGGCGTGACTACTACCGTTATCTTGCCGATACACGCTTTCGGGTGCTCGATGACCTGCAAGGAAGCGATGACTTGATCGAATCGGTGCGCCAGGAGATCAGCCTGCAACGCGAACGCGTCATCGCCGCGGAGCGACTCGAGCCGTTCGATATCCCCTCCGCTGCAAACGCGGCCCAATAAGAAAAGCGCGACGGGCCGAAGCCCGCCGCGCATCCAGGCGCCGTCGCCTAGAGGGGATTACCTAGTGCATCTGTTGCATTGAGCTGATTGTCGTCCGGCGCGCCTGCCGCGTCGGGAATCCACGGCGCCACACACGCTCGGTCCGTTGCGCAAGGGTCGTTGAGCGCAAGCAGGAACGAGAACAAGAGCGGAGCGTCCGATAGCGGCGAGAAGCTCAGGTCGGGAAACGTCCTGTCGGGTGCACCGATTCGATCCTGGAATACCTTGTTCAGCGCATCGTTAGTGTGAGCGAGCGAGTTCGGGAACAGATTCGGGCAGTTCGCATGGCCCTGGAACTGATCGAGCCCGCATGCGCCACCAGCATTAAAGAATGCGTCCCGAGTGTCCTCCGGCAGGAAATAATGCTGAGCCGCGTCTTCAAGTTGCTCGAAGGCGCCCGCGTGCGTGTATGGCGCGGTCGCAGCGAGATTCAGAAGAGTCGGTGTTCGGAAGCGAAAGCGGTCCGCGCCGTCCGCCGTCTGCTGCTCCCGGCCAAAGTCTCCATCTCCGGTTCCGGTATTACCCTTGCCGGGGCCGATCTGCGGGAAGCCAATCGTGTGGTGCTCCTCATCGGTGAAGAAGTCGCCACTATGGCATGCCGCGCAGCCGAGGTTTTCGTCGGCCGGATCACCAAAGAACAGAATGGCTCCCTCCTTGGCATTATCGTTAATCGCTGTCAGGTCGCCCTGAACATACGATCGCCAGGGCGTGTCGACGAAGACCATTGAGCGTTGATACTCCGCGATCGCTAGCACGATGTTATCGACCGTGATCAGGTTTTCGGCCGTCTCCGCACTGGCGAACGCCATCTGGAACTCGGCAAGCCAGTTGTTGTTGGCGAGTTCGCCTTGGCCGCTGCCGTAGTCTCCTAGCCTTGCGGCGAGGTGATCCCAGACTTCCTGGTCCGTCGCCGTCGGCATGAGGCTGCCACGCATCTCCGACGGTACGGTCAGTGGGAACATTGCCTGGGTCGCCACAAGGTTCGGACCAGCCATAGGGTCGGCGGCATTGAGCGGCGAGTTCGGCGTGCGGATGCCGGAGCCCGTACCGTTCAGTCCGGCTTCCTTGCCGATGCTCTCGATCCTGCCGTCCCAGAACAGGGCGGCATCCAACAGGCCGACATTGAATACGGATTGAGAGTGCCGGCCGACGTTGGGAAGTCCATCTGCACGCGTGCGACCGGGACCCACCACGTCGGGATCGACTGCACCCACGCCGACCGGCAATGACAAAGCGTCACCGCCGCCAAGCGCGGGGTGGTGACAGGACGCGCAGGCGGTATCCAGGTCGCCGCTCAGGCTCTTCGAGAAAAACAGCCTCATGCCGAGCTGTGCGAGCGGATCGCTGATGGATGGCAGAATCCGGCCCTGCGTCGGGTCGCCGGAAAGGCCCTGTGCCGCGATGATCG
>CALZMR010000163.1 GCA_945788575.1 uncultured Woeseiaceae bacterium
TCAAGGCGCTGCATCTCGTCGGTCACGTTGGCGTGAAGCCGGACGGCAGCGACTACCGGTCGGCGCATTCGAGCAGTTTGCTGGCGCAGCTCTGGCCCATCGTGGAGTCAGACTTCAAGTTCGCCTGGGAGTCCGGTTGTATTCGCGTCGAACCCGAGGAGGGCCAGACCTGGATGCAGCCGGCACTGCGGCGCATCGATGCCAACTGGACATTACCGGCACCGGCACCACTGCCGGTCGAGCCGGCCGGCGATGATGTGGCTACGGAGCATGTCGACTACTACTGGGTCGGTGTGGACGCCCGGTTGGCGGGGACGGTTGTCCATCGCTGGCTGCAATTGGCGGCGGAAGGCAAGGTCGACCTGAGTGCGGATGTCGATTCGCTGCGAGAGACGACACAGCGGTGGCTGCGCGAACTCGGGGCGAGCCCGGCCGCGTCCACGCGCGTCGAGGAAGCGCTGTCTCGAGTGGCGTCCGACGACAAGGGACAGTGGATACTGAGCGGCGAGGGTGCGGCGGAGCTGGGCCTATCGGGCGTCGTCGGTGACCAGATCCGTTCGATCGTCATCGACCGTGTACGCATTGACGACGACGGCACGCATTGGATCGTCGACTACAAGACGAGTAGTCACGAAGGTGGCGATCTCGACGGATTCCTGCAGGCAGAGAGCGATCGCTATCGCGAGCAGCTCGCGGTCTACGCCCACTTGTACGGCGCTTTCGCCGGCGAAGCCGTTCGCTGCGCGCTGTATTTCCCGTTACTCAGCCGTTTCGTCGAGGTCGACGTGGGATCAGAGCTGCCCTTCCAGGCGTAACTCGTGGCGACCCGGTGCGTCAGCTCTGGGGAGAAATTCGATTTGTTGCCGGAGTTGCTGCGGCGTTTCGGGCTTTGCGGCGAGAACGGCCAGCAGCGAGTAACTGCGACCTGCTGTAAGAGTCAGAGTGCCCGCCACATCGACCAGGCCGTCGGTGTCCACGATGCTCGCGACGATCCCGGTCTCCTGAGTCGAAAGCTCGACTCGATATGCGCCAATCGGTTCTCGTGAAACCTGCGGCACGACGAGGCCGCGGATGTCGACGCTTCCCTCCGCTTCGGCGATGAAGCCATCGGCGATCTTCAGCCGGTCGAACTGCACTGCGGCGGTACCACGCATGCCGCGCACGCCGATCAGTACGTCGAACGGCTGCAGCGAAACGTTGCTTTCCATCGCCGTGAGCGTAATGGCCCCTCCGGGTGAAAGCGCCACGTCGGTCACCAGCGTTCCAAACTGCGGCCTTGCCGAGACTGAGTAAGACAGCCTGCCGGTGAACAGGCCGAACGGGCGGAAGCGCCATTCGACGTCGCCAACGTAGAAGCCGCCGATATCGGCGCTTTGTGCCGTGCCTCGCCAGACCGTGCCTTCGATACCCGCGACCGCGATCTCGGGTGGCGCGAACCAATGGTAGGCGACACGGGCCGGGAACTTGACGATGAGTCCGACGATCAGCGTCAAGACGCCGATCACGAGCAGGCGGCGCCAGTGGGACATTATTGCGCGCGCTCCAGTGTCACCGACGCATTGACGAGACCAGGCTCGCTGCGGCTGGCAATCTGCATGCTACCGGCCTGGACGACCATGCCGTAACGCGCGTTCAGATCGCCGAGCCAGACGACGAGCTGGTCGAATGCCACGTCTTCGAATTCGACTCGAATGCCGTTTGGTATCGGTTGGCGGCGCTGGACCGCGCTGTTCAGACCGCGCGAGCGCAGCGTCTGATCGACTATAACGACGGGCGACTGATTCGCTCCGGCAGCCTGTGTCGGTGCGGATCCCGTCGACGTGTCGCCGCGCGCCGCAATTCCTCGCAATTCCGTGAGCGATGTCTGCCACAAGGTCACGCTCGCCTCGAGGTCCCGTTGGCCCTTGTCGAGGGGCGACCAGATCAGCCACCAGAACAAGATGATGGCGACGACGATCGAGCCGACCCCAAGAATCCGCTGTTCGCGCTGTTCGAGATTGTCGAACCAGTCCTTCATGCGCCGGTCTCCCGAATCTGGATGCGGCTATTGACCCTGTCACCGACGCTGTCGGCAGACTGCAGCGATGCCGTGAATTGTCCGGAGGCGCTGATTGTCTGCACGATTCCGTCGAGCGTCGGTACGTCAGGGGCGGTCAGTCGAACGTCGATGACGCCCGCGCGATATGAGATCGCCTCGACGCTCACCGCATCGCTCTGCTGCAGTGCCAGCGCAAGCTGCTCCAGCGATGGCAGAAAGACCTGAGGTCCGGCGGCTGTCGGCAACCCGTCATTGCGACCGAGAGACATCACAATGCCGCGCGGGTCGACGATGTCGCGAGTCGCTCCGGGTCGAATCGATTGGTAGACATCCGCGAACTGCTCGCGAAGCTCGGATTGCTCGACGCTCAGCCGGTAGTAGTCTGCCGCCTTGCCGCCAATGCCGATGACGAACAATCCGATCAGGAACATGGCCGCGAATCGCCAGGGCCGGAACGCCGCGCTCAGGTCCGTCCGAGCGCCGAAACGGCCTTGCAGGAGATCGATGCCGGCGCCGCTGGCGACGGTCACCGCAAGCCGCGGCAGAACGCCATCCGGTAGCAGGTGTACGTCGACGCTGTCCAGCTCGTGTCGAAGCAGCGCCCAGTCCTTCTCGTACTCGTCGCCGATGCCCGCATCGCAGTAAACGAGAAGGTGCCTCGATGCGTCGTCGTCCTCGCCGCCGATGATCCCCGTTGCGGCCAGCGCCTCACTCGGTCGCAGCCCGGGAACGACGAACTCGACGTTTTCGCCATCGTTGAACATGACGCTGTCGTCGGTAACCACCATGGACAAGGTGTTGGGCGTGTAGGCGAGGCCGTGGTTTTCGGGAACGATCCTGGTTGCGGCTATTCCGGCCGCTTCGAGTTGCGCGACCCAGCCAGCCATTGCGCTACGCGCTACCACCGCGACGGGCGTCGTGCCGTCGTCACGTCGCGTGCCGGCCGCGAAGTGCAGATTCTCGATGTCGTCAGCAAGCTGATCCTCGAGCGCATACGGGAGAGCCGCGAGCAGGCGAGCGCCGCGCGCGGGCACCTCGGCATTCAACGACACGACCTCGATTCCGGGGACGAGAGCGATCACGGGGCGCTCGCGCACCTGGCGCGCGGCGTCCTCGAGCGTACCCGTCCCGGGATGATCGCGCCGCGTGCCTTTGTCATCCACGGCAATCCAGCTGACAGGCTGGTCTGCGGTCCCGCCCAGGCGGATGACGAAATAGGTGGTCATAGTCAGATGGTTCCGAAGCTGCGGAGAATCGGTGTCGTGGCGCCGCTGGAAGGCTCGCGGTACAGCACGCTGTAGTAAGTGATGCGCACCGTATCAATCTGTACGACGACCTTCAATTGAAAAAAGCTCGACGTCTCCTCCAGAGAGTCCAGTACCTCAGCCGGCACGAGCGTCTGAAAGTAATTCTGGAAGTCCGCGAATCCGGATTCTTCACGGTCGGCGATCATGCTCTCGATGTCCTGCGGGCTCAGGCCCTCGTCGAGCGATTGCAGTACGGCTGCCGTCGCGGTATTGACGTTGATGCCCGTGTTGCCCGGCAGGGCGGCGATATGCGGCGCCAGCGTATCGTATGTCGCCTTGTCCATACCCTCGAGTGCCATCAGTTCGGTAATCGAGGTCAGGCGCTGATCCGCGCTTCTATACGGTGGGATCATCCCCGTGTAGATCGGGTCCTCGGCGCCGTTGGGAAATCCCGGATTCTGATCGCTGTCGATCCAATCGGCGGCGATTCCCGCGAACCTCGGATCGAGTCCCAGCGCGACCAAAAGCCGCTCGAACTGTGCGAGGGCGTCCTGATCGACTTCACCATTGCCGTCGACGAGATTGTTGACGTTGAACCGCCCTTGCAGATCTTCGACGCCTCCCTGTATCGCGCCCTGAATCGTGTCGCTCTCGATCGGCAGGACCGGGAGTTCCTGCGCCCAGATTTCGCCGAGGTGATCGGTCGTGGTATCGACAGCATCGTCTCGCAACAGGCTGCCGACCCAGTTCTCGGCGCCGAGAGCCGCCTGCGAACCTTCGTCGTGAAACAGCATGGTATAGGTCCGGCGAGCGTCGAGACCGTTGTCCCAGGACAGCGTCAGTCCGAGAATCCCGAGCAGCGCCATGACCAACAGCGCCGTGATGAGCGCGACACCGGCCTGCGGGCTTCGCGCCGTCCTCATGGCGCCACCTCGAAAAACCGTCGAATCTCGCCTTCGCCGCTCAACGTGAGAACGACCTCAGCGACCCGCGGGCGCGCTCTAAGCGTGCCGGGCCCGGAAGCGCCGAGCGGCGGCCATTGGTTCGACCATTCGCCGTTGGCGGCGAGGTAGCGGAATTCGATCGTCTCGACGCCATCGAGGAGAATCGTGCCGACCGGGTCCGTATTGATCGTCGCGTCCAGCACGTTCCAGTGCAGCCGCACGAGATCGCCGTCCTCGATGCGCCAGGCCACTCGCTGCAGCGTGCTCCTCGGCAGTCCGGCCGGGTTCGGCCAGCCACCGTGCGTGACCTCCAGCGCGAACAGGGACGTCGGGCTGGTGCGGATCGCCGGCATCGGTGGGCCGTCGAGAGGATCGCGTACCGGCCGGGGCGCTGTTTGCATCAGATCGCGGCCCAGAAGCCGCATCGTGCGCTGTATCGCCTGCAGGCGGTCCATGCGCTGGCCGAGCAGATCGGCGTTGAAGAAGGTCTGTCCCAGAGCCTGATACGCGAGGATGGACATCACTCCGAACAGTGCCATGGCGACCAGCACCTCGATCAGTGTGAATCCCCGGCGTCGGTGCTTTGCGGCAGCCATCAGTCCGTCGCTCCGTCATCACCGCGATCGGCACGTATAGCGTTGCCAATCCAGATGTTGTTCGCGGCGCCGGGCGGAATCGGCTCGCCGATGAATCCGGTGACGGTGCGGATATAGTCTCCCTCGGGGCGGCCGACGCTGACGTCGACACGCCAGAGATTCTCGATACCGGTTTCCGAGACGACGGCGCGCCAGGTCCAGTCCGAGTTCGCGTAGAAGACGTCGCCGGTCGTCTCGTCCACGTCGGGGACTTCGTTGGCCAGACGAAACTCGACGATCTTGTTCTGCGCAATCCAGCTCGCGTATGTGCTCTCTTTGAGCCATCTCGCGTTGTTCAGCATGTCGCCCAGCGTGACGGCGATCCCGGTCAATGAGAGCGCGACAATGGCCAGTGCAACCAGCACCTCGACCAGAGTAAAGCCGCGGCCGGATTTATCGATCGAAGTCTTCATCGGTCATCAACTCGAGATTTCCAAGAAGATCGCCCTGGATACCGATGCGAAACTCGTCCACATCGTTCAGCAGGTGGAGCTCGAACGGCGTCGCGTCCCCGCTGGAGAAAATGAGCAGGTGCGGTGCATAGGCTTCGTTCGGCTGGTTCGAGGCGTTGCCGTTGTCGATAGGCTCGTGTTGGAGATCCAGCAGGACGCGCTGATCTTCGAGAAAAAGCTGGAATTCGATGTTCTCCGGAAGCGACCAATATTGTAGATAGTTATCGTTTACGAATTCGGCCCACTGATTGGTGTAAGGGTCGTATTCGACGAATCGATAGGCAACGGTCGTGAACTCGAGACCGAACTCGCGGCCCTGCAGCATGGCGTCGTCCTGCGCGAGTTCAACGAGCGACATCAGGCGACGGGCCTCGTCGCGAAGCGTTTCCTCGCCGCTGGTGACTCTGAAGGACAGCATCACGGCAGACATCAGAATGCCGATAACCACGATCGAGACCAGAATCTCGATCAAAGTAAAGCCGCGCGCGCGACCGGTCATGGTTTACCGCTGCTCGGTCAGGTTCCAGTTGCCGATATCGGCATCGTAACCTTCACCGCCAGGCCGGCCGTCTCGGCCGAGCGAGTACACGTCGAATTCGCGATTGTTGCCCGGATACAGATACAGGTACTCATTGCCCCACGGGTCGACCGGCATGCTCTCGAGGTAGCCGCCAGAACGCCAGTTTCGGATGTTGGGATCGTTTGGCTGCGTCACCAGTGCCCGGATTCCCTGTTCGGTCGTCGGAAAACGACTATTGTCGTAATAGAAGAACTTCATCTGTTCGTCGATCCGGCGAATATCGGCCCTCGTCCGAGTGTCGTTGGCCCTGTCGATGTTGCCGATGACGTTGGGTGCGACGATCGCGGCGAGCAGACCGATGATGATGACCACGACCATGATCTCGATCAGCGTGAAACCGCGCTGGGTGTTCCTGTTCAAAGCAATACTCCGCGTTCGGGCCCGACGGGCACCGAAATTGACTGTTCAAAGGCTTAAACGCGAGTATATCAAAGGTGGGGTTAATCAAACTCAATGCGGACCTGCTGAAAACCTGCCTGCATGCGTGGGCTATACCGCTCGTCATCACCGCGATCAGCGTGATTCTGGCGGTATACGGCGACGCTGGCCGGGCGCTGCTGCAATACGATCGGGTACTGATCGGGAGCGGGGAGGTCCAGCGCCTGATCGGCGGGCACCTCGTGCACCTGGGCTTTGCGCATGCGGCGCTCAACCTCGTCGGTTTATGGTTGATCTGGATATTCGTCGGCCGGTGTTTCTCCGCACTCCAGTGGCTCCTGATCGTCGCCGTCTGCATCGTCGTGATCGATAGCTCGCCTGGTACGTGGGGCTCTCCGGCGTGCTTCACGGCATGCTCGCCGCTGGTGCGATCGGCTTGTGGCAGGAGCGGCGTCCGGAAGCCGCGGCATTGGCGATCCTGCTGGCGGCAAAACTGACGTACGAGGCTCTTGTCGGTCCGGTCCCCGGATCAGAGGCTACGGCTGGCGGCGCGGTCGTCACCGAGGCGCATCTCTACGGCGCGATCGGGGGTCTGCTGGCGGCGCTCGGGATTAGAGTCCTGCGGATGACCTCTCTATAATGCGCCGCCTGAGCGAGTACGGGGGATTCACATGACACTTGCAATGGTCTTTCCGGGACAAGGCTCACAGTCGCCCGGCATGCAGGCGGACCTCTCTGAGCGTTTCGACGTCGTCCGCGACACGTGGAGCGAAGCCGACGACGTTCTCGGTTTCGATCTGTGGGATATCGTCCGCGCGGGACCGGCGGAGAAGCTTGCGGAAACAACGGTGACGCAGCCCGCAATGCTCGCAGCGGGCGTGGCGGCGTGGCGAGCATGGCAGGCGTCCGACGGCGCACAGGCGACGCAGATGGCGGGGCACAGCCTCGGCGAATATACGGCGCTCGTGTGCGCGGGAGCCGTCAGTTTCTCCGACGCGATGCGGGTGGTAAAACGTCGCTCCGAGCTGATGCAGGAAGCGGTTCCCGTAGGCATAGGCGCAATGGCCGCCGTACTCGGGCTCGACGACAAGACCATCATGTCGCTGTGTGACGAAGCGTCGACGATCGGCACCGCCGAACCCGTCAACTTCAACTCGCCCGGCCAGGTTGTCATTGCCGGACACGCGTGCGCGGTCAGTCAGGCCGTCGTTTGCCAAAGAGCATGGCGCGCGCCGAGCCATCGTGCTGCCGGTCAGCGTGCCGTCGCACTCATCGCTGATGCGTGGCGCCGGCGAATCGCTTGCGGAAACGCTCGCGGCGACAGAATTCAAGCCGCCCGGCGTCTCCGTCATCAGCGCCGCGACGGCGGAGCCGTACACGGATGGCGATGACATCCGCCGCAAGCTCTCCGCTCAGGTTTACAGTCCGGTGCTCTGGGTCCGGACAGTCGAGGCCATGATCGCGGCCGGTGCCGACAAGATCATTGAGTGCGGTCCAGGCAAGGTGCTCGCCGGTCTCATCCGGAGAATTGACAGGAGCGTGCCCGTTGGCGTGATCCACGACAACGCCGGCCTCGACAAGGCGCTCGAGATTTGACGAGCTGCGGCGGGACGTGAGCAAGCGCGACGTCCGATTGGCGACACGGAATATCAGGGGGAAAGAGATGAGCAATATTTTTTCGGCGGATGCGCTGGCAGGCGAAATCGCCCTGGTTACAGGGGCGTCTCGAGGTATTGGTGCGGCTATCGCACAGGCGCTTACTGCGGCAGGCGCCCAGGTCGTTGGTACCGCCACCAGTGAGGGCGGGGCTCAGGGCATAAGCGACGCGCTCGGCGAGTCCGGGCGCGGTGTTGTTTTGAACATTGCCGACGAGGAGTCTGTTGCGAATGCGATGGCCGATATTCAGAGTAACGAAGGCGCACCGACGATCCTCGTCAACAACGCAGGCATCACTCGGGACAACCTGCTCATGCGCATGAAGCCCGACGAGTGGGACGACGTCATCTCGACGAATCTGACCGGCTCCTTTCGGGTCTCCAAAGCCTGCCTGCGCGGCATGATGAAGGCGAAGAAAGGCCGGATCATCAACATCGCATCGGTCATTGGTGTCACCGGCAATGCGGGTCAGGCGAATTACGCCGCCGCCAAGGCCGGGCTGATCGGTTTCTCGAAGTCGCTCGCCAAAGAGATCGGCTCGCGAAACATCACGGTCAACGTGGTGGCACCCGGATTCATCGACACTGACATGACGCGCGTATTGCCCGAGGATCAGCGTGAAGCCATGCTGTCCCAGATTCCTCTGGCGCGGCTGGGTCAGGGCGACGATATCGCCAATGCAGTGCTATTCCTGGCCGCACCGACCGGGGCCTACGTGACCGGAGAAACCTTGCACGTGAATGGCGGCATGCTGATGGACTAAATCGTCCGAAAATCAAGCCCCGCGCATATAGATTGCCGCTGCCGATTCACATACAATACGCGTCCACGGTAAGGCTGCACCTTGAGAAATCAAGGACTTACCGTTTTTTTCGTCTCCCAGGAGAAGCAACCCAATGAGCAGTATCGAAGAACAGGTGAAGAGCATCGTTGCCGAGCAACTCGGCGTGAAGGAAGAAGAGGTTACCAACGATGCCTCGTTTGTTGATGATCTGGGCGCTGATTCGCTCGACACGGTCGAGCTCGTGATGGCCCTCGAAGAGGAATTCGAAACCGAAATTCCGGACGAGGAAGCCGAGAAGATCACGACGGTGCAGCAGGCGATCGACTTCGTGACCTCGCGAGCGAGCAACAGCTGATTTCGGTGGCGCGGCGGTCCCCGCCGCGCCGTATCCAAATGGCAGTTCTGCCAATCTCTACGGCAATACCTTGAAGCAAAGACGCGTCGTTATTACCGGCATGGGCATCGTCTCTCCGGTCGGCAGTCGGCTGGATACAGCCTGGCGAAACGTGCGCGATGGCATCGCGCAGATCGGCGAGATCGAGGATTTCGACGTGAGCACGTATCCAACGCGGATCGCGGGTACGGCCATGGATTTCGACGTTGACGCGTACCTGCCACCGAAGGATCAACGCAAGAACGATCCCTTCATCCACTACGGCATTGCTGCCAGCGTCGATGCGATCAAGGATGCCGGCCTCGAGATTACCGAGGAGAACGGTGACCGGATCGGGGTTGCGATGGGCTCCGGTATCGGTGGCATCAAGTTCATCGAAGACAATCACGACAAGATGCTGGCTGGCGGTGTCCGCAAGGTTTCGCCGTTCTTCATTCCCGGCAGCATTATCAATATGACATCGGGGCAGGTCAGCATCCTGCAGCACGTCACCGGTCCGAATATCTCGATCGTAACGGCCTGCGCAACGTCGACGCACTGTATCGGCATCGCAGGCCGAAGCATTGTGCACGGCGATGCCGATGTGATGCTGGCCGGCGGATCGGAGCACGCGACGACGCCGCTCGCGATGGCCGGATTTTGTGCGGCGAGGGCGATGACGACTCGAAACGACGACCCGAAGGCGGCAAGCCGTCCATTCGACGTCGATCGCGACGGCTTCGTTCTCAGCAACGGTGCCGGCTGCGTGATTCTCGAGGAACTCGAACACGCGCAGGCGCGCGGCGCCCGGATTTACGCAGAGCTGGTCGGGTTTGGCATGAGCGGCGACTCCTATCACATTACGCTGCCGCCGGCGGACGGTGAGGGCGCCCGCAAGTGCATGAGCGCGGCTATTCGGGACGCCGGTATCGATCCATCCGATGTCGACTACCTCAATGCCCACGGTACGTCGACGCCGGCCGGCGACGCTGGCGAGACAGTCGGCATACGGCGCACGTTCGGCGACCACGCCGACAAGCTCATGGTGAGTTCTACGAAGTCGACGACGGGGCACATGCTCGGGGCGGCGGGAGTGGCCGAAGCGATCTTCTCCATTCTCGCAATCCAGGACCAGGTCGTTCCGCCGACCATCAATCTCGAGAATCAGGACCCGGCCTGCGACCTCGACTACACGCCCAACGAGGCGCGAGACGCGAAAATCCGCACAGCCATCTCGAATTCCTTCGGCTTTGGCGGCACCAACGCGAGTCTGGTCTTCCGAGCGCCCGACTGATCGGGCCGCCGTGCTCAGGCGGAATACAACCGCGCAGACAGACTGTCTCGTCGAAAGGCTGAACGACAGCGTCGACTTCGTGGCGCTGCACGCGGCCGATCCAAAACGCTATCCGTTTCTGCTGGAAAGTACCGCCAGCGACGACCGGCTTGGCCGTTACGACATCCTGTTCATGGCGACCGAGCGCAGTATTGTGCTCGACGGGAGCGGCGCCGAGCCCGATTTCCTGAGCGAGTTGGACGACGCCTGGGCGGGCGAGCGCACCGAGCCCAGCAAATCTCCGCTGCCGTTCGTGGGCGGCTGGTTTCTTTACCTCGGTTACGAACTGGCCGGCCAGATCGAGCCTGTTTTGGATCTGGCCAGCGATGACGCGATGCCGGCGGCGTTCGCCGTGCGCTGTCCGGCGGCCTTGGTTCGACAGCATTCCGATGGGCAATGCTGGCTCGTTTTCGAGGCCGATGCCGATATTGACCCCGAGCGAGTCAAGGCAGATATAGGCAATGCGCGGCGCACCGAGGTTCCGGACGAGCTCGCGACGCCGGTCACCCATGAGGAGGCTGCGGTGGACTTCCTGCGAGCCGTTGGCCGGGCACGCGACTACATTGCTGCGGGCGACATCTATCAGGCGAACCTGTCGCGCGGCTGGGACGTGGAGATAGACGACCGGCTCCGCCCGGAGATGGTCTATTCAGCGCTCTGCGAAGCGAATCCCGGGCCGTTCGCCGGCCTCCTGCACTGGCAGGGTACGACGGTTATCTCCTCATCACCTGAACGCCTTCTCAGCATCCGCAACGGTGTCGCATCGACTCGACCGATCGCCGGCACCCGGCCGCGATCAGCGGATCCCGAGGTCGACGCCAGACTCTCGACCGAACTGTTTGCGAACGCGAAGGAGCGCGCAGAACACGTCATGCTGATCGATCTCGAGCGCAACGATCTCGGCCGTGTCTGCGAAGCCGGTACCGTGGAGGTTGACGAGATGATGGTGCTGGAGAGCTACGCACATGTGCACCACATCGTGTCCAACGTGCGCGGCACGTTGCGGCCGGAGGTAACGCCGGGCGAAGCAATCCGGGCGGTTTTCCCCGGCGGAACGATCACGGGCTGCCCCAAAGTGCGCTGCATGCAGATCATCAGTGAACTGGAGTGCGGTCCGCGCGGTGCGTACACCGGCTCGTTCGGCTATCTTAATCGCGATGGCAGCCTCGATCTCAATATCATGATTCGGACGATGGTGATGCGCGGCAACCGGATTCATTTCCGTGCCGGGTCGGGCATCGTCGCCGATTCTCAGCCCGAAGCCGAACTGGCCGAGACGCGGGCCAAGGCTGAAGGGCTGTTGCGATCACTGACCGGATGAATGATTGGTTCGAAAACGGCGCCCGCGTGGAGTCGATCCCGATAGACGATCGTGGATTGCAGTACGGCGACGGCGTGTTCGAGACCATAGCGGTGCGCGATGCCAAGCCCCGATTCTGGGGCGCGCACCTGGATCGT
>CALZMR010000164.1 GCA_945788575.1 uncultured Woeseiaceae bacterium
ATGTCTCCTGGGAGAATCTCGAGTGGATCATGAACGTCAACTTCTGGGGCGTGGTCCACGGCAGCAAGGCATTCCTGCCCTATCTTCGGCAAGCAGAGGACGCACATATCGTCAACATATCGATCGACTTCGGACTCATGTCGGTCCCCGTCCAGTCGGCATACAACGCCTCCAAGTTTGCCGTGCGAGGACTGACCGAATCGCTCAAGATGGAACTCGCCGGAACGCCCATCAATGTCAGCTGCGTTCACCCCGGTGCGGTACGTACCCGAATCGTGGAAAACGCACGCGTCAACGAAGACGCGATTGGCGTGTCGAAAGACAGACTTGTCGCGGCGTTCGCCAGAAGGGCGAAGACAACGTCTGAAGAGGCGGCAATAACCATAATCCGCGGCATTCAAAAGAACAAACGACGCATCGTCGTGGGCCGTGACGCGCGAATTGCGGACTGGATCGTCCGTCTGTTCCCGCGGAGTTACGAGAAGATCATGGGGCTCGAGAAGGCGATTCGGGCGCGTGCCCGTTCCAGATCAGCACGGCAGAAAGTCGATTCCTGACGTTTCGTCGTACTGCGACAGCCGCCGTACGTTCGATAAGCGTCGTCGACGCTACTGCATCCTTAGGATGACCTTGCCGCGCGCGCGCCGCTCCGTGATCGCTTTGAACGCGTCGGCGTAGTCGTCGAGAGCGTAGGACTCGGTCACTCGAGGATTGAGCTTGCCCTCGGCGATCAGGCCGGCCAGTTCGCGGAAGTTCTGCATCTGTAGTCTGGGATTCTTCGCAGCCCACGTTCCCCACCAGACGCCAATGATGCTCGCCTCTTTGAGCAGCGCGATATTAGCGGCAAAACTCGGGATGTCTCCTGACGCGAAGCCGATGACCAGATACCGGCCGTGCCACGCGGTCGCCCGAAACGCCTGGTCGGCAAGTTCGCCGCCAACCGGATCGTAGACGACATCCGCACCGTTGCCGTCAGTGAGTTCTTTGACGGTCTCCTTGAGCGGCACTTCGGAATAATTCACGAGTTCGTCCGCACCCGCCGATTTCGCGAACGCGAGTTTTTCCTCGGTGCTCGCCGCTGCAATGACGCGCGCACCCATCGCCTTGGCGATCTCGACGGCCGACGGCCGTGATGCCGACGCCGCCAGCGGCACCAAGCACGAGTACGGTCTCACCCGGCTGCAGGTTCGCGCTCTGCTTCAGAGCGTGGTAGCTCGTGCCATAGGTCACGGAGAATCCCGCGCCTTGTTCGAAATCGAGTCCGGCGGGTAACGGAATCGTCGTTAGCTCGGCGGATACGCATTTCTCGGCAAAAGCCTCGCCGCGCGTTGCGACGATGACTTTGTCGCCCACGCTGTAGTGTTTGACGCCCTCCCCGACGGCGGAGACGATCCCGGCGGCCTCGTTGCCCGGAATGAACGGCGTCGGGGTCTTGACCTGGTACTTGCCTGCGATCGACAGCACGTCCGGAAAATTGATACCAGCTGCCGCGACGTCAATGACGAGTTCGCCCTCGCCGGGTACCGGGTCGTCCCACTCTTCAATAGCAAGCGACTCCGGCGGGCCATATTCATTGCAGACGAGCGCCCGCATCATACGATCTCGAACAGCGACGCCGCACCCTGGCCGCCGCCAATGCACATCGTGCAGACGACGTACTTCGCGCCACGGCGCTTGCCTTCGATCAGGGCGTGCCCAACCATGCGTGCGCCCGACATGCCGTAGGGGTGGCCGATAGAGATCGCGCCGCCGTTGACGTTCAGATTCTCGTTCGGGATGCCGAGCGTGTCGCGGCAGTAGAGCACTTGCACGGCGAAGGCCTCATTGAGCTCCCAAAGATCGATGTCGTCCATCGACAGTCCGTTGCGCTCGAGCAGCTTCGGCACGGCGAAGACAGGCCCGATGCCCATCTCATCCGGCTCGCAACCGGCAACGGCCGTGCCGCGATAGATGCCCATCGGCTCGAGACCACGCTTCTCCGCCACACTGGCTTCCATGACCACGGCGGCCGACGCACCGTCGGAAAGCTGACTGGCATTGCCGGCCGTGATGAAGCCGTTCTCGCGAACCGGTTTCAGTCCGGACAGGCCCTCCAACGTCGTTGAGGGACGATTGCCTTCATCCTTATCCAGTACGACGTCCTGGAAACTTATCTCCTTGGTCTCTTTGTTCATGACGCCCATGTTGGACGGCAGCGGGACGATCTCGTCGTCGAATTTCCCGGCTTCCTGACCCGCGGCGGTTCGCTGCTGACTCTGCAACGCATACTCGTCCTGAGCCTCGCGGCTAACGCCGTAACGATTCGCGACGACTTCGGCCGTGTCGATCATCGGCATCAGGACGTGTTTATGGACGGCGAGCAATCGCGGGTCCGCGACTCGAAATTGGTTCGCATGCTCGTTCTGCACGAGGCTGATCGATTCCAGCCCGCCGCCGACCATGACGTCGACGTTGTCGCACACGACGGTCTTGGCCGCGAGCGCGATCGCCATCATCCCTGACGAACACTGTCGATCTACCGTCATGCCCGCCGTCGTCACCGGCAACCCGCCAGCGAGCGCAATCTGACGACCGACATTCTGGCCCTGGGTACCCTGCGGCATCGCGCAGCCCATGATGACGTCTTCGACCTCGGCCGGATCCAGGCCCGCACGCGCGACCGCGTGTTTGACCGCGTGTCCGCCGAGGGTCGGTGCTTCGGTGTTGTTGAACGCGCCTCGATAGGCCTTGCCGATCGGTGTGCGCGCCGTGGAAACGATGACTGCTTGCCTCATTGAAACTACTCGCTTGTTTGCTTGGAAAGGTCGATGCCCAGACTCTGCGCTGCCTGGGTCGCGAATTTGGTCGTCTGCTCGAAGCCGGCATTCAATTCACTCATGCCCGCTTCAGCGTCGATTCTATCCCAGGCGGCCGCAATTCCCTCGGGCGACAGACCGTCGGACAGAAGGTTCACGCCCGGCGTCTCGAAGCCCTTGAATACCGCAAAGCCGCCGCCGCCCGCAGCCAGTACCTTTCTGCTCGGCGCGTCCGGGCCGGACAGAAACACGATGCCGTTACTGACCGATTCAGGCGTCAGGAGTTCGTAGACAGCGTCGGGAATGAGTCCTTCCGTCATCGCGGTACCGGCGGCCGGTGCCAGACAGTTGACCCGGATATCGTACTTGGCGCCCTCGAGGTGCAGTGTGTTCATCAGGCCGACCAGAGCCATCTTCGCGGCGCCGTAGTTGGCCTGACCGAAGTTTCCGTAAAGCCCGGAGCTGGAAGTGGTGAACACGATCCGCCCGTATTTCCGTTCCCGCATGATCTCCCAGACGGCTTTCGTGCAGTTCACGCTGCCCATGAGGTGCACGTCGAGCACCAGACGAAAATCCTCCAGCGACATCTTCAGGAACGTCTTGTCGCGCAGGATTCCCGCGTTGTTGATGAGGATATCGACACGCCCCCAGGTATCCATGGCCTGACTCACCATGTCCGTTACCTGCGCCGGGTCGGAAACGCTGGCGCCATGCGCTATCGCCTCACCACCAGCCGCGCGGATCTCATCGACTACGGTCTCGGCATTGGCTGACCTGCCACGATCATCGCCAAGGTCGTTGACCACGAGTTTCGCCCCGCGTTCGGCCAGTGCCAGCGCGTGGGTCCGGCCGAGACCTCGCCCGGCGCCCGTGACGATGGCGACCTGGCCATCGAGTCGGATTGTCATGATTCTTCCTCTTGTTTAGATGAGTTTAGGCGTCGCCGACGATCATCATCGACAGAATCTCGGCCACCAGAGCGGGTGTTTCTTCGCCGTCGATCTCAACGGTGACGGCAGTTTTGAGTAGCCACTGGCCGGGACGTTTTTCGCTGACTTCCAGCACCTTCTGCTGCGAGCGAATGCGCTTCCCAACCCTGACCGGCGCCAGATAACGGACCTTGTCGGAACCGTAATTGACGAACATTTCCAGGTTCTCGGGAACGACCGCGCTCTGCTCGTTCAGGTACGAGAGCAGGGACAGCGACAGGAAGCCGTGAGCGATCGGCCCGCCGAAGGGTGTCTTCGCGGCTCTCTCGGGCTCCACGTGAATAAACTGCCAGTCATTGGTTGCGTCGGCGAACTGGCTGACGCGCTCCTGGGTGATCTCGAGCCATTGCGAGGGTTCGAGTTGCTGGCCTGCGAGGCTCGGCATCTCACTCGCTGCGATTGTCCTGGGCATAGTCGTCTTCCTGGAAATAGACCGAATTAGGGTCTGTTCACACTAACGCGATGGTCCGCTGCCGGAGTCCGTCTTTTCATCCGGCAAGGCCGCGGGACCGCCGTGCGGCAACGCTGAACGAGCGACCGAGATACCAGCCGGCGGGAAGATGGCCCCGGCCAGGCGGGTAACCGCTGGAATAGCGCCACTCGACGTCGCTCGTCGCCTAATTGAAACAGGCACCTCTCTATTCGCGCCTCGATCGGCGCTGCCCCGCGGAACAGGGCGCACCTCAATACTTTGAACCGGCCTTAGCCCCACCCTATGTCCTCGAGGTGATCGTCGTCGATGCCGAAGTAGTGTGCAATTTCATGCACGAGTGTCGTCACGATTTCGTTCGTCAGTTCCGAGCGATCCAGATCCAGTTCCAGGTGCGGCCGGCGGAAGATGTAGATGACGTCAGGCAGTTCGCCCGCATAATCAAAGCCTCGCTCTGGCAATGGGGTCCCCACATACAGACCGAGGAGACCCTCGCCTTCCGGGTCCAGATCCTCGTCCGCCTCTTCCTCGACAAGCACGTCGATATTGTCGAGCGCCTCGTGCACCCAATCGGGTAGCGCTTCGATCGCGTCGCTGACGACGGCTTCGAATTCGTCGATATTCATTGAGTCGGGGCGCCGGTGATTCTGCAAACGGAGTGTAACGTAAGCCGGGCCGCATACCAGAACGTCGCACGCAGACGGACACGCGGCTCTTCTCCACGATTGTGGAGGCGAGCCCTCGACGTTCTCGAGGCGTCAGGTGTTGAGCATTACGGCGGCAACGAGCAGCAGCACAATCACGAGCCCCTGCAGCGCCACGCGCTCCCACATGAACTTCTCGGCGTGTTCACGATCGTAATCGCCGCCACGTGCCATCGACCGGAGTCCCAGCCCGAGCACGACGACGGTGGCGATCAGAGCCCCGATGACCAGCATCGTTATCAGGTTCATCCGTACCTCCTCTCCCGCCCCTGCGGAAGGAGTCCTCAGCCTTACTCTAGCGCTGCACTCTCGCGCCGCAATCGAGGCTTATACGGATGCGCCCGCCTCACTCCCAGTTGCCGATATCGGCGTCGAAGTCTTCGCCGCCCGGCGCTCCGTCGCGACCGTAACTGAAAACATCGATGTCACCGTGGCTGCCCGGGTTTCGGTACTGGTACGCATTGCCCCACGGGTCGGGGCCCAATTGCTGCAGGACGGGATTGCCTCCATCGACTCCGCTTACCAGAGCCTCGAGGCCCTGGGCCTCGGTTGGATACTCCCGATTATCCAGCCTGTACATATCCAGCGCGGTTTCGATTTGCCGTACCCCATTCTGCGCGGCCAGAACTCTGGCGCGCTCGCGCTCAGGGCTCGATGTCAGGTTTTGTGTATCGCAGGCCGTCAGGAGAGCTCCGGCAAGACAGAGTCCCAGTAGCTTCAGGTTCATAGCTCGCCCCTTGTTTCTTCGCTGGAAGGAATGCGATGAACCAATCCGGTGATCAGCATTCCTCTACTACTGTATAGCTCAGACCTGCGGATTCCGCACGGTTTCTAGGTGCTCACCAAGTAAAACATTCGCGGAATAAGTCACGAGTGATCGCCGAGAAGGATGATTGTCGAGGATGGGACGTGAATTGCGCTACGAAGCTTCGCCGTCGACCGCTGCCGAGCTTTCGGCAACCGCAGCGAAGAAACAAGCCTCGAGTTCGTCATTTACACCGCGGCAACCGTCGACGACGGCATTCGCCCAGTCGAAATAGCGGCGGCGGCGATCCAGATCCCAATGGGCAGGCGGATTCTCGGCGATATCTCGAACGTTGCAGATCTTGTCGGCGATCTTGATCATCTTAGCGCGGTCGGACAGGTGCGGAGAGTGATCCACCTGCTGCTTCTTTCTCTCTGCTTTGGGCAAGGACTTGTCGTCGCTGACCTCTTCGACCAGACCTGCGACTTCATCCCCGAAGCGCTCAACGAGATCCTGCTTTTCGGTCGTCGTATCTTCGATAGTATCGTGAAGGATCGCGGCCATGAGCGCCGGCAAATCGGACACGCCGCCGACGCTCGCCAGCAGTCTGGCAACCTGAATCGGGTGATTGATATACGGGGACGCCTCGGCGCCCTTGCGGCGCTGATCTCTATGCATTTCGGCTGCATACTCGAGCGCGTCCAGCAGGCTTGCTGCATACGAATTGTCTTGAACCATCGTCCACTCCTCGGCCGCGCGTCGGCCGATCGGGCCGCGCGCTTAGCTCACTTTATGAAGGGTATTGCCGCAGGAACCCGAAGGGTGTCGGGCCCGCCGACTCGGCGAGACCATCAGCGACGAAATGAATCATACGCCACGCGGCGCGGGGTCGCGAGATTGTGGGGCGCCAAGCCCCGAGGAGACACCGGACGCTTATCGCGCAGCGGTAAAACGCTGATTCATTCTGCGAATGCGTACAAAGTAGGTGTTGCCGTCTCTGGAGACGAAACTGGCTTGAATCAGGTTGTCATGCTCGACGACGAAGGTCATTTGTCGACGGGACTTGTTGCGCGTCATCCAGACACCTTCGAAGACGCCGTCGTCGCCAGTCTCGCGCAGCATCAGCTTCACGTCGCCAGCCTGCCACATCGGCTGATCGGAACGCGTGATGATCCCCACGTAGTCGTAGCCCTCAGCGACATCGAACTCGTTTCGCGAGATGACGACCTCGAAGGAGTTCTCGTCGTGCTCCCATGCCCCTTCAACGGTATCGAGATCACGACCGGCCAGGAACTGCTCGACGGCCTGATCGGTGCTTGTCACCGCGGAATCGATGGAGTCTTCCGGTGAATCCCCGAAACCGAACAGCGCACAGCCTGATACGGAAGCTGCAACGAGAGGCAGTAGTAATGTGCGGACCTTCATCGGCTTACGTCCCTTACACGCGAGGTGTCCCGTGAATGATAGGCCACAGTACCGCCTGGTTCACACTCGCGTATGCGCAACCGGTCACAGAATTCGACCGACCTGGAAAAGTCTGGCCATCTTTCAAGCACTTAGCGGATGGGTATCTCTTTCGACCCGTACCGTTTCTCTGCCCGCACGCGCCTTGTGCAGGGGGCTTGTTGGCACGTCGTCTGCTACTCTCGGCGTATCTCGACAACAACAAAAAGCTGCGGGGACGAGATGCACGAAGGGGCAGAACCTGACCGGCGACGGAGTGAGCGAAATTTCTATACGTTCACTGCGATTGCGCTAATCCTCGCGGTATTCGCCGGTTTCTCCAGAACCTTCTTCCTGAGGCCAATGTTTCCGGAAGCGGAGGCACTAGCGGCACCCGAGCCCTACTTCTACTTTCACGGCGCGTTCTTCACTGCATGGATGCTGCTGTTCGTGTCTCAGACCTGTCTAATTCGCGCGAAGCGTGTCGCGACGCATCGAAAACTCGGCTATGCGGGTGCCGGACTTGCGGTCGTGGTCGTGCTTACAGGGGTCTACGGCGCCTTGCTCGCGGCGAATCGTCCCGGCGGCTTCATCGGCGTGCCATTCACGCCCGAGGCCTTTC
>CALZMR010000165.1 GCA_945788575.1 uncultured Woeseiaceae bacterium
AGAGTTCGCAGCCCGTACATTCGGATTCGATGATGGTGTGCATGAAGAGATGTGCGCCGACGATTGCGTCCACCGGGCAGGCGTCGCGGCAGTGCACGCAGCCGATGCACCTGACCTCATCAATAACTGCGACCGCCCGCACGGCCGGCGCGGGGTCTGCCAGAGGCAGGACGTCGCGGCCGAGTAATTCGGCGAGACGACGTATCGTCTCATCGCCACCGGGCGGGCAGAGGTTGATGGCGACGGCTTCGTCGACAACGGCACGCGCGTACGGGCGGCAGCCAGGATAGCCGCACTGGGCGCACTGCGTCTGCGGGAGCAGCTCATTGACGCGCTCCACGACGTCGTCGTCGGCTGCGGGCAGCCGGCGATAGGCAACGGCGAGTCCGAGCCCGGCAATCAGGGCGATCGCGGCGATCGTCAATACGGCGATTGTGACAGCACTCATGCGTGATCACGGCCTTGCCAAACCAACGAAGCCCGTGAAGGCCAGGGACATGATGCCAGCGGTCATCAGCGCGATCGCGGTGCCGCGGAATGGCGCTGGTATGTCAGCGGCGTCCAGTCGTTCGCGAGCCGCTGAGAACATCACGAGGACCAGCGCGAAGCCTCCTGCGGCGCCGAGTCCGAAGAACAACGACTCGACGAAATTGTTCGCCTGTTGAACATTTATGAGCGCAACGCCGAGTACCGCGCAGTTCGTGGCGATCAATGGAATGAAAATGCCCAGCACCTGATCGAGCAACGGGCTCAGCCGGCGCACCATGATCTCGGTGAACTGAACGCTGGCGGCGATCACGAGGATGAAGCTGACCGTGCGCAGATATTCCAGCTCGAGCGGCACGAGCACGAACTCGTGCAGCAGATAGGCGCAGGCGGAAGACAGTGTGAGGACGAAGGCGGTGGCCAGCGACATCCCGGTCGCCGCTTCGAGATTTTTCGACACGCCCATGAACGGGCAAAGCCCGAGGAATCGGGTCAGAACGAAATTGTTGACCAGTATCGTGCCAACGAGAATGATGAAGATATCGCCCATGGGGCGTGATTCTACTTGACGCGCATCCCGGGTTCAGCGCCATCGTCGGGTGACAGCAGGAAGATGTCCTCGCCTCCGGGCCCGGCTGCGAGCACCATGCCCTCGGAGACGCCGAATCGCATCTTGCGCGGCGCCAGATTTGCGACCACGACGACCTTCCGGTCGACCAGCTCGTCCAGCGCGTAGGCGGCTTTGATGCCGGCGAACACCTGCCTTTCGCCGAGTTCACCGATGTCGAGGGTCAGTGCGACCAGCTTGTCGGCGCCCTCGACGGGCTCCGCTTTGGCAATTCGGGCGATCCGGAGATCGACGTTCATGAAGTCGTCGATACTGATGTATTCGTCGTCTGCTGCGACGTCCGCTGCGCCCGCCAGCGATTCCTTCGATTCTTCGACCATTTTCTCGACTTTGTCCTTTTCGACTCGCGTCAGGAGCGGCTTGAACTTGTTGACCGTTACGCCCAGCATAGGCGTCTGTGCGTCTTCCCAGCGCCACATATCGACGCCGAGGAAATCCCGCGTCCGTCCCGCGACCTCGGGGATGACCGGCGTAAGGTAGATCATCAGGCTGCGGAACAGATTGATTCCCTGCGTGCAGACCCGCTGTACTGTGTCTATCTGCGACTCGTCTTTGATCATCACCCACGGCTTCTGCTCGTCGATGTAGCGATTGGCTTCGTCGGCGAGCGACATGATGAGGCGCATGGCCTTGGAGTATTCACGCTTCTCGTAGTGCTCGGCGATCTTCTCACTGGCGCCTCTCACGCGCTCGAACAGTGCCGGTTCCGGCAACTCATCGGCAAGCTGCCCGCCGAATCGTTTGCCGATGAAGCCCGCGCAGCGGCTCGCAATATTGACGAGCTTGCCGACGAGGTCTGAGTTCACCCTTGCGATGAAGTCGTCGAGGTTGAGGTCGATGTCCTCGATCGTCGGACCGAGCTTGGCGGCGTAGTAGTAACGTAGGTAATTCGGGTCCAGGTTATCGAGATACGTGCGCGCCTTGATGAACGTGCCACGAGCCTTGGACATCTTCTGACCGTCAACGGTCAGGAAGCCGTGAGCGAATACGCTGGTGGGAGTACGAAAACCCGAGCCTGCCAGGACAGCCGGCCAGAACAGCGTGTGGAAGTACATGATGTCCTTGCCGATGAAGTGAAACACCTCGGTGTCGTGCCCGGGACGCCAGTACTCGTCGAAGTCGAGGTCATCCCGACGCTCGCAAAGGTTCCTGAAGCTCGCGGGATAGCCGACCGGCGCGTCCAGCCAAACATAGAAGTACTTGTCCTCGGTCCCCGGGATTCGGAACCCGAAGTAGGGCGCGTCGCGGGAGATGTCCCAATCTATGAGGCCCGATTCGAACCACTCGTTGAGTTTGGCAGCCACGTTCCGATCGAGCTTCGCGCCGTCCATCCATGTCTTGAGCCGATCCGCGTAGTCGCTGAGCTTGAAGAAGTAGTGCTCGGATTCCCGGCGTACCGGCGTCGTCCCCGAGATCACGGAGATCGGGTCGATCAGGTCGGCCGGCGTATATGTCTTGCTGCAGTTCTCGCAGGCGTCGCCGTACTGATCGGGCGTTTCGCAGAATGGGCAGGTGCCGCGCACGAACCGGTCGGGCAGGAACATGCCTTCCTTCTCGTCATAGGCCTGCTCGATCGTCTTTGTATAGATGTCGCCACGTTCGCGAAGCGCCTCGAACATCTCGACCGTGAGCGCCTCGTTCTCCGGCGAATGGGTCGTGTGGTAGTTGTCGAATTCGACGCCGAAGTCGGCGAAGTCCCGCACGAACTCCTCGCTGAAGCGTTGCGTGAGTTCCTCGGGCGTAATGCCGAGCGCCCGCGCCTTGATCATGATCGGCGTGCCGTGCGAGTCGCTGGCACAGACGTAGGTGCACTTGTGCCCACGGAGCTTCTGAAATCGTACCCAGATGTCGGTCTGCAAGTACTCGACCATATGGCCCATGTGGAGCGGCCCGTTGGCATAGGGCAGGGCGCTGGTGACGAGGATCTTGCGGGGTTCGCTGGACATCAGTAGAGGCTTGGGCCGAAAGGCGGCGATTATGCCACGTTATGGGTGCGGGATACGCCTCGTTGGAGAAGGCCAGGCGCTCCTGTAGGAGCCCGCTATGCGGGCGATATTCACCGTTGGATCGCCCGCATGGCAGGCTCCTACAGGTGTCCTAAATTCAGTCCCATGGTACTGGCGGTCACCGGCGATCGAGACGTATGCCTCTCTCGGATACGACCGCCGGCATAGGACTCGCAATGGTGTGGCAATGCGTCTCGCGCGCGGAGCGGCGCGAGCACGCCGTCAAGAAGAACGAGTTGGCTGAGAATGATCTCGCGCGCATCGCGGCGCGAGCATCAGGCCATCGATGCCGGGCCGGGCTGCTGCTCTAGTCCTCATCTTTCATCCTTTCGAACTTGGACTTGTTGTTCGCTTGCAGGTACGCGTTCTGGCCCGAGATGAAGCCCTTGCCGACGAGGTCCTCCAGCGCCGTATCCATGGTCTGCATCCCCGCGTTGCGGCCTGACTGCATCGCGGTCTCGAGCTGATCCAGCTTGCCCTGTCGAATCAGATTGCTCACGGCCGGGGTGTTGATCAGAACCTCCAACGCGGCGACCCGGCCTTCCTTGTGCTTCGTCGGCAGAAGCTGCTGCGAAACGACACCCTTGAGCGACGTCGAGATCATCGTCCGAATATGGCTCTGCTTGTCCGCCGGAAACGAGTTGACGATGCGGTCGACGGTCTGGCCCGCACCATTGGTGTGCAGCGTGCCCATGACCAGGATGCCCATTTCGGCCGCCGTGATCGCCACGCTGATGGTTTCGAGATCGCGCATTTCGCCGACGAGGATGACGTCGGGGTCTTCGCGCAGAGCGGAATGCAGGGCATCGGCGAAACTGCTGCTGTGAACGCCGATTTCGCGCTGGCTGATCAGGCAGCCCTGGGCGTCGTGCACGAACTCCACGGGGTCCTCGATCGTGAGGATGTGGCCCTTCAGGCGCTTGTTCATCGCATCGATCATCGCGGCCAGCGTCGTCGACTTGCCGGAACCGGTCTTGCCGGTTACGAGAATCATTCCCGACGTTTGCCGGCAGAGCTCGTGGATAACCTTCGGCATATCCAAGTCGTCGAGCGTCAGCGCCTTGGAGGGTATCGCTCGAAATATCGCGCCGATCCCGTTCAGATGGCGAAACACGTTTACACGAAAACGCGATACTTCGGGAATCTCGTAGGCGAAGTCGGCGGCGTCGTGTTCCTCGAACGACCGCAGCGCCTTCGAATCCATGATCTCCGTCATGCACTGATTGACCATGTCCGTTTCGAGCCGCTCGTCGGTAATCATCTGCAGATTGCCATGAATCCTTGCGCGCACCGGGTCGCCGGACAGGAAGTGCAGGTCCGACGCGCGCTTATCGAGCGCCGTCTGCAGGAAGTTGTCGATCATCGGCATGATTGTCTCCCTGCTCCGCGTTCCGCAAGTGTGTCGACAGCAGGCATGCTATCGCCCCCCCTGCCGGTCGTCGCTCAGCTCCAGCTCGGGAACCATGTCGGTGTCGGTGACGAATCGCGAGAACTTGCGCTTATCGTTGGCGAATCGAATCGCGTCGTCCGGATCGATGAGTTTCGCGCTGATGGCGTCGAGCAGTGACTGATCCATGAGTTGCATGCCCTGATCCTTGCCTGTCTGCAACTGCGACGGAATCTGATGTGTCTGGTCGGTCTGAATGAGCTTGGAGATGGCCCGGTTGTTCACGAGAATCTCCAGCACCGCCCGGCGACCCCTGCCGTCCGGCGTTTTGACGAGGACCTGGGTGACGACGGCTTTCAGGCTCATTGCCAGAAACGCTTTCGTTTGCTCGCGCAGTTCCCCGGGAAGCGCATCGATTATGCGGTCGATAGTCTTGACCGCACCGGTCGTGTGCAGCGTTCCCAGTACGAGATGGCCTGTCTCGGCGGCGGTCATGGCCATCATGATCGTCTCGGCATCGCGCAGCTCGCCGACGAGAATCACATCGGGGTCCTCGCGCATTGCGGAGCGCACGCCGTCGGCGAAGCTCGTGACATGCGTGCCGAGTTCACGCTGAATGACCTGGGCCCTCTTACTCGGGTGCACGAACTCGATCGGGTCCTCGAGACTGATGATGTTGAGGGCGCGCTGCTCATTGAGGTGATCGATCATCGCTGCTAGCGTTGTCGACTTGCCGGTACCCGTCGAACCTGTCACCAGCACCATCCCCTGGTGATAGTCGCAGAACTTCGTAAGCACCGGTGGCATGTCGAGCTGATCGAGCGTTGGCACGTCGGCGGGGATAAACCGAAAGACCGCGCCGATTCCGGTTACTTTGCGGAAGACATTGACACGGAAGCGTCCGCCTTCGTCGGCCACGTACGAGAAGTCGAGATCATGCCCCGACTCCAGCACCTCACGCTGCTTGTTGGTGAGAATCTCGAGGACGTAGGTTTCGAGCTCGGTGTCTGAAAGTTGCCGGAACTTGATCGGCATCAGATCGCCGTTCATTCGCAACATCGGCGGCACGCCGACGGAAAGATGTACGTCAGAGCAACCCTGCGCGAGACCGAGCTTCAAAAACGAGTCGATACGAGCCATTTCGGCCTGAACTCCGATAAATCAGACAGTTGCAGCTATCCTAGGCGGAAATTATGTCGCATTCCAGAGCGACATCACACTTTTACACATTGGGCGCAGGGCCATCCTCAGGCGGGGCGGGGCGAGGTTCAGAGTCTCTCTAGCGCCTCGGTCAGTTCGTCCATCGACTGATAGCGCTTGGTTTTGTCCACGGACATGGCCTTGGCGATGATCGCCGCGAATTCGTCGGGAATGCTCGGATTGACCTCCTGGCATTGCGTGGCCTTGCCCTGCACGTGCTGGTACATCACCGACATGTGATCACCGCGACTGTAAGGCGGTATCCCGGTCGCCATTTCGTACATGATGACGCCGACGCTGTACACGTCGGCGGTCTCATCGACTTTCTTGCCCAGAATCTGCTCCGGCGCCATGTATTTTGGCGAACCGATGACGTAGCCCGTCTTGGTGAGCTGGGTGTCGCCACTCGAAGCGGCTGCCGCGACACCGAAGTCTACGATCTTGAGCAGACCCTCTTCGTTGACGAGAATATTCGCGGGCTTGAGGTCGCGGTGAATGACGCCGGCCTGATGCGCAACTGCCATGCCGGTCGCCATATCGCGCGAGTATTTCAGAGCCTTGTTGACATCCATCGGTTTTTGGTTCGGAATTTCGCCGCTCAGGGTATGGGACGGGAAATACTCCATAGAGATCGCGTAAGCACCCTGCAAATGCAGGAAGTCATAGATGCGAATCACGTTGCGGTGCGTGATCTTGCGGGAATAACGCAATTCGTGAACAAATCGCTTCATCATCTCCTCATCCGAGGAGACATTGGGATTCAGGAATTTCAGGATCAGGCGCTCGTCGACCACCTCATCCTCCATCAATAGCACCGTACCGAATGCACCCTTGCCAATCTTCTCGATATACTTGTATCGACCGTCGATGATATCCCCAGGTTCGAGCTTGGAAATGTCG
>CALZMR010000166.1:0-6490 GCA_945788575.1 uncultured Woeseiaceae bacterium
TCAAAGCAAGAGGGCCCCTTCATTCGAAGGGGCCCTCTTGCTTTGATCGCTGCGCGAGGTGAAACCACCACCGAGGGTCGTTGAGGTTTTTCCCGGCCTTCCCCTAAAGGTTAGTTTGCACCGGCCGGTGATATTTGGGGTCAGAGCAAAAATGTCTATTTTTGCTCTGACCCCAAATATCAAAGATGCCCTCTTCAGCGGATCACTAAAGATCAATCCGCATCAGCCGTACCGTGTCTTCTAATCACGCAGGGCGGATTGGGGCAGATTCGCCTCGCACATCTGTCCAATCGGCTTCGCCGATTAGTCTGTCCTCCGCTACCGATATCCTTAGCGATATGATGGGCTGCGGTTGCGTCGATCGTGTTTGCCAGGAGGTGTCGGCGTGATTGCGTATTACATACAAATCGACGAAGGGTGACTCCAATGAGATCGCTGCATATAGCAATGATAGCTTTGGCTGCGTTAGCGGCATGCGGCGACGCCTCAAACGATTCGCAACCACCGACGCTCGAAGCTTCGCTACAGGCGATAGCCGACGAAGCGCGGCTTGAGATCGTCGATGTTTCAGTTCCGTTCGAGCGCCTGGTGCAGGCACCAGTGCAGTTGCAGGCCGTAAGCCGGGCATTGCAAGCAGGCTCACCCGGTGTATACGTGATGCGTTACTCTGACGATACGTTGCGCCATACGCTTCACGTGTTCGTGATTCGCGATTCGCAGCGGGTTTACATCACGCTGACGACGGTCCCGGGCGAAGGCGTCACGAGGGAGCAATTCGACATTCACGGCGCCAGTTACGATCAGACAGCAGAGTCGTTGGTCCTGGATACCGAGGCCGGTGTCGTCAGGCTAGCGCCGCAGGATGTGACGCCCGTCGGCGCCTGACCCCAAATATCACTGACCCCAAATATCACGGCCTCTTCCATTTTCATCTCCGCATCACCGTGCAAATTCATTGTCGATTTGCAGTCTCAGCGCCGACATACTGCTTTGGTCCACTTGAATTAGGCCGCGGCGCGGCCGATCGAGGTCAATCACAATGAATATAACCAACACGATGAGCGACGTCATCGACACGGTTGCAAGCAGGGGGCGGCCACCGGCGAGGCCCGCGGCGGCACCGAGAATGGTCCCGGCCACGATAAATATCACGAACAGCAGGAGCAGCACGACTTCCGGCACGTGTTTGTCGAGCTGGGCCTGTCGCTTGCCATAGGCGTCGATCATCTGATTCAGCGCCTGGATGACCAGACTCGTCTTGGCGGGCGGCAAGTCGCTTGCCGCGGCATCGATAACCACCTGCCAGAGCTGCGCTTGCAGCTGCAGCGTTCGGGCCGCGATCTCCTCGCGCCTCGCAGGATTCGCCATGTCGATTCCACCGCCTTCGAGCCGTACGTCCACATAATCTGACAGCAGGGAGGCCACCTCCGAGGCGGTTTCATCCGGCAACAACGTGGTCCGGAGCCACGCCGTACCGATCGCATTCGATTCCTCGATTGTGGCAGTGCTGCGTGCGTCGAATCGCTGCAGCGCCATGTTGAATGAAAAACCCAACAGCAGAGCGAGAAGACCGAGTACGCCGGCCTGAATGGCATTCGTTTGGGAGGAAAGGCCCTGGTCCGCCGTCGCGGCCGAGCGCCGCACGATGCGATATGCGGCTTCGTTCGCAAGCAAAATGAGCAGGAAAAGGCTTACGGCGATTACTACGCTGTTGATGCTGTACAAGAGTTCCCCGGATTCAACCTCAGCTCAAGACCGCCAGATCGACATTGTGTGTTTTCGTCTGTTTCCTATGCGTTCTGTGGCGGCAGATGCGCTCATAGTACCTTGCCGATGCCGCGTATGTCTTCGCCACGGACCGGGACAAGGTCGTAGACGGCGAGCGCGGCGCGGCCGTCGCGTAATCGTCAGGCGCCGACTGCGATACGCACAGCGCGATGCCGAATCAGGTCATCGTTTCCGTTAGCACGTCTGTTTCCAGAGTCATGAAAGAGTCGTGACGCGACATCGCTGCGATTGACGTCGACAATCAACGCAACGCGGCGAGAGACGCACGCTGTGCTCGGATAGCTTCGCAACGCTGGCCGAGCGCACCCATGGATCCCGCTCTGGAAACGATAATCAATTGATTCTTATAGCTTATACAGCGTATCTGGCAAGTGGCGAGATGCTCAAGTTCTGGACTCCGGCGCCGATAACCAAGATTGCGGAACCGTGTCCGGAATCTACCTATGGAACTAACCAAGAAACTCAGCGTCGACCAACTCGAAATCGGGATGTATGTCGCAAGCCTGGATCGACCCTGGCTCGAGACACCGTTCTTGTTTCAAGGCTTCTACATTCGTGACGACGACGAGATATCCGAGCTGCAAAAGCACTGCAACAGCGTCTTCGTAACTCAGGAAAGCCTGCCGCACGCTGCTACGCCCGTTGCGCAGGTACATGTGCAGCCGTCCAATGGTGGACAAGACGTCACGCCGAAAAAGAAACGCTTCAGCCTGCGAGCGCTTCTCCGGCGGCGGGAATCGCAGCCGGATGACGATTTCGAGCAGACCAACGTGATCTACGCTGAGACGACGACGCTGAAAGAAGAGTTCCACACAGCGTCGGACGTTCAGAAGCAGGCAATCGATACGTTGCACGACGTGATGCAGAATCTGAGAAACAGCGGAGGGCTGGAAATTGGCCCTCTCGAGTCAGCAGTTACACCAATGGTCGATAGCGTGCTTCGAAATTCTGCGGCGCTGGCCTGCCTCATGCGAATGCAAAAGAAGGATGATTACCTTTATCAACACTCGCTGTCATCGACAGTATGGGCCGCAAT
The DNA here is from genome assembly GCA_945788575.1 of uncultured Woeseiaceae bacterium. Classification (GTDB taxonomy): domain Bacteria; phylum Pseudomonadota; class Gammaproteobacteria; order Steroidobacterales; family Woeseiaceae; genus UBA1847. The sequence continues at coordinate 2,825 of CALZMR010000166.1, forward strand.
CCTCGGCCGGCAGATAGGCCTGACTCGCTCGGATATCGACCTGCTTGCGCTGGGCGCGATGCTGCTCGATGTGGGCAAGACCCAGATACCCGCTGAGATTCTGACGAAGCCTGGCCCGCTCGACGATAAAGAGACGGCAATCATGCGCCGGCACGTTCAGTTCGGGCTGGACATCCTCGACAAAGCGGACGGCGTAGATACCCGAGTGTTCGACATGGTGGCTCACCATCACGAGCGGCACAACGGCACCGGCTATCCGTCTGGCCTCAGCGGCATTGACATCCCCGTATTCGGCCGCATTGCCGGCATCGTCGACGCATATGACGCGATGATCACGCTGCGGCCTTACGCCAAGCTGCTCTCATCCTATGATGCGCTCCGGAAGTTGCGGATGCTTGCCGACGTGGAATTTCAGGCTGAAATCGTAGACCAGTTCACCAAAGCAATCGGTGCATTTCCCACCGGAACCCTCGTAGAGCTGAATACGGAGGAAATCGGCATCGTCATCCGTCAAAACCGCATTCGGCGTCTGCGCCCGGAGGTCATGATCATCATGGACGCCAACAAGAAGACACTCGACGATTTTCGCATCATCGATTTGAACGAGGAGACAGCGACCGATAGTGGCGGACAATCCCTGTGGATCGAGCGCGGGCTGCCGCCCGGCATGCACGGTATCGATCCGACCGAATACTACATCGACTGACGCTGATTCCATTGGCTACCGCTCCGGCACAGTTACCGTATATGCAGCATGAGGGTCTCGCGCGGGCGAGTCGCCACATAGCTCATGCATTACGCAAGAATCAGGATCTGGCGGTGATGATCGTGCGGGTGAGGGATGTCGAGCGATTGTGTGCGTCATACGGGCACGTGCAAGCGGCGGCGCTGATTGACAAGTTTCACGCAGGCCTGAACGGCATTGGCCGCGAAAACGATGCGATCGAACGAATCGGCGATCGCAAGTTCGCTGTGTTACTCAACGGTCTGAAGAATCGCGGCCACGCAACGCTCGCGGCGCGCAAAATAGAACGAGTTGCAAGGCAGACTAATTGCGGGGACGGCGCATTGCCGGACTTGAGAACCGACATCGGCATCGCGCTGTGCCCAAAACAAGGCGGTGAGCCGCACGAACTTCTGCGGTCGGCCGAGATCGCATCCCTGGACGGCCGCCATAATAAAAAGGGGGTCTGTTTCTTCGATGAGCAGTCCGCCCGACAGTTGTTTGACGACTGGGGCCTGGAGCAGCGTCTGCAGGCGGCACTCGAGTCGGGCGATCTGAGCCTGCATTTTCAGCCAAAATCGTGTCTTAGCAGCGGGAAAATCATTGGCGCCGAGGGCCTTATGCGCTGGTACGAGCCCGAACTCGGCCCGATCGCACCCGACGTATTCATCGACCTTGCCGAATCAACCGGTCAGATCACCGAACTTACCGAGTTCGCAATTCAAACGGCGTGCCGCAGGATGAGCGAATGGAATGAGGTGCTACCGGACCTCCGGGTCGCCGTCAATATCACGCCGAGCATCGTAACCAGCATGGACATCATCGAAGTGCTGGAGAGCGCTACGAAAATCTGGAACGTTCGTACGGACAGACTGACACTCGAAGTTACGGAGAATGCGTTAATGGAAGATCGCAACCTCAGTCACGACGTGCTTACGCAGATTCGGGAGCTCGGCTGCCACGTATCGATCGACGATTTCGGCACGGGGTATTCGTCGCTTGCATACCTAAAGGAAATCCCGGCAGACGAAATCAAGATCGATCGTACGTTCGTTATGGGTATGCTCAACGATGCGGGCGACTACAAGATCGTCGAGCACACAATAGGCATCGCGAAGAGCTTCGGGCTGAGTGTTGTCGCCGAAGGTGTTGAAAGCGAGGCGATGCTGAGCGAACTACAAATCCTCGGCTGCGACTATGCGCAGGGATATTACATAAGCAAGGCGTTACCGGCCGAGGAATTCGCGGATTTCTGTCAGCGCCATACCGCCTCGCTCAAATGACGGCGTCGAACGTGGCGGCCAAATTCTCTCGAAACGCCCGTTTGCTGCACTAATCGCACCATCTTTTCACCAGGAATCCCGCAGTAATAGCCTGATTTATGTGATCCAGTAGCGGGGCACAATGGCGGGCGATTGTTAGCATGCCCGGATGACCACGGACGCCGCGTCACAACTGCTGCTCCTATTCGGCGAAGCCATAGCTGTCTGCGGCCTGCTGCTGTGGTTTTTTCACTTGCGTGGTCGATTCGGCTACTCGCCGCTCTACGTAACGGTAGGCGCGTTTCAGTACCTGCAAAACCTGATGGCGGCGACCGTGTACATCGAAGTCGTACCCGGCATCGTTATTAGCCCCGGTTCGGCGATCCTGTTCACTGCAACGCTGTTTACGGTGCTGCTGGTCTACATACGAGAAGATGCGGCACAAACCAGATCGCTTATCGTCGGCGTCGTTGCCGCCAACCTGACTCTGAGTCTGGTGATCATGCTGGCGTCTTTGCACCTCGGCAGCGGGCTTCTGATCGCGTCCGAATCCACGCGCGAGCATTTGCTGCAATGGAGCGTTGGTACGTTTTCTATTGGTACGGCTACATTGGTGATCGATGTCGTTCTGATAATTGTCTTGTATGAGTTCTTCTTTCGTATATTTCCCCGCTCTCTGTTTGCTCGAGTACTCGCAGCGATGCTCATCGTCGTCGCGGTCGACACTTTGCTGTTCATTACGGCGAGCTTCCACGGTGCGCAAAACTACGAACAGCTACTGGTCTCCGCATTAATCGGAAAACTCGCGGCAGCAGTCATATATACGACACTGCTCGCCGGCTACTTGCTTGTTACGCGTCCGGCTGGGCAGCGTATCAGCGGACCGGACAAGCCTATCCGGGATATCTTCCATATTCTGACGTACAAGCAGCGCTTTCAGTTGTTGGAGCAGGAGTTGGTTCGTGATTCGCTTAGCGGCTTATACAACCGTGGATTCTTTGACGACAACCTGCGCCGTGAACTGGATCGTGCAAAGTACTTGCAACACAGTCTCAATATCGCGCTCATAGATATTGACCACTTCAAATCGATCAACGATACGTACGGTCATCAGGTAGGTGATGAAGCGATCGTGGCTTTGGCAGACAGTATGGTTTCGGCATTCCGTTCAGCGGATATTCTGTGTCGTTACGGCGGCGAAGAATTTGCGGTAATCATGCCCGACTCATCGGTCAAAGCGGCCTATAAAGCAACGCAGCGATTACAAGACGTATATGCGAATACGTGTTTGGATCGCAATCTGCGTTGCGGAGGCGATATCACCTTCACGGCCGGAATCGCGAACTACCCGGCCGACGCGGCCAGCGAGGCAGACTTGATCAGGCTGGCCGACCAGCGAATGTACAAAGGCAAGAATCAGGGCCGAAATCAGGTCATGATCGATACGGCGATTCTACGGACGATCACCGCAGACTAAGTCGATTACCGCGCCGCAGGCCTGAATAGCCGCGTGTGTATGTCGCGGTATATCACCGACTAATGTAGTGCTGGTCTTGAGCGTCAGCGATGACGCTTCGCCGCGGTCAACGGCCGAAAGCCCGCCTGATTCTGGCGGATCGCACAAGGATACTTCTCAGCCCTGCGTGGCGGTCATCGCAGGTACGGTACTGTGCGTCAGAT
>CALZMR010000166.1:6500-11864 GCA_945788575.1 uncultured Woeseiaceae bacterium
ACACAAATTATGTCTAATCGGGCCGATACTGTGCTTCACGAATTAGGATTGAGAAATCCGTCATGATTAAGCCCGCCATCCCAAGTGACGAGAGCCGGCGTTTGCAGACACTGCGCGACCTGCGACTTCTGGACACGCCTCCCGAAGAGCGCTTCGACCGTGTGACGCGCCTCGCCAAGCAGCTGTTCTCAACCTCCATTGCGTTGGTGAGCCTCGTCGATGCGGATCGACAATGGTTCAAATCTCGCCAAGGTCTCGACGCCCAGGAGACGCCCAGAGACATATCTTTCTGTGGGCACGCAATTCTCGACGACAAGATCATGGTCGTTAACGATGCGGAAACGGATCAGAGGTTTTGCGACAACCCACTGGTTTGTGGCGACCCGAACATCCGGTTCTATGCCGGATATCCACTGGCGGCACCCGACGGGAGCCGTGTTGGAACGCTTTGCGTCATCGACGACAAGCCGAAAGAAATATCCAAAGAGCAGTTGCAGCTGTTGCGCGAACTCGGACGTATGGTGGAGGAAGAGCTGATTGCGGCGAATGACTCGACCATCGATCCCACTACAGGCATCTCGAATCGCAACGGATTTCTTGCGATCGCTGACCATCTGTTGTCTTTGTGCAAGCGCAAGCGCGAACCCGTAACCTTGTTGTTGTTCCGCCTGCAGGATCTTCACGCTTTCGAGGACAATCACGGGCGTTACGAGGGCGACACGATGGCACTCGAATTCTCACATCTTCTGATGGCTGCTTTTCGCGACTCCGACATCGTTGCACGCATCTCGCTGGATACCTTCGGTGTCTTGTTGGCGGATACGGACGTCGGCGCTGCAGAGGAGGCTCGGCGTCGATTCGATGAGTCCCTCGGTGCACGCAATCGCGACTCGAGCCGCGAGCACGAGATTCGCACGGAAGTTCATACCCTCACATACGAAGACAGCCAGCATGAAAACGCAGGAGTGCTGCTGCAGGAAGGTGAGGCTCGGATTGCCGAAGCGCAGGAGCAACAGCTCGCAGAGATAGCGGCGAGCGCTGGGCGTAGTGCGTGAAACCTGCGTGTATCGGCTGCAAATCGTTATGCGCTGTAATGCCACAAATGCAGCGGACGCCCGGGTAACCTACTGATTACATAGCCTGGGGGCTTGCACGACCATTCGGAAAATCCGCGTGTCGGTGCTTCAATCGAGGCGCGCAGCGCCGACAGGCACACGCAGTGCAACCACAGTAACAGCCGACGAAGTCGGCGAGTCGATCCGCCCTTGGCCATCAAACACAGAAAGCCCCCAACAGGGGGCTTTCTGTGTTTGTCGGCTGAGGGAATCACCACCGAGGATCGCTTTGGACCTTCCCAGCCTTCCACCGATGGTCCGTTGGCACCGGCCAATATCCAGGTATCCCAGGTATCGCCGATGGAGGGCAAACTGTGCCGATTATCGCCCTCCGGGCAAGGTCACTTCGTTCGTCTGTCCTGATTCGAATAGCGGATATGTCTGCCTCTGGCCACCAACTTCGCTAAAACGTGTTTCGAGCCCTGGATTCACTTACTCTTGGTATCGGCATAATCGGGATCAAGCTGGATGGAAGAATCGAAGAACAATTCACAGCCGACAACTCCTGGAACAATTAACGACCACTATCTGCCGGCCCTGACCGGAATTCGTTTTTTCGCGATCTTTCATATCTTCATGTTTCACCTGCTGTCTCTGTATTGGAGCCAGAAGCAAAACGAAGGCATGGAGAATCTGCTGGTCGGCTTTGAAAGCGCACCAGAAACTCTTGTCGTGCTTGCGGGAAACGGTTGGATATCGACCAGCCTGTTCTTCCTCTTGTCCGGCTTCATACTGGCCTACCTCTACTGGGGCGAAGACGGGCAATTGACCACGACCAAGCGCCGCTTCTGGTTATCGCGTGCTGCCCGCATTTATCCCATCCACCTGATCGTGATGACCATCCTCCTGATGTCGCAGGTGCCCTGGTATCTCAGTGAGGACATGCCGCTCAGCACCCTAATTCCGAGCGCGGCGGCAACGGCGGCACTGATACAGGCCTGGGTACCGCCGTGGATTCCGTTGTGGAACTGGCCCGCCTGGACAATCTCCGCACTGGTCTTTCTCTACCTGGTCATGCCTGGGCTGATGGCGATGCTGGGCCGCTTGTCTCGAAGCCAAATGATCATCGTCCTTATTGCGATGCCGTTTGTCTCGGTCACTCCGACATTGGTGTATGCCGCATATCACGCCGCAGGTGCTCCCTGGAGCATGAACGTCGATATGTTCGTCGCCAACACACCGCTCTTCTGGGTGCCTTACTTCACGGCGGGCATGCTCATGACGCGGATATTCTCGATAAGCCGTTTCAAACCGGCACAACCCAGTCCTTCCTGGTTCGCCTGGGGTGATGTGGCGTTTATCGTCGTTATCGCCATTGGCTGCACACCGGGGATCGAACAACCGCTGAAGTTCTTTATCCGCCAGGGATTGCTGATGCCGATCTTCATCGTGATGGTGCTGGACCTTGCCCGTGGCAAAGGCTTCATGGCCAAAGTCTTTTCATTGCCCGGGACAGGCTTCCTCGGCGAGACCGGCTATTCCATCTTCATCTGGCAAAGCGTCGTCCTGAGTTTTACGTTTGTCTCCTATATGGCCATGCCGGCCATAGGCCCGTATCAGTTCTGGATTGCCGTGGGCTTAATCATGGCACTGGCGATTCCCAGCACGTACCTGATCGAGAAGCCCATCGCTCGATTTATCCGCAGGAAGTACATCGACCGAGGCGCCTAACAATATTTGGGGTCAGAGTAAAAACCTGAGATATTTGGGGTCAGAGTAAAAACCTGAAAGATGGCTGGGGTCAGAGCGAATGAATAAATTTTGCTCTGACCCCAATTATCCGACCCCAATTATCCATTGCTCGATTAATCCTTAGGCAATACATCGACCAAGGCGCCTGCGGTGATAAATCGTCGTTATCGATCAGGCAAGTCGTAATCGTTACGCAGTGACATGTCGTCGGTGAAGTACTGCACGAACTCCCAGTCGTTGCCGTCGGCATCGTAGAAGTAGACTCGCTTCCTGTGCGGATGATTGTTCGGGTACGTCGAGTCCCTGAATCCGGCAGCGGCGAGCCTTTCCCGCAACGCATCAACGTCATCTACTTCGTAGCCGAGATGATTAACGCCGGGTTTGCCGCTGTATGGCGCCCGGCCCGAATCGTCTTCCTTTCTGGTCTCATTCAGCGCGATGTAAGTGTCGTCCGTGCCGATATGCATCCAGCGAAGGCCGTCGTTGATACTTTCGCTACGTACTTTGAACTCAGGGAATGCGGCTGACAGAAACCTGACCGCGTCGTCAAAGTGCCGAACGTGAAGGTTCGCGTGTTCCATCCGAATGGTCATGATCTTCTCCTCTTACCGTTGCCAGCAAGAGTGAACCCAGTCTGCTATTTCATCAACGGGATTGCTAGTTCAATAGCAGCTTGCTAATTTACTGACATGGTCGATGTTAAGAGAAACCTTGCCGATAACATTCGTCGCCTCCGCGCAGCGCGCCGGTTATCTCAACAGCAGCTTGCCGACTTGTCCGAAATCCCACGGCCGACGTGGGCAAGCCTGGAGACCGGCGGTGCCAACCCGACCCTGTCGGTGCTCAACAAGGCCGCAAATGCTCTTAACGTCTCGATAGAGGAGCTCATCGGGCCTCCGCGCAGCGAATTTGAATACATTCCGGCCGACGAGGTGCGGCAGCGCAAGAGGCAAGGCGCGATGGTTCGTCCGCTGGTACCGGAGGCAATCTCAGGCCTCGAGATCAGCCGAACGGAACTGCAACCCGGTGGCAGCATGATCGGCACTCCGCACAAAACGGGCACGCGTGAATACCTGACCTGTGAACGAGGGAAGGTAGAACTCGTCGCGGCCGGTCAACACCATCTACTCAATGAAGGTGACATGCTGGTTTTTCGTGGCGACCAGCGCCACTCATACATCAATCCCGACAAACGCCGAGTTTCCGTCTCTGTCTCGGTCGTCTGCTTCGCGAGCCGCCAGGACTGAGGTAGATCATCAGGCCGCCGCTGGAGAAACTCGACGACCGGCCCGCCTCCTAATCAGCAACGGCTACAGCGGCTTCAGCTTCGTGATCGCCTTTCTTGGACTGCGGGCCAGCTGTTGGATGCGCATTTCGTTGCGACCGGTGGCCGTGACCTTCATCAGGGTCTCAGTGAACGTCTCGCCGGCAGGTCTGGTCTTTACGCCCGCCTGGGCAAGACCTTTGTCCAGTACCGTCAATCCTTTGCTGAGGGTGTCCTGGCTGGCAGAACCGACGCCACCTGCGCCGCCGAATACGCCCCCGAAGGCGGCAATCGTCAACAGGAAGACCTCGTGGTTCTGCTGGCGGCTAAGCCTTCTTGTCTCAGACAGGCTTACGCCTCGTTCGAGGTACCAGCGAAAGTCGCTGTTCATACTTGGGGTCCGGAAGTAGGCCTGCGACTGTAGTTCAACGCCCGATCCTTCCTGCCCAAACCATACAAACCCGATGCCGGTGACTTCGTACGCGCCAAATCCCATTTCTGCAATCTGGTTGGGCGAACGATTGCCAAGCGCCTTCTGCCGAGCCGCCCTCCAGATCGCATTGGCCCGTTCTCGTTTTCGCACTTTGGCCAACCAGCCCGCTTCGAGCCCGAATACGAGAGCCGTGGAGAACGGTTGCTTCATCAGGCCCGCGATCTTCATATTGGAGCCGGACCAACTGAGGTTCCACCGCTCTTCACCGATAAAGGCATCAGAGGTCATGTCGCAATTCTTTGGTAGTTTTCCCGAGCTGAATAGAACCGGTTCGATGACATCCTGACGAACGCCGAACGGCTTGACGTCAAAGCGCAGATATTTCTCGACGATATGTGCCTCCCGCAAGGAAAACTCAAACTTTCCGACGTCGAAGAAGAAGCGGTCGTCCACAGTGCGTTCCACGCTGGATTGCGGCTAAGCCAACTGGACCAAGCTTAGCAGCTCACAGGAAGATGAGTGGTCGCTGGCGAGGCCGTATTTATATTTGGGGTCAGAGTAAAAACCAAGGCCTTGGTTTTTACTCTGACCCCAAATATTGGGTGAGCAGATGGGGTCGGCAAATCGTACCGTCGCTGGCCACTATTTCCCATAGACGTTCATCTCTCCGGTTTGGCCGGCATGCCTTGAGACCCGGCTGGCTTTTTTACCCACCGCTCGGTTTTTGCCAGGTATACTGGCGCCCAACAAAAAGAACAAAAGCTCGGAGGCGCCTTGGGTGCTATTTAATTCGCTGACCTTCGTGGTCTTCTTTGCGATCGTGCTGGCGTTGCACTACTCGCCGTTCCCATGGCGGGCCA
>CALZMR010000166.1:11924-12845 GCA_945788575.1 uncultured Woeseiaceae bacterium
CAACCCTGGTGGACTGGTTCGTCGCGAAGAAGATGTTTGTCGAGGAACGCAAGGCGCGCAGGCGAGCGCTCCTGATCATCTCGATCCTCGTCAATCTCGGCATCCTCGGCTTCTTCAAGTACGGCAACTTCCTGCTGGAGAACTGGGTATGGCTGATGTCGCTCGCGGGCGTCGAATGGCAGACGCCGGGCTGGGACATCGTCCTGCCTGTCGGTATTTCGTTCTATACCTTCCAAACCATGGCCTACTCGCTGGATATCTATCTCAGACGAGCGGAGCCGGCGAAATCGTTCCTCGACTTCGCATTGTTCGTGACGTTCTTTCCGCAGCTGGTCGCAGGCCCGATCGTGCGGCCGACACACCTGATTCCCCAGTTCGCAGTCCCGCATGTTGCCACCATGCGCCAGCTTGGCTGGGGACTGGGATTAATAGTGCTGGGCGTCTTCCAGAAGGTCGTCGTCGCCGACGGATTGCTGGCGCCGGCATCGGAGGAGGTGTTCGGGGCCCGTGCACATGTCAGCTTCTGGGATGCGTGGCTGGGTACGCTGGCATTTTCGGGACAGATATTCTGCGACTTCGCGGGATACTCGACTACGGCCATAGGCGTTGCGATGACGCTGGGTTTCTCGCTACCGAACAACTTCCGATTCCCGTACGCGGCGATCGGTTTTTCGGATTTCTGGCGGCGCTGGCACATCTCGCTGTCCACTTGGTTGCGCGACTATCTGTACATTCCGCTGGGCGGTAATCGCAAGGGCCCGGGCCGGGTCTACGTCAACCTGATGGTGACCATGCTGCTTGGCGGCCTGTGGCATGGTGCCAGCTGGACGTTCGTGGTGTGGGGTGGGCTGCACGGACTGTACCGTGCGGCCGAGCGCTTTCTGACCGCCAGGTTCAGCGGTGCCGAGTTCGCCAAATCAT
>CALZMR010000167.1 GCA_945788575.1 uncultured Woeseiaceae bacterium
AGCTCATCCATTTCCATCTGCTGCCCGGTACCCGTGGCGCGGTCGGTCATGACGCCGCCGGTTGACGTGATCTTGATCCAGTCGGCGCCGAACTTGATGGTGTTGCGCGCTGCGCGGCGGCAGTCGTAGGGGCCGTCGCAGACGTTGACGTCTGTGTAGAACTCCATGAGTTCCGGACTGACCCCGGAGATGTCCGCGTGGCCGCCCGTGATGCCGACGCCGCCGGCGGCGATGATCCGTGGGCCGTCGATCCAGCCGTTCTCGATACCATCGCGCAGTGCGTACATCTCCTGTTCCGACGAGCCAACGTCACGCACGGTCGTGAATCCTGCGAGTAGCGTATTCATGGCGTAGTGGGCGCTTCGCATCTGCACGAGTTGCGACGACATACGAAGTTGTTCGCTGTCGTTGCGCGGGCCGAGCTGACCCTGAAGGTGCACGTGCATATCCATGAGACCGGGCAGCACGAAATGATCGCTGAGATCGATAACGCGTGTAGCGGCGCCGAACTCGTCGGCGGCGGCAAAACCGCTCCTTACTTCGACGATGCGGTCGTTTTCGACTACGACGGTCTGGTTCCTGAGTGGCCGCTCGCCGGGTACAGCCAGCAGTTCGCCGGCATGAATGAGCATGACGTCGGCGTTAGCGGTGGACGACAGAAACAGAGCGGCTGCAAGCCAGCCGGCTTGACGTAGTGACATCGAAATCCCCTCGAGTGCGATCTAATGTCACTCTATCGGAATCGAGGGCTTCAGGCACGCCCGCCAGTCGCGCCAGGCAGGCGCCCGTCACTGCTGGGCTCAGCGTGGTCCGGCGCGACCTATCGAGGTAATGCTGGTGATCGTTGCGTTCAGGTCGATCTCATTTGCATCGAAGGTCACGAAGTCGCCACCGTGCCGGTACGCGACGCAGTTGCGGCCAGCTTCCTTCGCGACGTAAAGCGCATCGTCGGCAATCTGTGCGGTTTGCTCGGTCGTCGGATCGGACGTGGATCGGACTGAGGCGACGCCCAGGCTGACGGTGACGTTGCCGTGCTCGGATGTTGGATGATCGATGTCGAGATCGATGACCGCGCGTCGCATGCGTTCGGCGACGATCAAGGCCTGATCGAGACTCGTATTGCCGAGCGCCACCATGAATTCCTCACCACCGTAGCGTGCGACGAGGTCGAGCGGCCGGCTCGCCGAAGCCGCCAGCGCGTCCGCAACCTGCCGCAGGCATTCGTCGCCGGCCTGATGTCCGAGATTGTCGTTGTAGAGTTTGAAGTGATCGATATCGATCATGATAATCGCGGCATCGATGCGATCTCGCTCGACCAGGCGCCACAGCTGAGTGACGAAGGCGCGGAGTGCGCGTCGATTGGCCAGCCCTGTGAGCGAATCCACTCGGCTCAGAGTGTGCAATCGGCGATTTGCCTCCTCCAGATCCTTGGTCCGATCGGCGACCTCGGCCTCCTTCGAGACGATAGCCTGATTGAGTTCGGCCTGAAGCTTCTGGCCTGCCGCGATCGAGTGGTTGAGCCGCTCATACGACTTTCGGAGCTGCTTTGCGCGTTGCCGCATGTGCTCGAAGATCGGCCGAAACTCGTCGAAAGTGTTCGCAGGGGTTTCTATATCCTCGACCTTCGGATCGAGGCTGAAGCGATCGATAGCTGTGTTCATGTCGTCCAGCGACTGAGAGGTCTTGCGCACGATCGCGACACCGATCAAGCTCGCGCCGGCCCATGCGATGAGTGCGAACAGTAGCGCAGAGACGTAGTCTCGCGACATCTGTGCGTAGACTGCATTGAGTGGCACCCGCAAATACACCGTCCAGCCGTGCTGAGAGCGCGCTGCGGCCCCCAGGTATCTGAGTCTTCCTTCGTCCTCGGCGACCTCCCATGTGTACGCCAGACCCGCGTCACCCTCGGCTGCGTAGCGCACGAGTGATTCCGATGCGATGCTGACCAGTGTGCCGAAGCCGGTCGACTGACTCGCGTAAATGACCCGGTCTTGCTGGTCAGCGAGAATGAACTCAGCGCCTTCGAGTCCGATGCGGTCGGAGTCGAGGTTGGCGAAGGCGCCGAGATTCAGGGAACCCTCGATGATGCCCGTTGCCTGCCCTGTCTCGTCGCGAATCGGAGCGCTGATCGCGACGATGGGGTCGTTGCCCAGGCCACGTCCCTCGAAAACACTGGATACGAAAGTCGTGCCGTCCGCGGTCGCTCGTCGGAAATATTCGCGGTCCTGAATGTTGTAGCCGGTGAGGTCGGGTACGGTCGTCAGGAAGCCGCTCATGTTGGAAGTCGCTGCCTGGATGTCACCGGCCCGGTCCGCGTATAGCGTCGTCAGGAAGTCGTCATAGACTCGGTGATACAGCCTGAGCCATTCCGGCATTCTCGATGGGTCGGTCGTTCCGGACGTACTGATTGCCGACGCCGCACTCGTGATACCTGCGACATGCTTGTCGATGAACTGGTCGACCGAAAAAGCGGCAATGGCAGCGGCTTCTTCCGCGCGCGCCGCAATTCGGTCGATGCGAGTATGGGCATTACGCTCGGCAAGTACGACACCGAGTGCGAGCAGAGGAATTGTCGCGACCAACGACAGGCCAACTACAAGGCTACCGCGAAGCGTGCCGCTGCCGACGAACTTCGCGAGTCGCGATCCGGATGCCGGTAGCAGGAATCGGGCGCCAGCGTAGGCGAGCAGAAGTACCACCAGACCGTAGGCGATCCACGGCGCCCACTCGTGAAATGGCAGGGCTCCGGAGGCGGCGTGAATGTGTTCCATTCCTGGTGCTCGGCAGGGCGGCGTGCCGTCCGGCCATGCCGCTAGTAGGCGGGGGACAGAGCCGAGCCGCTGTTGTAAGGGTCGCCATCCCTGATAGGGTCAATCTCGAGTTCGAGACCGCAAGGCTCTACGCTGCTCATCCAGACGTTACGGCCGAGTTCGTCCGTAAACACCTTGGGTGGCGGCCGCTTGATGCGTACCGTGTCGCCGATATGATTGCGCTTCGATGCATCCATACCAAGTTTGTCGGCGGTTTGGTTTCGATCTTTAACGTTTCGGCCGCCCTTTACTTGACCAACTCAGCAAGACAACTGGCCGCATGATTCGTCGACGGCCGCCATAGTTGATCCGGTGACGAACTGGATATCCGGGACACTGACGACCGACAACTCCGCCAGTATGCGAACAAGCGATGTTCCAGTCAGCTGATCACGAAGATCGACGACATTATCGCGTGCTTCGCGCGCTTTCCGGGCGACCAGGGTTTATTCCTGATCGCTTGCTTGGCGGTCCCAGACTGCCGGCATCAGCATGCGGATGAAGTACGCATACTCGAGCGCGGTACGCATGGCGAGCTGGTCCTGATTGGCCGTGCCGCCGTGCCCGCCTTCGATGTTCTCGTAATAGAAGAAATCAAAGCCGTACTCTTCCAGCTGAGCTGCCATCTTGCGCGCGTGGCCGGGGTGCACCCGGTCGTCTTTCGTCGACGTGTAAAAGAGTACCGGCGGGTAGTCCGCGCTCTCGTCGATATTCTGGTACGGCGAGTATTGACTGATGAATTCCCAGTCTTCTTCCACGTCCGGATTTCCGTATTCGCCCATCCAACTCGACCCGGCGAGTAGCTGGGAGTATCGGCGCATGTCGAGAAGCGGCACGCCAATGTCCAGGGCGGCGAACAAATCCGGCCGCTGTGTCAGCGCGACGCCGAGGAGCAGGCCGCCATTTGATCGACCGAGCGCCCCGAGCCTGTTCGACGAGGTAACGCCCGTCTCTATCATGTGTTCGGCGATCGCGAAGTAATCGTCGTATGCCCGCTGTCGGTTCTCCCGCAGCGCCGCCTGATGCCACGTTGGCCCGAACTCACCGCCGCCGCGCAGGGTGGCGAGCGCCAGCACGCCGCCACGCGATAGCCACATCCGGCCCGCGAGCGCGCCGTGCTGCGGCCGAGAGGGGTCGGAGTAGTAGACAGGCAGGATTGAGATCTGGAAGCCGCCGTAGCCATAGAGGATCGCCGGCGCGTCACCCGCCTCGAGTACGTCCTGCCGACCGATCAGAAAGTACGGCACTTCGGTGCCGTCCGCGCTCGTCGCGAACTCCTGTCGAATTACGACGTCCGTTGCGTCGTACAGCGGCTCGAGCGAGGCGACCGTCGAAAGCTCATTGTCTGGTGAGACGTGGTAGAGCGTCGTGGGCTGAATCGAACTCTCGTAGCTGACGAGCAGGTCGTCGCGGCTGCTGCTAGTAGCCGCGAGCAACGCGACGCCGTTGTCGGGCAGGGCGATCGTCGACGCTGTCCACGCGCCGTCGTCGAAATCGATGCGCTGAATCCGGCCGATAACGTTGTCGAGCAGTTCGACATAAACGCCGCCAAGGCCGATACCGACGTCGTTGACTGCCTGTCTGTCGTTGGGGGAGAAAACCAGCGTTGTCGCGCCGCTGTCCAGATTCAGGGCCACGATGTCGCCGGCCGAATAGTCGCCGTCATCGGTCTGCCAGTCCTGCTCGAGATGCAGAATAGCGCGGCCTTGCACGACGCCCTGAAACGATACTCGCAGGGGCACGTCCAAAGGATCGCCCGCGTCGCCGTCGACGACGGGAATGTACTGTGTCTCGTTCCAGTCGGCGTAGAGCCTGACGAGATACGGATGAGCGTCGTCCCCGGCGTGAAAGACGACCGGCGCAAGCAGCGTGTCCTGAGTGTCTGCTACGAAGACAGTCGTCGCGTCCTCGATCTCAGTGCCTCGGCGCCAGAGTCTCGTCTCACGCGCATACCCGGACATTGTCAGGCTGCCGTCGCCCCAGTCCGTCGCGACAAGGAGTGCGTCCTCATCGAGCCACGCGACGTTTGACTTGGCTTCCGGAACATAGAATCCGGTGTCGACGAATTCGAGGGTGTCGAGCGAGAATTCCCGATAGATGGATTCGTCTTTGCCACCGATAGAGAGTTCAACGAGGCAGCGATCCGAGTCTCCACCCAGACAATCGATTCCGGAATACACCCAATTCTCGTGTTCTTCGTCGGCCAGCGCGCCGATGTCCAGAACGATGTCCCAGTCCGGCTCGCCGGTGATGAGGCTGGCAAGCGACGTCCGGCGCCACACGCCGCGGACGTACTGTTCGTCCTGCCAGAAGCTGTGGAAGTCGTCGCCGACGATCCGGCCTTCGGGAATACGGGCATCCGAGTTCAGGATCGACAGCGCTTCAGCGTACAAGTCCTCGTAAAGCGAATTATCCGTTAGTTCGCCGAATGTCTCGGCGTTCTGTCCGCGCACCCAGTTCAGCGCGCGATCGCTTTCGATTTCTTCGAGCCACAGGTACGGGTCGGAGTCGGCAAGCGCCGCGCCCGCGAGGATCGTTACCGAAACGCCGGTCGCAATGAGTCTTGAAATCATGATTTCCCCCGGATACTCAATGAATTTGAGGTGCGGTGAATAACAGGAACATGCCGAGCAGAATACCGGCTCGGAACCCCCAACTATTGTCGCCTGCCAGAACCTCGTCGCCTTCGTGTCGATGGCTGACGCCAAACGCAACGACATGCACCAGAGAACCGGCGACGAATGCCTGGAACCACGCCAGGCTCCGCGTTTCCGCCAGTTCGACGATCGGTGCCCCGAAGAACCAGGCGAATCCTGTCGCGATGATAAGCATTGCGAAAGTCGTCACGGCGGCACCGGTGCCGAAACTCGGCCTGACGGACCACCAGATCGCCATGCCTACTGGAACGCGATGCAGAATCACGCCGACCGCAAGCTGGCTGTCCCTCATCGACCCGGTGAGGTCAGATTGAGGTCCCTGCGATGCGAGCGCGTCGCCGACCTCCGGGAGTAGCGCGATGCCGTCGATGATCGCGTGCAGCATCAGGCCGGCTGCCGCGAGTACGACAATGAACACGTGTGCTTTCGGTATGGAGTGATGGAACGCGTGCTCGAGCAGCACCGGAAACGCAAGGCCGGCCAGCAGGAAGACGATGGCCAGATAGCCGCCGGAGCCGATCGCGTCCGGAATGATGTAGACGCAAACGATGCCGGCGATGGTAATGAGCACGAAGCCATCGAGAATTTGCTTGGCGGTCGGCAGCCGGCGGCCCCAGGCGTAGATGAACGGTCCGGAAAGCAGCGCTAGAATGCTGAGCAGATAGGCCATCTATTCGTTCTCGGGAATCGCCCTGCGACCCGGGTCGGTCAGGCGTAGCGGCCGAGTTCGTCGCGAGCAACGACCATGCGATGGACTTCGTCTGGACCATCGGCGAATCGCAGCGTGCGGGCCGCGGTGTACATCGCGGCAAGCGGAAAGTCCTGCGATATGCCTGCCGCGCCATGCAATTGCATCGCGTCGTCGATGATCCGGATCGTGATCTTCGGTACAGCCGCCTTGATTTTCGAGATCCACGAGCGTGCCACCCGCACACCCTGGGTATCGATGACGTGCGCCGTCTGCAAGGTCAGCAGCCGCGCCATGTCTATGTCCATCCTCGCGTTGGC
>CALZMR010000168.1 GCA_945788575.1 uncultured Woeseiaceae bacterium
AGTAGAACGATGCGCTCCTCGACCGAGCGCAAGTGTATATCGGCCAGCGCAATCTCTGCAGGGGTCATGAGCGCCGACTGCGCAAGAACTTCGCGAAGTATGCTTTGCGCTCGCTCCGGATCCGACTCGCTGTGTCCGGGAGTCGCCAGTACGAGCGCGAATCGTAGCGTAGTCGACGGATCCGGCGTGAGCGTCGCCCGCGATTCGGCATCTGCGAATATCTCGATCTGTGTCGCCGGATCGCCGGTGGCGAGCCGATCGAGCTCTCGCAGGTATTCGTCTGCGGTTGGCGCGCCGAGGATTACTGGCTCCGTATTTCGTCCGCCATTGCCGCCGGGAGTGACGCGGTCTATCCAGCTCTTCGTCTGAGCGCAGCCCGCGGCGGCGGCGAGTATAAGCAAGATGGCCGTGCGCCGAACGGCGACGGAACTTGCCCGGTATTGTGACCTGTTCTCAACCATGTGCTGCAATCTTCTGCGTCTGAGGTACCCGCTTCTGCGGGATGTGGATTCTGAAGTGTGCTCCCGGAAATTCACCGGAATCAACCAGTTCGACCGAGCCATCGTGCGCCTGCACGCATTCAAGGACAACCGATAGCCCGATCCCGGTTCCCCCTACCTGACCGCCCTGTTCGCGCCTGCCCTGAAAGAACGCCTCGAATATTCTCGGCCGCTCGTCCTCCGGCACACCCGGGCCGGTATCGGCGAACTCCAGCGTGAATCCCTTCGCGGCCGCCGCGGCGCGTATCGTCACATGTCCGCCACGCGGCGTGAACTTTACGGCGTTTGACAGCAAATTATCGAGTACCGTGCGCATTTTGTCGCGATCCGCGTTCACAATAATATCGGCAACATCGAGCCTGAGCTGGATATGAGCCGATTTGAGCGCCAGCCGTTGTTCTTTTGCGACCGAAATGACGAGAGCGCGCAGCGGGAAATCGGTCAACGTCAGAATTTCGTTCTGGGTCTGCCACGCGCTGAAGCTCAATAGATTCTCGATCAGCCTTTGAAGTTTGAGGCCGTTGGTCCGGAGGATAGCGGTTACCTCCAGCTGCGGCTTATCGAGTTCGCCAAGCGTACCGTCGAGCAGCAACTCGGTACCTTCGCGGATATTGGCCAGCGGCGTCTTGAGCTCGTGCGACATGTGTCTCAGGAAGCGGTTCTTTTCCTGCGCGAGTTCGAGCAATCGAAGTCGCAGCCACTCGAGCTGCTGGCTGAGCCGCTCCAGGTCACTCGGTCCGCGAATCTTGATCGGCTTCGAAAAGCCGCTCTTGCCGAGTTGATGTATCGCCGCGTCGATCTGCCGGATCGGTCGCGCCACAAGCAGCGTAAAGATGAGTACCAGGATCAGCGTGCCGGGGACGAGCAGTGCGACCTGCCAGGCCGACACCCGCTGCGCCTCGCGGGTGCGCTGCTGAAGGCTCCGCAGTTCGAGATCGACGTAGGTGCTCAGAATCCTGGTCAGCCGCGATACATCCTGCCGCAGGTCCACGAAGCGGGCGAGAGTGACGTCGGCTTCGTCGGCGCTGAGTCCCGGCGTGAGAAGTGCGTCCGTGATGCGAATTGCGTCCCTGCCGATCGTGTCGAGCATGTTGGTGGCGGTTGCTCGCCCGGTCAACGGCCGCATGGCCTCGAGGCGGGCTTCGGTCGTCTGCAGATCCTGCAGCATGAGATCTCGAGCGTCGTCGGTGCGCAGAACGTTGAACTGACGCGCAGCTCGATCGAGCGAGCCGACGTGCTCCGTCAGAAGTCGGTTGTTCTCTGCCGACGCGATTCCGAGAAAGACGAGTTCCTCACTCTGGCTCGCCAGCCGGTCGAGGTTGTAGAGCGCCCAAAGCACCGACAGCAACAACGGTAGCGCGACGATCCCGAAGCCGACGAGAATCAGGCCGTTAAGCGAACGTGGGCGTGGGAACTTCATCGGCTCAGTTTAGCATTGGGCAGTGACGATTCGATCAGGCAGCCCAGTAGGCCGTTGGATCGCCGCTGGCGATCCGCCGTTCCCAGGCCAGACTCGTGCTCACGATCGTGTCCAGATTGTCGAAACGCGGTTCCCAGCCGAGCGTCGTACGAATCCGCTCCGCGACCGCGACCAGCTCGGGCGGATCGCCGGCCCGACGCTCCTCCTCGACGATACTGAGAGACGCGCTATTCGCTGCCTCAACGGCGGCGAGTACCTGACGCACACTGTAGCCATGACCGTATCCGCAGTTGAGAACCGTCGAGTCTCCGCCCGCACGCAGGTACCGGAGGGCCTCGAGGTGCGCGCTGGCGAGGTCTTCTACGTGGATGTAGTCCCTTAGCCCCGTGCCATCGGGCGTCGGGTAGTCGGTGCCGTAGATGGCGACCTGCGGCCGTTTGCCGACGGCAGCCTCGCAGGCGACTTTGACGAGCAGCGTCGCGTCCGGGGTCGATTGTCCGATCGCGCCGCCAGGGTCGCAGCCGGCGACGTTGAAATACCGCAGCGCGACGTACCGGGGGCCACCGGCGAGTGCGAGATCCCGAAGCATCCATTCCGTCATTAGCTTCGACGTGCCGTAAGGATTGATCGGCTGCGTGGGTGTCTCTTCCGATGCCCGGCCGCCGTCCGGAAAACCGTAGACCGCCGCCGTGGAGGAGAACACGAAGTTCTCGACGCCGTGCTTCTGCGATGCCTCGAGCAGCGTGCGGCTCGATGCCGTATTGTTCCGATAGTATTTGAGCGGATCGGCGACGGACTCGGGAACGATCGTGTGTGCCG
Source organism: uncultured Woeseiaceae bacterium (assembly GCA_945788575.1). Lineage (GTDB taxonomy): Bacteria > Pseudomonadota > Gammaproteobacteria > Steroidobacterales > Woeseiaceae > UBA1847. The sequence goes on from CALZMR010000168.1 coordinate 2,740, forward strand.
CGAAGTGCATAACCGTGTCGAATTCATGTTCGGCGAACAGTTTATCGAGGAGGGCGGCGTCACCGGTGTCGCCGACGACGAGTTCGCCGCAGGTTACGGCCGCTTCGAAGCCGGTCGACAGGTTGTCGAGGCTAAGCACGTCTTCACCGGCTTCTCCGAGCTGCCGGACGACGTGACTGCCGATATAACCGGCCCCGCCAGTCACAAGTATCTTTTTGTTTCCCATGCGTTTATTGCCCTTCGACTTGTGCAATCATCCAATTTTGTGAACCGATAGCGGGATTACGGGCCAAAGTTTATCAATACTGCTTAGCGGAATGCGGACCTGGATCGCACAATACGCCGGATTGATCGAGCAACTGTCGCAAAATGCGGACGGTTTGATTCTGTCCAGATTCAGGTTGGCCCGGTAAAATCGAGTCAACTCACGGGGTCGGTCTTAGAGGGCCGATTCCTAATATGGAGCGCTGTAGCCCGATGACGGACCTGAGACGACCCCTTACGAGCGTTCTTCGCTCTGTTCTGACTTCCCTGTCCTTGCTGATACTCGCGGCCTGCAGCAGCGGAGGCGGCGACGGTCCGAGCAGTCCGCCACCGCCGACAAACACCCCGCCGCAGGCGAACGCTGGCGTAGATCAAACCGTATTCGAAGTAACGGCCGTAAACCTCGACGGTACTGGCAGCAGTGACGCGGACAACGACGCGCTGACTTATGAGTGGACCCAGACCTCGGGGACGGCAGTCACTATTTCAAACTCGACTTCGGCTTCGGCCAGCTTCACGTCACCCGACGTTGTGGCCGGCGCGCCGGAGACGCTGACGTTCTCGCTGCGGGTCAACGACGGTACGGAGAATCGCTCGGACACGGTCAACGTTCGAATCGAAGAGAACGAAGCCCCTGTCGCCGCGGCCGGCGCGGATCGAAACGTCATCGAGAATCAGGTTGTCCAGCTCGACGGCAGTGCATCGGCCGACCCGAACACCATCGGGACGCTGAGCTTCAGCTGGGTACAGACGGGCGGTCCGACTGTCGCGCTGAGCGATGCAAACACCGCCGTCGCGAGTTTCAATTCACCGGACGTGGCCCCGGGATCGACGATCACGCTCGATTTCGAGCTGACCGTCAGTGACGGCACGTTCAACGACACCGATCTGGTGACGATTTCGGTAGAGGAGGGACTCGTCGCAGTCACGGTTTCCGGAACCGCGTTCTATGAGATGGTCCCGCCGAATCCCGGCTGTAACGGCCTGAATTTCATCGGCACATTCAATCGGCCAATCCGCGGCGCAACGATTCAGCTCATCGATGACGCAACCGGAGGAGTCCTGCAAACCGCCACGCTGGACGACGTCGGCGGTTACTCGTTCGCCAATGTTGACTCCAACACGATGGTCCGGCTTCGCATCCGTGCCGAGCTGAAGCGCAGCGGCACGCCGAGTTGGGATGTCGAGGTTCGTGACAACTTCATTGCAGGCGCGAACGATGGCGACCCGGGTCTGCCTGCATTGGGCGCCCGCCCGCTATACGTATTGGACGGCGCCGCCTTCAGCTCGACGGCCCAGAACCTGACCCGCGACGAAGTTGCCGGAACGGGCTGGGGTGGCGCGAGCTATACCGGTCCTCGATCCGCGGCGCCGTTCGCCATTCTGGACGCGATCTACTCCGGCGTTCAGTTTATCGTCAGTGCGGATCCGAATGCGCAGTTCGCGCCGCTCGATGCCTTCTGGAGCGTCAACAACACGCTTGTAAGTCCCAGCGACATCACCGCTGGTGAACTCTCCGCGTCGTTCTACCGCAGCGATCTGGACTCGCTGTTCCTGCTGGGCGATGCGAACGTCGATACCGAGGAATTCGACGATCACGTCATCGTCCACGAATGGGGCCACTACTTCGAAGACAATTTCTCGCGCTCCGATTCGATCGGCGGCCCGCACGCACTCGGTCAGTCGATCGATGCCAGGCTGGCCTTCGGCGAAGGTTGGGCGACCGCGCTATCGGCGATGGCGCTCGACGAGCCGCTCTACTGCGATACGGGAGTTCCCGGCACCCTCAGCGGGTTCGGCATCAATGCGGAAACCTCCGGCTTCGGTGTGCAGGGCTGGTTCAATGAGATCTCGGTCGTGACCTTCATCTACGACCTGTTCGATACCAATAACGACGGCACTGACACCGATTCCATCGGCTTCGGACCGATCTACGACACGATGGTCGGACCTCAGGCATCGACGCCGGCATACACGTCGGTGTTCTCGTTTGCGGCCGAGCTGCGTCCCATGCTCAATGCCTCGCAGCAGGCATTCCTGGATTCGCAGTTGACGCGGGAGAATATCGCGCCCACGGCAATCGATGTCTGGGGAGGTACGGAGACCAACGATGCGCTGGGCGGCCGAGACGTGCTACCGGTTTACACCGACATCGTCGCCGACGGCAGCGTGACGAATATATGCGTCAACAGCGATTTCGACTCGGGACGCACGGGTAACAAACTGGCGCAGTACCGGCTGCTTCGGTTGACGATTCCGGCCACGGATTCCTACGACGTGTTGATCAGTACGACGACGGCCACACCGCCGACTGCGGATCCGGACGACCGCGACCAAAGCGACCCGGACATGTACATCTGGCGCAACGGTCAGTTCATTACTCGCGGCATTAGCGGCGTGGAGAACATCGAAACGTTTACGACGCCGACGCTTATCGCGGGAGTGACCTACGTCGCGGACCTGCAGGAATTCCGGTTCGAGGACGGCGATCCCACGAACGGGACACCTTCCACCTATCCGGATCAGATATGCTTCGACGTTTCCTTTACGGCAACGCCGTAGTAACGACCCAATTACGCCGTACAGAGCGATCAGGTGATCACAATGCACTTCAAAAAACTGGCTGCAATTCTTCTTTCGACGAGCGCATTGGCCGCGTGCGGCGGCGCTGAACAATCTGCTGACGCGGACGAGGCGGTGACGCTCTCCAACGACGCGCCTCAGGTCGCGTTTACGCCTGGTGGCGATGGCGGCGTGGCCGGCAAGCCGACCGGACCGGTGACGGTGGCCTACCGCATCATCGGCCAACCGGTGGTCGGTCAGCCTATTGCGATCGAACTGCAACTGATTTCCGCTCTTGGGACGCAGCCGATCAATGTCGGCTACCGAATCAACGATGCGACTGCTATGCAACTCGCAGAGTCCCAGCCTCCGTTCATGACGGTGTCGCCCTCGGCGGCCGATGACGCGATGACCCACCAGGTCACGATCGTCCCGCTCAGGGAAGGGCGCCTTTATCTCAACGTCTCAGCAAGCGTCGACACCAGTGACGGAAGCATATCGACTGTAACGGCGATCCCGATTCAGGTTGGCGAGGGCGGTCGTGATGCCCTGGAGAACGGGACGCTCGATACCGACGAGAACGGCGAAGCCATACGCTCACTGCCTGCGAACGACTGAAGCCCAATGCCGGCCGTCCGGCCGACAAGGCATTCCCTCGGTCTGCATATTTGACATAAGCGGCGATTATGGTGAATGAGACTCGGAAATCACGCTAAGTAGCTGTTTTTCATTACCCGGGGGTCTGAAAAAGGGAAAAATTTCCCAGAATATTTCCCAGAATCTGCGCTGCATCACAGACGTCGCCGGCCGTGCTCTTTATTCTATCCATGACGCTGGCGGGACTGCGTGTGACGTCCCCAGCGGTTTGCAGGCTCAGGGCTCCGCATGGACAGAAAGCTCAGGGAA
>CALZMR010000169.1 GCA_945788575.1 uncultured Woeseiaceae bacterium
CCGGTTGGCCTGCCGGCGTATGGAACTCGGTGAACCGGACGAGTCGGGGCGTCGTGCGCCAATGGAGATCGAGGGTTCCGATTTCGAGCTCGCCTGCCATCGGGTCATTCTGGCGCTCGGTCAGTCGCCGGACGTCTCGGTGTTCCCGGAGGGCACGGAGGTCCGCGAAGGGACGCAGCTCCTGGGACTCCTGGAGACGCCCGTGTTCGCGATCGGGGATCTCGCCACGCGCGGAGGGACGGTTGCGGCTGCGATCGGCAGCGGGCGTCGTTCCGCCGTGCACATCCATGGCGTACTGAGCGGCGAGCACGTTCGCATCACCGAGCATGCCGAGGCCCTGCGCGATGTCGACGTCTGGTGTGACGACGTCATCCACGCCGATTCCATGAAGCTGCACCTGTTCGAGCGACAGGCCGGTGCCGAGGGTGAGTCCCTCGACCCCGAAAGCCGGCGCTCGACGTTCGACGAGGTGCACACAGGCCTCGAGGACGCCAGCGAGGCGGCGCGTTGCCTGTCTTGCGGCGTCTGCAACGAGTGCGACCTTTGCTGCACCTATTGCCCGGAAGGGGTGTTGAAGCGCGTCGGGCATCGGCTGGAATTCGATTACGCCTACTGCAAGGGTTGCGGCGTGTGCGTAGCGGAATGCCCGCGTAACGTGATCTTCATGAGTCACCTGTAGTCGGAGAGGAGTACGACAATGTCCGTCGAAGTCATCACCGGTAACCACGCAGCTGGCTATGCTTTGAGCGCTGCGGGCGAAGCCAATCGGTCCGCCCGCGGTGTTGCCTGCGGCATCTACCCCATCACGCCGCAGACCGAGATTGTCGAGTACGTCGCAAAGTACCCGTTCAGCAAAGGGCGTGTCGTTCCCGTCGAGAGCGAACACAGCGCGATGGCAGTTTCCATGGGCGCGTCGATCAGCGGCGCGCGCTCGTTCACGGCGAGCTCGGCCAATGGTCTCGCCTACATGGCGGAGAACGTCATGGTTGCGGGTTACTACCGATTGCCGATCGTCATGGTCGCGGTCAACCGAACCCTCGGACCGCCATGGAACATCTGGGCGGATCAGGGCGATACGCTGATGCTCCGTGACTTCGCCTGGCTGCAATTCTATTGCGAAGACAATCAGGAGGTACTGGACACGACGCTGCTCGCGTTCCGGCTCGCGGAAGACCGGCGCATTCTCCTGCCGATACTGGTCTGCATGGACGCGTTCATCGTGTCGCATACGCAGACCGAAACGGCGCTCCCGGAGCAGGCCGACGTCGATCGTTTCCTGCCCGATCTCGACCTGCCGCACCGCATCCATTCCGGCGAGGCGCGCACGCTCGGCGGCCTCGCATGGCCACACGAAGGACTTTCGATGCGCCTCGAGATCGACGAAGCGATGAAGCGCGTGCCCGACGTGTATCGCGAGTGTCGTACGGCCTTCGAAGAGACCTTCGGCCGCGATCCGGGCGGCGCCGTGCAGACGTTCGCGACCGAAGACGCCGACGTGATTCTGGTCGCGAGCGGCACGATGGCGACCACGGCACGCGAGGTCGTACGGCAGCGGCGCGACGCCGGCGAGAAGATCGGGCTCGTCAAACTGAAGATGTATCGGCCGTTCCCCGCAGTCGAGCTGCTCGCGGCCTGCGAGACGGCAACCCGAGTGGCGGTGCTCGACCGCAACTACGCGGCCGGCGAAGGCGGGATCTTTTGCCAGGACACGCGTGCTGCGTTCCAGGGCCGTCGCGATGACCTCTTGATCCAGAACTACCTAACCGGCCTGTGCGGCGGCGATGTTACGCCGACGGTGATCGATGAGATCCTCGCCGACCTCAGCATGCGTTCCGAGGCGGGAGAGCCGGTGTGGATAGGGATCGACGCTGGCGAGGAGAACTGACGATGGCTGCCACCGTTCCTTCGATTCCCTGCAAGGATGAATGCCTGCTGAGGCCCGGTAACACCAACTGCGGCGGCTGCGGGATGAGCGTCGGCCTTACGATGCTCGGCCGGGCGCTCGCCGACGCCGGGGATACGTGTACGCTGGTGATTCCTGCGTGTTGTGGCATCGTCACCGCGGGCGCGTTCCCGACGACCAGCTATGGCGTGCCCACGATCGCGACGACGTTCGCATCCTCGTCGGCGCTCGCATCCGGCGTGGCGAGCATCCGCGATCTCAACGGTGAGTCGGGGCAGGTGATCTGCTGGGCCGGCGACGGCGGCACTTACGACATCGGTCTCGCGACGCTGTCGGCCGCTGCCGAGCGCAACGAGAACATCATCTACATCTGCTACGACAACGAGATCTACGGCAACACCGGCGGACAACGCTCGTCGGCGACGCCGGCTGGCGCCAGAACGACAACAACACCCTTCGGCAAAACCGAAGGCAAGAAAGACATGATGTCGATCATGGCGGCACACCGGATCCCGTATGCGGCGACCCTGTCCATTGCGCATCCCGAGGACTTCGCGCGGAAGATCTCGACGGCCTTGTCTATGAAGGGCATGCGTTTCCTGTTGATGCACTCACCGTGCCCCACCGGCTGGAAGTCCGAACCCGCGGATTCCGTCGAACTAGTGCGTATGGCCGTGGCCAGCGGACTGTTCCCGCTGTACGAGGTCTACGACGGCGACGGCTATTGCATCAATGCCCACCCGGACGATTCGGACCCGGCCGAATACTTCGAGCGGCAACGGCGCTTCGACGACGACGAGATCGATTTCAACGCTACGCGCAAAGCATGCTCGGAGCGCATGCGATATCTCGAGCTGCTCGCGGAGGAGTTCCCGCACGCTCGAGACTGACCTCAGGGTCGGGGCCAGCGGCTACGCACTCACCCTGTTCAGTCAGCCACTATCGGGCGCAATTCGACACCGCCGACGTTCAGGTTCCGGTATCGCGGCTCGGTCAGGCTGATCTCTCCTTCGAGAAGACGTTCGCGGGAATGCTCCTCGCCTGAAACATACTGGTAGTTGAGATACCCGGCCTGCCAACCGCTCTCGCTCTGATAATAAATCTGCGAAAGCTGGATGCTGTATTCGCCCACCATCAGCAGGATGTATTCGTAGTCGCCATCTTCATCGAGATCCGCCCGGATCAGGATGGGGTCGACGTCGGGTGCCAGATAAGCAGAACTCTCGATGCGCGACCGCAGTACCAGAGGCACGTCGAACGGCTCAGGGCGGTACGTGACCCGCGCCCAGAACGCATCGACATCGACCGGAGGGCCTGCTCTCCGCCACCTCGGCTCATTGATCAGAGCAAGGAGTTCAGGGTCGCTGTCGCCGATCTCATCCTTCATTTCTTCCATGGCCAGATATCCGGGCCGTGCGAGGTGTCTCTTCGCATACCAGAAATCAAATTCGGCCAGTTCGATCTCGCCGGACTCGACGCGCTCGAGCTGACTCGACAAGGAGATCTTGCGGAAGTCGAGTAGTGGGCTGTTCGCCAGTACCAGGAGGGCTAGAACCACGAGGCCCATCGCCGTGTTGACGCGTGCAAGTTCGCTGGTCCATTCGTCCCGCCGGCGTGCGATTCCGATGACGTAGCCGATGGCGAACAGGGCGAAGATCAGCCAGACGACGAAGGCCCAGCAGCGCTCGATCGTCCAGCCGTATTGCAGCAAACGCAACATCAATCCGTAGAGAGCCAGCGCCGCGACGATGGGCATGACACAAAGACCGGCGTAGATCGCACGATGCAGCAGGAGCGGATACGGATTCGCTTCCCGGCCGTCCTGGTACACGGCGTTGGTGAAGAAAAGGACGAGTGCCAATAGCCAGAGCAACAGCGCCGTGCCGCTGCCCGTGCCCCAGAGCAGGCCGAGGCCGGTGAAGGGCAGTGCACCGAGGAAGATGACGGCCACGGCCAGCAAGAGCGGCAACAGCAGCTTGATCAACCAGTGCAACAGCTTCGTGATGTTGTCGATGACGCGGATCAGCTCGCGGAACAGGCTGATGCCCAGACCGAATGCGACGGCGAGCACCGGGATAATGAACCAGTCTTCGGTGAACAGATCGTAGAAAAAGTTGATCTCGATGATCCTGAAGAGCTGCGCCCACAGCGTCAGGATCAGCCAGAAGATCAGCGTGAAGATCGCGGACAGCACGCCGACCAGGAAGTTTCGCCACGAGTTCGTAAACAGGACGTCATAGGTCAGCGGCACGCCATTGGCGCGTTGCTGCAGGTACATCAGCGCTTTGAAACTGGCGAGACCGATCGTGATGATGAAAGCACCGGTCAGGCTGCCAATCTCGACCTCGTCGAACGGCTCGGCCTGCCAGCCGGTGTAGAATGCCAGCAGCGCGAGCAGGCCGCCGAACGCGGCTACGTGCTTCGCCACGGAGACGTAGTTGTCGCGATCGATCGAAAGCAGGAGGAACAGCGGTACGACGATAGCCAGGGTCCAGAGCGGGAATGCCCAGACGGGCGACTCGCTGGGCCAGAACTCGAACTCCACGCTGCGATAGAGAACGAGGAGACAGAGGCCCTGCACCAAAGCGATGCCCAGCATGGGCAATCTGGGTACGGAGGTCGTCTTCATTCGCGGCACTCCAATCCGTCAGCGACTGTCTTCTATTGTAGAACCATTCCTGTGAGGCTGTGGGGACGCCTGTTGCCTGCGGCGCACCCAGGCAGATCAGGACGACTTCGCAGGTTTCGCCCCATTCAGCACTCGCCGCCCTTGTGCGATCATGCACTGCTTCTCCAGCCATCTCGAACCTAATGACCGACCCCGCACTCCAAACCCTGCACAACGTCTTCGGTTACGAGCAGTTCCGCGGCGAACAGGCGGCGATCATCGACACCGTCCTGGCCGGCGGCGACGCTCTCGTGCTGATGCCCACTGGAGGCGGCAAGTCGCTGTGCTACCAGATCCCGGCGCTGATCCGGGAAGGCGCCGGGCTGGTAGTCTCGCCGCTGATCGCGCTGATGCAGGATCAGGTGCGCGCCCTGCACGAGTTAGGCATAGACGCTGCGTTCCTGAACTCGAGCCTGAGCCACGAGGAACAGGCCGACGTGATCCGGCGGCTGAAGGCCGGCGAGATCCAGCTCCTCTACGTCGCGCCCGAGCGGCTCGTGCAGGCCCGTACCCGGTCGCTGCTCGCTGACGTCCCGCTCGCTGTGATCGCCATCGACGAGGCGCACTGCGTCTCGCAATGGGGCCACGACTTCCGACAGGATTACCTGGCGCTCAACGAGCTGCGTGAGCTGTTCCCCGGTGTGCCGCGCCTGGCACTGACGGCCACGGCCACGCCGATCGTGCGCGAGGAGATCGTCGAGCGTTTGGCGTTGAACGACCCGTCGGTCTTCGTCAGCGGCTTCGACCGGCCGAACATCCGCTACCTGGTGCAACCGAAGACGGATGCGCGCCGGCAGCTCGCCGAATTCCTGCGCGGCCACGCGGATGAGACCGGCATCGTCTACTGCCTGTCGCGCAAGAAGGTGGAGAGCATCGCAGAGTCGTTGCAGCGCGACGGCTACAACGCGCTGCCGTATCACGCGGGCTTAAGCTCGGAGATGCGCGCCGAACATCAGCACCGCTTCCTGACAGAGGATGCGGTGATCATCGTCGCGACCATCGCATTCGGCATGGGCATCGACCGGCCCGACGTGCGCTTCGTAGCCCATCTCGACCTGCCGAAGAACATCGAGGCCTACTACCAGGAGACGGGCCGCGCCGGCCGCGACAACGAGCCGGCCGAGGCCTGGATGATCTACGGCCTGCAGGACGTCGTCCGCCTGGGCCAGATGGTGGACGACTCCGAGGCCGACGAAGAGCGCAAGCGCCACGACCGCCAGAAGCTCGACGCTCTGCTCGGTTGGTGCGAAGTCACCGAGTGTCGCCGCCGTCCGCTGCTCGCCTATTTCGGCGACGAACACGAGGCGACCTGCGGCAACTGCGATAACTGCCTCAACCCGCCCGCCACCTGGGACGGCACCGAGGCGGCGCGCAAGCTCATGTCCGCGGTCTACCGCACCGGGCAGCGCTTCGGTGCGGCCCATGTGGTCGACGTATTGCTGGGCAAGGACACGGACAAGGTCCGCCAGCATGGCCACGACCATCTCTCCGTTCACGGCATCGGTACTGAACTCGCCGGTCCGGCCTGGCGGTCGGTGATACGCCAGCTTGTCGTGCAGGGCTATCTCCGCTCGGATCAGAACCGATACGGTGCACTGGTGCTCACCGAGCAGAGCCGGCCGCTGTTGAAAGGCGAGATTGAACTCAAGCTGCGCGAAGACCGAAAGCTCAAGACGGCGAAGAAGAGGCGTCGCGACACGGCCACGGTCCTGGCCCCGGCCGATCAGTCCTTGTTCGAGTCCCTGCGCCAGCGCCGCAAGGAGATCGCCGACGAGCTCGACCTGCCGCCCTACGTCATCTTCCACGACGCCACCCTGCAACAGATGGCCGAGCATCGGCCACAGAACGAAGCGGACCTGCTAAGCATCAATGGTGTCGGCGAGGCGAAGCTCGCGCGT
>CALZMR010000170.1 GCA_945788575.1 uncultured Woeseiaceae bacterium
CAGGTCGTAAGAGACCATGAGCAATGCGAGGTCTTCGCGATCGCCCGAATAGCGCTCGAACTTGATGACCGACTCAGCGCAAACCGACGTGTCGATGCTGACGAAGATGTTCATGATCTTGCGCATGCCCATCCAGTTCGCGAGCGAGACGTTCTGCAGTTTCGTGTTGACGAGCATGAGATCGGGTGCGTGGCTGCCAATTGCCGGCAGTTCGCCGTGAGTGCGATAGTCGCCCCGGTCATACGTAATCTTCGCAATGATTGTGCCGCTCATGCGCTTCTCAGCGACCGCGTCGCGAACAGGGTCTTCATGGCCTCGACGTAGGCATCGATGTCCTCATCCGTCTTGGTCTCCGTTGCACAGACGAGCAGCGCATTCGCGTACTCGGGCCGATAGTGGCCGAGGTCCAGGCCGCCGAGAATGTTCTGGGCCGCGAGCGCCTCGAGCACCGGTGCGACGGGCCTGTCCAGCTTCAGCGCGACTTCGTGGAAGAACGGTCCGTCGAACAGCATGTCGACACCGTCGATGCCGCAAAGCCCCTCCACGAGCCGGGCGGTACCGCGATGCGACTGTTCGGCGACGCGCACGAGGCCCTCATAGCCGAGCAACGACATGTAGATCGTCGCGGCCGTCACCATGAGCCCCTGATTCGTGCAGATATTCGATGTCGCTTTGGAGCGGCGGATGTGCTGCTCGCGTGCCTGCAGCGTAAGCGTATAGCCCGGCTTGCCTTCCAGGTCGGTCGTTCGGCCGACGATACGGCCGGGCATCTGCCGGACATGCTTCTCTTTGCAGGTCATGAAACCGAAGTACGGCCCGCCCGACGACAGCGGCACGCCGAGTGGCTGACCCTCGCCGCAGGCAATGTCGGCGCCGGCCTCGCCCCAGTGCCCGGGCGGCTTGAGAAGCGCAAGCGAGGTCGGATTGACGGCCGCAATGGTGAACGCACCGCGGGCGTGCGCCCAGTCCGTCAATCGGTCCGCATCCTCAAAAGTGCCGACGAACGTCGGCTGCTGAATAACGACAGCGACCGGATCGTCCTCGTCACTCAATTGATCAAATGCGACATTGCCGGTCGCGTCATCGACGGGCATGTATTCGAAGGTCAGTCCCTGCGTGCCCGCGATGGCAGTTGCCACCTTTGCGTAGGTCGGGTTGACGCCCGGCGCCAGCAGTACTCGCCGCGATTTCGCCTTGCGATTCGCGCGCACGGCCATTAGCGCCGATTCGGCCAGCCCGGAGGCTCCGTCGTAGAGAGACGCGTTGCTGACGTCGAGCCCGGTGAGCTCGGTGACCATCGATTGATACTCGTAGATCGTCTGCAGCGTCCCCTGGCTCGCCTCGGCCTGATATGGCGTGTACGCACTATAGAATTCGCCACGCGTCGCTATGTCCCATACGACACTCGGGATATGGTGCTCGTAGGCGCCGCCGCCGATGAAACAAAGCGGCGCGCCGTCCTGTGCGGCCCGCGAGCGCATGAGGCGTGTGATCTCCATCTCGGTCATCGCCTCGGGTACGCCGACCAGCGACTCGATGTGCAACTCCGGTGGGATCTCGTCGAACAGCGCTTCGATGTCGGGCGCGCCAATCGCGGCCAGCATTTCCTCGGTGTCCTTGTTCGTATGCGGTATGAAAGGCATGGTTCTCTCGTGGCAGTGGTTCGGATCAGGCGTCGAGTTCGTCGAGCAGGGCCTGGTATTCTTCGGGCGACATGAGTCCTTCGCCGTCGGCGCTGGTCTTCATCCGGACGATCCAGCCCTCCCCGTAAGGATCGGAGTTTATGATCTCCGGGTCGTCGGCAAGCCCCTCATTGACGGCTACGATCGTGCCCGCGACCGGCGCGTAAACGTCCGAGGCCGCTTTGACCGATTCGACGACGGCCATCTCTCCATCGAGTTCGACGTCCTGGCCGACCTCGGGCAGCTCGACGTACACCAGATCGCCCAGCGCCGACTGCGCGTGGTCGGTAATACCGATCGTCACGCTGCCGTCGTCTTCGCGGCGCAGCCATTCGTGCTCTTTCGTGTACTGAAGGTCTCCGGGCAGCTCACTCATTGCTTGTTCTCCTGTTCGATCATCCGGTATGCGTAGCACCGATCGACTCAAACGTCGATCCGTATTTCCCCGTTCCTGACGAACGGCGTCCCGACGATGCGCACGTCGAGCAGTTTGCCCCGTATATCCACGCTGGCTCGGTCGTAGTCGCCTGCCGGCACCCGCGCAAGCGCGATTGATCGCTCGATCGTCGGCGAGAACCCACCAGAGGTGATTTCGCCGTCCCCCAGCCCTTCGACGACGACGCGCTGATGAGCACGCAACACGCCTTTGTCCTCCAGCAGCAGGCCGACAAAGCGTTGAGTCGGCTCCACTCGCTGCCGTTCCAATGCGGCGCGGCCGATGAAGTCGCGGTCCGCGGGCTCCCAGGCGACGGTCCAGCCCAGACCGGCCTCGAGCGGCGTAATCGTCTCGTCCATGTCACTGCCGTACAGATTCATTGCCGCCTCGAGCCGCAACGTATCGCGTGCTCCAAGGCCGCAGGGAGTAACGCCGGCGGCAAGCAGCCGATCCCAGACCCGCGGCGCGTCAGCGGCCGGCATGACGATTTCCCAGCCGTCTTCGCCCGTGTAGCCGGTCCTCGCCACGAACAGATCGCCTGCGTGCATCGCAGTGAAAGGTTTTAGCGCCAGCGCCTGCTCACGCCATCCCTCATCGATAACAGGTGCCGCCAGTGCACGCGCCTCGGGCCCCTGTACGGCGAGCATCGCAAGTTCGGCGCGCTCGCCGACACGAACGTCGAATACTTCCGCCTGCTTACGAATCCACGCGAGATCCTTTTCGCGCGTAGCCGCATTGACGACCAGGCGGTAACTCGAGTCGGTAAAGAAATAGACGATGAGATCGTCGATGACGCCGCCGTCGTCGTTCAGCATGCAGGTGTAGATGGCTTTGCCCGGCGTATTGACGCGCCCGACGTCGTTGGCAAGCAGGTGTTGCAGGAAATCCCGGGCTCGATCGCCTGCGATATCGACGATCGTCATGTGCGACACGTCGAACACGCCGGCCTTGAGCCGAACCGCGTGGTGCTCTTCCTTTTGCGAGCCGTAATTGACTGGCATATCCCAGCCGCCGAAATCGACGATCCTGGCGCCAGCCTCGAGGTGCTTGTCGTGAAGAGGTGTTTTCAGTCCCATGTCGGCTCCGAAGAATAAACGAGGCGGCGGACACAATAGTCCGCCGCCCCTCTGTCCTCTTGTACCTGAGAGATGAATGGCGCTTCGCGCCACATTCCCCTTCGGTGGGCCGAATCCGGCCGCTCTCCAGAGCTAATCAGCGTACACGGTCCGTTTGCCTGAGCGTTTCCGAGCTAGTTGCGCCTTCGGCGCCCCGTCTTTAGCGGGGTCTCTTCCGTGCACCCTGTTGATTAGTGCGCAGATCATAGCCAAACGGCCCCCGGGTTGCCACCGACCGGCGTCCTCGCCAAAATGCCGCCACCCGCTACCGGAGACTTAAGATGCGCCGAATCAGGTCGATCACGCTCTTCGTGGCCCTTCTGCTGCCGACTGCAGCATTGGCCGATGCAACGAGCGACTTCAGAACACTGCTGGACGAGGCCTGGGAAGCACGTCTCGCCGACTTCCCGACCTTCGCTTCCTATCTCGGCGATCGGCGCTACAACGACCGCTGGACGGATCGAAGCGATGAGGCCATCGAGGCTCGGCATGTGCGCGCGCAGGAATTCCTCCGTCGTGTATACGCCATCGACCGCGACCAGCTCTCGGAGACGGATCAGCTCAACTACGAGCTGTTCCGGCGCGATCTGCAGGACGACGTCGACGTACACCGGTTTCGCCGGTTCCTGCTGCCGTTCTCTCACCGTGGTGGCGTGCAGACGCTGAACGAGGACACGCGCACGATCCCGCAGTCCACTGTCGAGGACTACGACGACTGGCTCGCGCGCATGGCGCAGATCGACACGGTCATCGAGCAGACTATCGACCTCGCCGAGCGCGGCAGGCGCGAAGGAATCATGCCGCCGGCAGTGCTCATGGAGCGCATACCTCACCAGATCGCCACTCAGCTGGTCGAGATCGGCACCGAGAGCCCCTTCTACGATTTCTTCGAGGATCTGCCGGACAATTTCAGCGAGGCGGATCAGGCACGGCTGCGCGAGGCGGCCATCACGACGATCGAAGACACCGTTGTGCCTGCCTACCGGCGACTCGACCGCTACTTCAATGACACCTACCTCCCGGCGAGCCGAGAGAGCATTGGTCTATCCGAACTGCCTAACGGCGAGGACTGGTACGAGTACCTGGCCCGCACGTTTACGACCACCCGCATGACGCCGGACGAGATCCATCGCCTCGGCCTCGAGGAAGTTCGACGTATCCGTGACGAGATGCAACTCATCATCGACGAGGTCGGCTTCGAGGGCGACTTCCAGGACTTTCTGCACTTCCTCCGGACCGACCCACAGTTCTACTACGATAATCCCGACGATCTGTACGAGGCCTATCTCGCGACGTCAAAGCGCATCGACCCGGAACTCGTCAGGCTGTTCGGTACGCTGCCGCGGATGCCGTACGGCGTTCTGCCGATTCCGGCCGCGACGGCGCCTGACACGACAACTGCGTACTACACACCGCCTGCCGCCGACGGCAGTCGCGCGGGAATCTACTGGGTGAACCTCTACATGCCGGAGGTGCGTCCGAAGTACGAGATCGAGGTGCTGTCGGTCCACGAAGCGATGCCGGGCCACCATCTGCAGATTGCGCTTCAGCAGGAACTCGGCGACATTCCCAACTTCCGCCGCTTCTCGGGTTTCACGGCGTTCGTCGAGGGCTGGGGGCTCTATAGCGAGAGCCTGGGCTACGACCTCGGGCTATACGAGGACCCCTACTCGCGCTTTGGAGCGTTGACGTACGAGATGTGGCGCGCCGTGCGGCTGGTGGTCGACACCGGCATCCATTACAAGGGATGGACGCGGCAGCAGGCGATCGACTTCTTCACCGACAACGCGGCGAAGACCGAGCACGATATCGTCAACGAGATCGACCGCTATATCGGCAACCCCGGTCAGGCCCTGGCATACAAGATCGGTCAGCTTCGGATTCTGGCCATCCGGCGGAATGCCGAAGCAGCCCTGGGTGAGGACTTCGATATTCGCGCATTTCACGACGAGCTGTTGGGCGGTGGCGCACTGCCGCTCGACCTTCTCGAGCAGCGCATGGACGCCTGGGTTGCAGCCCAGTTGTAGTGTTTCGCAAACGCTACCTTGTCGTACTCGCGCTGCTGGTTATCTTCGGCCCGGTAGTCGCCAGGCAGCTATTTGCGCCTGAACCGCGGCAATACAGCGGCGTAACGCTCGACCAGGTAGGCTACACGGAGGTTGCGTTTCGCAATGAGGCGCAGAACCTTGACCTGGCCGGCATGCTCTTCACCCCAGACGGAGAGGGTCCGTTCCCCGTGGCCGTCATCATTCACGGCTCCGGCACGAGCAATCGGGAGAACCGCTGGTATCTGACGCTGACGAAGCACCTGCAGGACAACGGCGTCGCGGTCTTGTTACCTGACAAGCGCGGCTCGGAGAACTCGTCCGGCAACTGGCGTATGGCCAACTTCGAAGACCTGGCCACAGACACGTTGGCGGCCATCGAGTTTGTCAGGACGCAGGAAATCACGCCCGTTTCCGGCGTCGGCATCGTCGGCATGAGCCAGGGGGGCTGGATCGCACCGATCGTCGCGCGCGATGCCGAAAATCTGGGTTTTGTCGTCAGCATGGTGGGCAGCGCCGTGACTCCGAACGAGCAGTTGCTCTACGAGGAAGATCACAATATTCGGCAAATGGGATTCCTGCCTGGCGTGTCTTACCTAATCGCTCTCGTATCAACGCAGCACATTCGTCACGTGCGCATGCCGGAGATCTACGATGCTGTCGGCGACTTCGATCCGATTCCCCTGTGGGGCGGGATGAACATCCCGGCATTGGTCATCCTCGGCCGCGACGATACCAACGTGCCATCCGCAGAAAGCGCGGCTCGTCTGGATGCGCTGGGTAATGACTCGATTCAGGTCATCGTTTACGACGGTTCGGGGCACGCAGTGCAGGACCCGCCCGGCCGTGGCGATCGACTGATTCGGTCGGAGGCGCTGGATGCGATCAGCGACTTTATCCTCGAGTCGACCGCCGGCTACCTCCACTAAAAGCGGAGCGATGTCTGCCGCTGGGTCGCGAACTCCTGACGCGCGATGGCGGCTCGTTCGGCGGCGGCGGCGCTCGCATCGAAGAGCGCGTCGATACGGTCGGTTCGCAAGGCGAGCCCCGTGCGGTTCGCGATCTGGATGTTGAGTCCGGGCCGGGCATTCATCTCGAGGATCAGCGGCCCGCGCTCCCGGTCAATGACGATGTCGACACCCAGATAGCCGAGCCCCG
>CALZMR010000171.1 GCA_945788575.1 uncultured Woeseiaceae bacterium
TGGAGGTTACCCGTCTGGACACGTTCGTGGATGCCGCGTTCGCGTTTGTGCTGACGCTGGTCGTCATCTCATTCGACGACATTCCGTCGAATATCCCGGAGATGCTGGCAGCCGTGAAGCAAATCCCGGCGTTCGCAGCGAGTTTCGCAATGCTGATGCTGTTCTGGGTTCAACATCGACGGTGGAGCCGACGTTACGGCCTCGAGAGCCCGCGCACGATTCTCTTCAGCCTGACGCTCATATTCGTGACGATGGTTTACGTGTATCCGGTGAGGATGATCTTCGAAGGGATGTTCTCTCAGATCAGCGGCGGATATCTTGCGACAAGCTATGAGATCGAGAGCTACAACGATCTGCGGCTGATATTCATTTTCTATTCCGTTGGTTTTCTCGCCATGTCGCTGCTGATCAGCCAGCTTTACCGCATGGTCCTGCGAAGTTCCGACTTGCTCGCACTCAACGACATGGAAGCTCGGCGCACTCGTGTCGAAATGCACGTCTGGGCGGTTGCCGCGAGCTTCGGTGTCATATCGATGCTGCTGGCGCTCACCGTCCCGGACATTTGGGTACCGGCTGCCGGATACATGTACTTTGCCGTGTTTCCCGCAATGCGGGTGCCCGGGTTCCTGGACCGGCGGCGGCACGCGAGTGCCTCGTAGGGGCATCATCAGGAGGTTTTAATGAACTGGGATATCCTGGATTTCGCGGTTGCTGCTGCACTGCTCGGGGGCGTGGTAGTAGTGTTTGCATTCGTGGTTCGGAGATCAACCACTCCTGCGTATCGATTTGCCATCGGAGTTGCACTTGCCGCCGCTCTCTTACTCGTCTGGGTGAACGCTGCCGTCGGCATTATCGGCAACGAGAATAACGACGCGAATATGATGTTCCTGGGAGTGCTTGCGGTAGGAGTGATTGGTGCCCTTATCGCGCGCTTTCGGCCCGGGGGCATGGCCCTCGCGTTACTCGCCACAGCGTCCGCGCAGATTCTCGTCGCGGTGATCGCACTCATTGCCGGGTCAGGTGCCGCAGGGCCGGCATGGCCCATGGACGTTCTGGTCCTGACCGGTTTCTTCTCGGCACTCTGGCTGCTGTCAGCCTGGTTGTTTCGCACGGCTGCGGTTGGTAAGGCTGAGCACCTCGAATCCTGATTGTTTTACCGGGCTTCAGAGCCGGTGACCAACGATCGTGCGGCCTTCAATGCTATGTAACGGGCACGCCGTTGCCGCCCACGCCGAAACCAGGCGATGCCGATGACGAGGTTGATCGCGACAAGTACGGCGGCGTAGATCAGTCCGACGTCGATACGCTCCTGTCCGTCTGCATAGATTAGCCGGGCGATGAAATACGAATGGATAAGCGTCGCCGGCACCAGACCGATCACTGACGCAAACATGAATCTTCTCGGCGCTACGCCCGACAGCGCGGCCGCGAAGTTCACGACCGGATACGGTATTGGCATGAATCGAATCTGGATCAATGGCCAAATGCCCTGCCGGTTTAGCATTCGTTCCGCTCTGCGGAACCGATCCCCTGTGACGCGTACGACAAAGTCCCTGCCGAGCGCGCGGGCTACCGCGAAAGCCGTCGCTGCGCCTATGACGATCCCGATAGTGTTCAGAACAGACCCCGCAAACGGCCCGAACGCGGCGCCAGCGATCGTCAGCGGAAACATCGATATGCCGGAGGGTGCAATGAGCGCGTACAGAATCAGAAGGACTACCGGTGTCCACCAAATGCCGCGGATATCGATGAGCGCGGCGCGGATACGTTCCTCGTCAGTCCATTCGCCCAGCGGCGTGTAGCGTATGGCGGCATAGGCGCCAATGAGGATGAAGACGAACGTCAGGGCTTTGAGCCACGCGCTCGAGCGGGTGCTGTTCTTTACAAGGTTCATTACAGGTTCGCGGTCCGGTCGCCGCTTTGCGATTCTAGACGGAGCGTGTTGATAGGCGCCGACTTCGGCGAAGTTGTTTCGGTAACGTCACGGGCTGCAGAACATTGTGGCATATGGCACGGCCGAAATGATCGCGACGATTGAGCCAGAAGCCGAGGCTTCCAAGCCGCGACTCGGTTTGCAGGCGCTCCAGAAGACAGATTCCTGTATCGGGCTCACAGTCGGAACTCGCCGCCACGCCGGTGATGGCCATACTCTGGATCGTTGCACTACTTGTGTAGCCGCCGTTCAGTCGCCGAATCTCGGAAGCCGCCGCCTGGCGTCGCGCACACTTCGTGTTTTCGAGCAAACGACTGCACTCCACTCGCTGAACGCATCGGCGAGCAAGGTGCATTGAGAGGACTGGTCGCCGTCCCGGCAATTGGCCCTCCCGAGTTTATCAACCAGGTCTATCGACCAAGGCCGATTCCACGTAGACAAAACAGTAAGGAAGTTCGACATCGACTGAGCCAGCGAAGTTCGCGGCCGTCATTCGGCAGTCCCCGCCTCGTCGTCCGTTGCTCGCATGTAGTTGGACCAGTTCGTATTCTCCTTCGAGATCAACGCCTCGACGCGTTCAACCAGCACAGGAAACGGTTTCTCGACCGCGTACGGGCCCACGGACGTCATGAATCGAAACTTCTCGTGCTTGAGCGATTCACAGGTAGTGCGGTACTCCAGCCAGTTCTCCTGAAACTGGTACAGGCCCAGTATTGCGGTGGATGCCGCAATCAACAGGCCCAGCAGCCCAATTACCAGGGTCAGGACGAAGGGCATATCGTCCAGGTATCCGGATAAGAATGGAATGCTGGCAGATGCAACGATGATCAGCACTTGAAGTCGCTTGAACCAGCTTTGGTTGGCCGCACTCTTCTTGTCATACCAATTGATCTGATCGTCGAGTCTGTCCTTGAGGTATTCCTCTTGATTCATAACGATATCCTGCTTCAGGAACGCTCATTGCAGTGTGCCATACAGGGCAGTGACTCGTAAGTCTGCATATGGGCTCGCCTGTCTCTATCGAGATGTATCTCTATTGCCTAGGACAGCGCTCTCAGACCGAAGACCCTGTCGCACCGCTCGCGATTGTCTCGGGGAGTACAGTCGACTAGCAGTTCACGATTTCTCCCGGCTCTCTTGCCACCAGCGGCAGTAGTCGGTGGCAAGTTCGTCCGCGGACTTCGAGAAGACTTCCTCTGCCAGCATCGCGCCCTGCTCATAGAGTTCGTGTTTTCGAGCGATCGCACGTTCCAGCAGCGTCAGGTCGCGATCATCACGTGCTTCGAGGTACGTCTGCAGCATGGCCAGGTCGTGCGCATCGCCGAGTACGAGCTGCAGGTCGCGCAGCCGGTGTCGCCCTTTGTGGATCTTCTTCTTGTTGATGCGTTCGAGGATGCGAACGTGGTACCAGTGGTACTTCGCGTTTTTGCGCAGCCGGTGGTAATTGATATCCGTTGGGTCCAGCTTTACGGCTGACCAGGCGTCGAGGCATTTCTGATAGGTTCTTGCAAAACCGGGCGCGATATCGTCGAAGCTGATTACGTCTAGCGGCCATGATCCCACGGCCTCCCGACAGGCCGAAAGGATTGTGAGCGAATGCGCTATTGCCTCGGCGGGAATGCTCGCCTGCTCTGAATCCTCGGCCCTGCCGCCGCCCAACGATGCCATCGTCTTCAATGCGACATCAGTGTCGCGCGCGCCGGCAAGCTCCTTGCCGGCCGTTCGGTACATCCGGTCCTGCTCCTTGTAGACATCGTCACCAAGCATTGGACGTATCAGCCGAATCAGGCCACGCATTTTCTTGCAGCGGGCGCGCAAGGAGTGTACTTGTTTGTCGAGCGGCATGGATTCGACCGAGAATCCATTGATGGCGATATCGATCTGCTCTTGGGCGATTCGCCGCAGGCCGGAGTTCGGGTCTTCGGTCCTTAGTAGGTGGAAGGGCATTCGGCGTTTTTGTACTCCTTAGACGTCGTCGATCGACGCTAACGTGCACTCCTCCGACTCGTTCCGACACGCGTCGATCTCAGCGTTGATCTCTCGCTGCATTCGCTCGACGTCGTCATAGATCTGTTTGCGGATGGCCTGGTAGCGTGGATCGTCGCCGAGGAGACGGTCGTTCACCCAAAAGGCGGAGAAGCCGTAGATGTTTCTCGAGCCCAACTCGAAAGCTGACCGCATTGCAGCGAGAGCATCGTCAATCTGTCCGCGGATCGCGTAAAAGATCGCTTCTTGTTCGTAGAGCCATGACTGGTTGTGACCGAGGTCGCGCAGCTCCCGTACCAGCTCAAATCCTGAGTCGGCGGTCTCGATCGCATCCTCACCGAGGCCAAGTTCGTGTTCGGCCAGCGCCGTAAGATTGAGCACGAATAGGTAGGTGACGACGCCGGCTTGCTCGCGCGTGATTTCCTCGAGCAGCGGCAGCGCTGCCTCCGGGCGGCCCAGTCGCAACTCAACTGAGGCCATACTCAAATCGATGAACGGTCGGATCGTCGGGATCACCTCCGCGCGTCGCCGTTCGAGGTAATCGATGATAGCCGCGAACTCGCCGCGAGACTCCATCAACGAGAAGCGCAGCCAGGTCTGCTCAGGGTGGTCCGGCGCGGCTTCGAGGAACCGCGCTATCCAACGTTCCGCCCGGTCGAAATTACCGATGTCCATTTCTGCGTATGCAATCGCCTGCAGTGCGTACGGAGAGTCCGGCTCGATAGCGAGTGCGCGCCGCGAGAAACGATACGCCTCATCCAGTCGGCCACGGTCGAACTCAATTCCGGACCGCGAGAAGTACAGAACCACGGTATCGGGATGATTCAGGATGGCCCGATCGTAATGGGCTGCCGCTTCCTCGAATCGACCCAGATCCGCGAGCATGTCGCCGATGTTCTCTGCGATCACCGGGTGCAGCGGATCTACGCGCTCTGCGGCTCGAAATGCTTCGAGCGCTTCGGCTGGCCGGTTTCTCAGGGCATTGCCTAGCCACATATGCGCCATCGAGTAGTCGGGATTCAGTTCGATGGCGTGTCGGTAGTGCTCTCGGGCTTCGGATATTAAAGACTGAGTTGCGAGACTCAGCCCCAGCGACGCATGTGCTTCTGCCAACTCGGGCGCAAGTTCGATCGCTTTGCGGGCATTTTTTTCGGCCCGCTCAAACGCAACCAATGGATCGAAATCGCCATACTGGAAGATGAGACTGTAGGTATCGGCAAGGCCCGAGTACGCCAGCGCATAGTCCGGATCGATCGCGATCGCCTGTTCGAACAGGTCGATCGCTCGGCTCAGCGATTCCCCTGTTCGCTGGTGAAACTCGTGACGACCGAGAAGATACAGGTCATGCGCTTCGATGTTGTCGGTGCGGCGGCCCGCATTCACGCCGAGAAGCGTCAGCTCCAGGGCGTCCGCAATCGCCTGCGCGATTTCGTCCTGAATCGCGAACACGTCGCTAAGCTCACGGGTATAGGACTCCGACCAGAGGTGTCGATCGGAAGCTACGTCGATAAGCTGCGCCGTGATTCTGACCTCGGTACCCGCGCGGCGAACGCTCCCTTCGACAATGTGGTCGACGTTGAGCCTTGACGCAATCGTAGGTATGTCCAGATCTGCGTCCTTGAATGAAAACGCCGAGGTCCGGGATGCGACCTGCAGCCCGTCGATCCGCACCAGGGTATTCAGCAGTTCCTCTGATATGCCATCCGAAAAGTACTCGTTCTCGGCCTCCGAACTCATATTTAGGAACGGCAGCACGGCAATGGTCTTTTGACCGTCCGTGGAGGAAGTGGCGGCGACACCCTGCCCCGTCTGCGCGGATTCCGCATCACCGAACTGTTGCCAGACGAACATGCCGGCGACGGCGATCGCCGCGGCGATAGTGACGTAATTGAGCCGCTTCGCCGTGTGGTGAGTTATTGACTTATCGTGCTCGACATCGCTCTCGCGCTTGATGCCCTCGGGCGTCAGCTCGTACGCCCAGGAAAACACGATCGCAAGAACGAACCCGATACCGAGTATCAGGAACAGGGTCTGAATGACCCAATCCGGTGCGCCGATATTGCCGAGGACCACATCGGCGATCTGCACGATCAGCCAGGAGACTACGACGTAGGCCGCGGCTACCCGAAAGACATTGCGGCGCTTCAGTTCCTCGAACGCTCCCACCCAGACGGTCTCCCAAATGCCGACTGCGTCGGCAACCGCGCCATTCCAGCTGACAGAGAAACCACTCAGAATTCCGCATACCAGAGCCACCGAGCAGGCACGACGCAAGCATCCGCGGAGGCGGAAAGGCCCCGTCGCGATCCAACGAATTTTCCTATTCACGTCTTTCCTCCGATCAACCAGGAATTCACGGCCCTAGAATGATGTCAACGGCCAAGTAACTATTGCTTTAAATGGGTTTTCCTACGGAGACCCTAGCCAATTGCCTTGCCATTACAATATGACCGTATTGTACCAAAAATTCCACGCTGGGACACCAGGTTCTAGTAAGGCGACGATTGCGCCGAGCC
>CALZMR010000172.1 GCA_945788575.1 uncultured Woeseiaceae bacterium
GGACGAGAACGGCTGGAAGCTGCAGGTCGACGGTGAAGACTTCTACATCAAGGGTGTTGTCTGGGGGTACTCACCGAGGAACCAGAACTACTCTTACAACTTGTGGGGTGAGAGCGATGACTTTGTCCGGCGCGTGCTCGATTACGAGTTCGGTCTGATGAAGGACGCCGGTATCAACGCGATCCGCACGTTTACGACCATCCCGCCGCGCTGGGTGGAGTACATCTACCGCGAACACGGCATCATGACCGTGGTCAATCCGCTGATGGGCCGCTACGGCTACACGGTCGGCGGCCAGTGGGTACCGTTTACCGATTACTCGGATCCGCTGACCCGCGAGACGCTGCTCAGGGACATGGTCGCGATCGTGGAAGAGTTCAAAGACGTCGAGGGCGTACTGATGTTCGCCTTCGGAAACGAGAGCAACTACGGGCTGTCCTGGTCGAGCTTCGAGATCGAGAACCTGCCGGTAGGCGAGCAGAACACGGCGAAGGCCCGCTATCTTTACAGCCTATGGAATGAGGTCATGGCCGCGGGCAAAGCAGTTGCCCCGCATCATCAGTTCTCGATCGTCAATGGCGACGTCCAGTACATCGATCTGATCGCCGAGCTCTGTCCGGATTTGGACATCCTCGGAGTGAACGCTTATCGCGGCCCCAGCTTCACGACGATGTGGTCCGAGGTCGACGAGAAACTCGATCTGCCGATCGTGTTCTTCGAGTTCGGTTCGGACGCGTTCAATGCGCGCGAGTTCGAGGAAGATCAGGAAGCACAGGCTGTAATCCTCCGCGACCAATGGCTGGAGATGTACAACAAGGCCTACGGTAACGGCCAGGAAGGCAACTCCATCGGCGGTTTCGTCTTCGAGTGGCGCGACGAGTGGTGGAAATACCTGCAGGTCGAGAACCTCGATATCCAGGACACCAACGCGTCCTGGTCGAACCAGGCCTATCTCTTCGACTGGACTCCCGACGGCAACAACATGAACGAGGAGTGGTTCGGCATCATGGCGCTCGGTACGCCGAACGCGGACGGTGTCTACGAGGCAAGACCAAGGATGGCTTACAACGTCCTCTCGCAGGTATGGTCTATGGATCCCTATAGCTGGAGTCCATCGTCCATTTCGGACGGATTCGCGAACATCGACATGGAGTTCTACGCGATCGAGGGTGAGGTCAGACGGCTCGACGCCGAGGTCAGCGAAGCCGACCAGTTCCTGCGCTTCGACGGCGGCAGCGTGATCGCCGAGATGGTTTTCAAAGGTCGAGAAGAGGACATCAGGGTGAACGGCGAGAACGGCATCGAGTTCTCTGACGGCCAGATGGTATTCCTCGACTTCGGTTTCACCACGCCGGTCGACCGGTTCGACGGACAGTTCTCAGTCAACATCCTCGGCAACGTTGCCGACAAGGAGCCGCTGGAAATCCAGTACGGCCGGCGCGGTTTGCCGCTGGTCATCGAGACCACGGAACTCGTAGATACGGGTGCGGGCGACCTCGAGCTCCCCAATACTGAGGTCGTCTTTACCGACCGCGAACGGGTCGAGATCTATGACTTCAGTGCAACCTACGAAGGCGATCACTTCCACATGGAGGCTTTCTATAACACGCCCCGCTATCACTGGAAGTACGAAGGCGACATGTACGGTTTGCTCCGCGAGGCGACGGACGTCGAGGGAAGCGATATCTGGAATGCGAAAGCACCAGAGGGCGTCGAGTTCACGTTTAAGGGAGCACTGGAAGGCCTGACGTTCCTGATCGGCCCCGAGGTGTACTGGGGCGCCAACCCGAAGTTCATCGTCAAGTACGATTTCTCGACCGGCAACATCGGGTGGACATTCATCCACGCGGAGGACGTCGCGCGTCAGGGTGAATCGGCATCGGCCACGCAGGCAACCGAGAGGCAGTCGCGTCAGACGACGATCTACGCGGAGACGACCCTCTTCGGTCAGTACGAACTGCAAGTCGCGGGCATCATGTCTGCGACCGAGAAGGTCGACGACATCTACACCCGCTACGATGCCGGGACCGGCGACATCATCTACGACCAGATCGATGTCGAGGACACTCTCGGTGCCCGATTCAGGCTGACGTTCCCGTTCCTCGGTACGCAGACGTACATTGCCGGCGACTTCGGAGGGCTCGTGGCCGACGGTGGTGACGGGCTGCGGGAGTTCGGCACGCGCCTGCCGTATTCGGGGCTCGGCAACAAGAACGAAGTCGAAATCGGCATGATGATGAACTTCGGTAACTGGATGGTATTCCCGCGTCTCCTGTATCGGGACAATCTGGTTGACTCGAACCCGTTCATCGAGACCTTCGAGGTGGCGCCTGGCGTCATTAACCCCGGCATTGCGCCGCGCGATCGAGACAACGACCCGTTCGCCGTCCTCGGCAATCGCGAGGCTCGGTCCGCGGAAGTGTTCCTAACGTATGATCCGACTGGAGCGACGCCGTTCTACCAGTGGGATAACGACTGGAAGGAGGATGCGGAGCTCGCGTTCAACATCGGCTTGAATTACACGGAGTATCCGACGGCGACCGACGCCAACCTGTTCTTCTTCGAGCCCGCGGCGCGAAACGCGTCCTTCGGCGTAGGCCTGCCCGCGGAAGACGTCTGGACGGCTTCGAGCCGTATGGTCTGGAATCCGACGCAGAGCGCTAAGTACATTTTCACGCTGATCCGCGCATTCGATCAGTCGACTGGTGATCCGAATGGCGGCACGCGAGATTACTGGGAGCTGCACGGTAAGGCTGTGTTTGGCGGACGGCACATCTTTCAGGGCTATTTCAAGCAGGATGCATTCGGGCCGTACGATTTCCACCGGCAGTTCAACGTCACGTTCCCGGAGCAGTTCAAGCTCGACTACTCGTTCCTTATGGATTCGCGCCGCGATGAGATGACCTCGACGCAGATCGGAATCCGAGCGCTGTATCGCTCGTTGGACGAGAACTCGCCGGGCGACGAGTTCAGCGGTGGAATGAACGACTATATCTTCCAGACGGTCGCCTATATCGAGTACCGGTTCTAAGAATTGCATAGCCGAGGTATCACCATGAGCAATCGAAACACCAAAAAGACTCGCGCTGCTGCATTCAGAGGCGCGTCCACATTACTGATGGGTCTGTTCGTGCTCGGAGCCGCAGGCTGCGAGGGTCCGAGCGACGGCGACGGTACGATAGCCAATGCGATCGTACTGCCCACAGATGTCGTTCTCGATCTGGCGTGCGCGGACGTCGGGATCAATTCGGAGCAATGTGTGCTCCTCGATCCGGAGAACCCCTACGTCAACGTCAAGGTCTCGGAATTCGATGTTAATAACCCTAATGCGGTTACCAAGTTCGAACTTAACGCGATGATCCCCGCAGGCACGACCGGCGCCAAGGCGCGCTTCTACCTGTGGGCGACCGCGTTGGCGCGCAGCCCCTCCGGCGAGAACCAGTGGTACACCGCGAGGGCGTTGCACGAGCTCTGGGACGCGAACGGTGACGAGGTCATCCGGGTACAGACACTTCGCGCGTATCGGTCCGTACTCGACAACTTCTTCGGTTCGGTGACGTTCTTCACTTTTGGCGGTGCGACAACTTCGAGACAGCTAAACGCGCAGGTCGCCGATGACCTCTACCGCCCGGCCGCCACAGGGTTCGCCACGCCGATCGACTGGGACCCGGCCGTGGACATATTCGAGCGTGAGGTATTGGAGGTATTAACCGAGTGGGGGTACACATATATTCCGGCGAATCCGCCGAACTACGACGACGGGATAGTCTCAGTCAACGCAGGGTGAGGACGCTACTTGCCATTCTGTGTCTTTGCGGGGCAGCCCTGATGCCCCCCGCTGCAATGGCCGAGGCCATCCCTGTAGAACTCCGGCAGACGGAAGAGGGCTGGCAGCTCTATCGCGGCGGTGAGCCGTATCTCATTCGCGGTGCCGGCGGCGACGGCTCGCTGGAAGCGCTTGCAGCCGCCGGTGGCAACTCCACCCGCACCTGGTCGACGGACGATATCGGGCCATTGCTCGATGAGGCGCACGCGCATGGCATTTCGGTAACCGTCGGCATTTGGATGGGCCACGAACGTCACGGATTCGACTATCAGGACGAGGCACAAGTTGCTGATCAGTTCGAGATGGCACGTCAGGCTGTGCTTCAGTACCGCGATCATCCAGCTCTCCTTATCTGGGCAGTCGGCAACGAGATGGAGGGCTACGAGTCGGGCAGCAATCCTCACGTCTGGAGGGCGGTAAATGACGTCGCCGAGATGATCAAGGAGCTCGACCCGAATCACCCGACCATGACGGTGACGGCGGAGATCGGCGGCGGGCGCGTCGAGTGGGTGCACAATCGCACTCCGGCGATCGATATCCACGGTGTCAATTCCTATGGCGGCGCGCCATCACTGTATGAGCGGCTACAAGAGGGCGGCGCGACGAAGCCCTACGTCATCACCGAGTTCGGCCCGGTCGGTACCTGGGAGATGCCAACCACGGACTGGGGCGCTCCCTACGAGCAGACCAGTACCGGGAAAGCCGATTTCTATCGCGAGGCGTACGAGAACAGCGTTACAGGTGCGCCGGGCATGTCCCTCGGATCCTACGCATTCTTATGGTCCTCGAAGATGGAGGGGACCGAGACCTGGTTCGGCATGTTCCTCGATGGCGGTGCCCGAACGGCTGCCGTTGACGTCATGACCGAGCTTTGGAGCGGTAGTGCTCCCGCGGATCTCGCCCCGACCGTCGAGCCGTTGGAACTCATCGGTAGCGCGTCCGTGGAGCCGGGCGCGGAGATCACTGTCAACGCCGCCGCAGGAGACCCTGAGGGCGGCTCGCTGCGTGAGGAATGGGTCCTGCGCATGGACTCCGGAGACTATCTGACCGGCGGCGACTTTCGTCAACCGACGCCTATCGTCGAAGGAGCGATACTCGAAGGCGATATCGACGGTGCACGGGTGCTCATGCCCGACGAACCCGGCGCGTACCGGCTGTTCTACTTCGTCTACGACGAAGCGGGTAACGTGGCCACCGCCAATGTCCCGCTGTACGTAGAGGGTGACATTGCAGCGACGCGGATGCCGTTCTGGGTCTATGAGGATACGTTTGATCGGATGCCCTGGGCAGCGTCCGGCTGGATGGGTTCGAGCGAGGCGCTGACGATGGACGGCGACCACAGCGACAACCCACATGCAGGCTCCAACTCGATCCGGATGCGTCTGGGAGCGCGGAAGCCCTGGGTCGGCGTCGCGTGGCAAAACCCGCCCAATAACTGGGGCGAAATGGACGGTGGTTTTGACCTTACCGGCGCTACCGAGCTGGAAGTCTGGGCCCGAGGTGAGTACGGCGGCGAAGTAATCAGCATCGGTGTCGGTCTGATGGGCGACGACGTGCCGTACCCGGATTCAGACCAGAACAAGATCGACAACATCAGGCTGACCCGTCAATGGCAGCGATACGTCGTGCCGTTGTCCGGCATGGATCTGTCCAGCATCAAGACCGGTTTCGTCGTCACCATAGTCGGACGAAACAGGCCGACCACGATCTACCTGGACAGCATCCGCTTCATACGCTGAGGTGTCGTTGTAACGCTAGCTGGGTGCCGGGCCGGTCGACTCACGTATCTTCAGCTTCGCGTCTACGACCTCGGTTCCGCTGTGCGCTGAAGATTGCTGCAAGTCTTCAATGAGTGCGGTCGCTGCCGTTTCCGCCATGGCCGAGAGAGGCTGCCGGATCGTCGTCAGCGTCGGATAAATCTGTCGGGCAAGGGCGATGTCGTCGCAACCCGCAAGCGATAGTTGACCGGGGATGTCGATGCCGCGTCTCATAGCAACACGCATGATGCCGGCAGCCATGTCGTCGTTCGCCGCGAAGATCGCGGTTGGAGGTGCTAGAAGGCCGAGCAGTTTCTCGGCACTTTTCTCTCCGGATCCGATCGAGTTGTCGCCGGCGTAAACCAGTTCTTCGACGTACGCGAGCCCACAGTCGCGCAAGCCGTCCTTATAACCCAGGAATCGATTGCCCACGGCTTTATGACTCGGGTTTCCTTTGACGAAGGCGATTCTCCTGTGGCCGAGCGACGCCAGGTAACGCGTCATTTCGGCGGAAACCTCGCGATCGTTGGTAGCAACAGAAAACTGATCCCCGTTCTCCTGGCCCGGCGACAACCGCACGAACGGCGCCCCGGTTGCCTCTATCGCTCCAACGATGCGCTTCATGTTGGAAAGAGGAGCAGCCAGCACGATTCCGGCCGGCCGAATTTGCTCGATCAATGACGTGAGTTCCTGAACGAGGCTTCTGCTTCGAATCCGGCAAGGGTGGATCAGGAGTTCGTAGTTCGCCAGATGGCAGGCCCTGAGCGCTCCTTGCTGCAGACGGATTACGTATCCCGAGCTGGGAACTTCATAATCGCTGGGATCGTCATAGATCAGCACGATCAGGCGCG
>CALZMR010000173.1 GCA_945788575.1 uncultured Woeseiaceae bacterium
TGGGCCCTGTTGCGGGCATTCTCTCGGCGATGGACGAGCATCCCGACGCGGACTGGCTGGTCATCGCCTGTGATCTGCCCAATCTGGACATCCCGACGCTCGAGTATCTGGTCGAGAATGCGGCGTCCGACAAGCCTTTCACCGCGTATCGATCAAGCTATGACGGCCTGCCTGAGCCCTTATGCGCGATCTACCGGCGGGGCAGCGCAGCGATCGTTCGCGGCTTCGTCGACGACGGCATCGTGTGCCCGCGGAAGATATTGATCCGGTCGGACACGGCGCTCCTCGATCAGCCGGATCCGGAGTCGCTGGACAACGTCAACACGCCCGAAGACCTTGCGGGCAGCGTCCTCGGCGAGACGGCATGAAACAGATCACGGTTCGTTACTTCGCGATGTTTCGCGAGAATGCCGGCGTCAATTCGGAGAGGCTGGCGCTCGACGTTGCAACCGCCGCGGATGTGTTCGAGGCGACTCGAGACCGGCATGGCTCCGCCGAGCCGCAGGGTCACTGCAAGGTGGCCATCAATGACCAAATGGCAGATTGGGCCAGTCCGGTCGAGGACGGAGATACCGTGCTGCTGTTTCCGCCCGTTGCCGGGGGTTGAGATGTCGATCCCGTGCGGTTCATTCACAGCGGTGAGCGGAGTCTGACGTGATCACGATGACGTCGGAGCCGATAAACCCGGATGCGCTGCGCGGGCAGCTCTTCGACCCGACCGCGGGTGCCTACTGCAGCTTTGAGGGCTGGGTGCGCAACCACAACGAAGGTCACGAGGTCGAACGGTTGGAGTACGAGGCGTACGAGCCCGTAGCAATCAGCGAAGGCGAGGCCATACTCGCCGAGGCGCGAGAGCGGTTCGGCGACGTGCGTGCCTTCTGCGTGCACCGAACCGGGATGCTGGAGATCGGCGACTGCGCGGTTTGGGTCGGCGTTTCATCGCCGCACCGCGACGAAGCATTCTCCGCCTGCCGATTCATCATCGACGCGCTGAAGGTAAGGCTTCCGATCTGGAAGAAGGAGCACTACACAGACGGCGACTCCGGATGGGTCAACTGCGAGCGCTGCGCGGCGCACGCCTAGAGCACGCCCGTAGCGCGTCTATAGCGCGTCCAGATCTGCAGGTGTGTCGATGTCCACGGCGGCGGCTTCGAATTCGACGCTTGTCAGTCGAAACCGGCTGTCGTGGAGCAGGCTACGAGCACCCTGATCGCCGCTGAGCGTCATCAGATCCTCGAACGTATTCCGCGGCAGCAGCAGGGGCGGCCCGTGCGTGGCACCGAAGTCGGTGGCCACGATTTCATCGTCGTCTCCTGACCAGGCTTCAATCAGGGAGCGCAGGTGTGCGGTGGGTACGAGCGGCTGATCGGCGAGCACGATCAGCAGGGCGTCGGCGACGTGCGCGAGTGCTCGAGCCGCGAGCGAGACCGTCGTGCCGATCCCTTCAACGTAACGTTCGTTGATCAGCAGGAAACGGCAATGACCTCCCGCGGCGGCAATGACTTGCGTCGCCTCGTGGCCGGCCACCAGGGCGCTCAGATCGCCGCAGGCTTGCGCTGCTCGACGAGCCGCGCGATGAACGAGTGACTCGCCGGACACCATCGCCAGTTGCT
The DNA here is from genome assembly GCA_945788575.1 of uncultured Woeseiaceae bacterium. Classification (GTDB taxonomy): domain Bacteria; phylum Pseudomonadota; class Gammaproteobacteria; order Steroidobacterales; family Woeseiaceae; genus UBA1847. The sequence continues at coordinate 1,614 of CALZMR010000173.1, forward strand.
TCGTTGCGCCGAATCGCCGCGACTCGCCCGCGGCGAGTACCACTGCGAAGACGCGCCTCGTCGCAGTCACCAGGGGTGTTCGTAGCCGTCGTGGCGCAGGAATCGTCCGGTATCGCCGATGGTCATGCCCTCGATGAGCGCGCGCATTCTCGCCACCGAGTCGGCCGGGTCGAAGTCGGCACCGCCGCCACCCATGTCCGTGCGGCACCAGCCCGGATCGAGCAGGCCAACGACGATGTCCTGAGGCGCGAGTTCGTCGGCCAGCGTCGCCATCGCCATGTTTATTGCCGCTTTGCTCGTTCTGTAGGCAAAGTGCTGACCCTTCTCCGGGTCGCCGATCGAGCCGAGACTGCTGGAGATCGTGACCAGTTTCTTTTGCTCGCTGCTCGCGATGTTTTCGACGAATGCCTCCGCCATGCGAAACGGGCCCATCGTATTTATGCGCAGCACGTCGGCCCAGACGTCGTAGTCCATGTGGCCGAAATTCTGTCGCCAGTCATTGTGCTGGCCCGAGTTGGGACCGAAGACACCCGCGTTATTGATGAGCACATCTATAGCTTGGCCGGCCAGTTGCTGCGCGGCTGCGGCAATCGTGTCGTGGTCCGTGACGTCGATCGCGACCGGGGTCAGCATCTCGCCGCCCAATTCGACGAACGCCTCGGAGGTTTCGGGTTGCCGGCAGGCGGCGAGTACCCGCCAACCCGCATCCAGGTATTGGCGCGTAAACTCCAGACCGAGGCCACGGTTGGCCCCGGTTACGAGCGCGACGGGCATTGTGCTTTCCCCAATACTTGCGGCATCGACAGTATATGTGCTTTTCTTGCCCCGCACGCAAGCGCGCATCAGAACAAGGAATAAGAGTGCACGTCATCAAGTCAATCGAAGATGCCAAGGCACTTGAAGGTCAGGAGATCGGCCTCTCGGACTGGATCGTCATCGACCAGAATCGCATCGATCAGTTCGCCGAAGCCACGGCCGACCATCAGTGGATACACGTCGATACCGAGCGGGCGGCAAGGGAAATGCCGAACGGCACGACGATCGCGCATGGCTATCTGACTATTGCCCTGATTCCCGCGCTGACGGACGCATTCGTCCATGTCGAGAATCTCGCCCGCGCCATCAATTTTGGCCTCAACAAAGTACGTTTCTACACGCCGGTGCCGTCGGGCGCTCGCGTCCGCGCGCGGGCCACGGTCCTGTCGGCGCGGCAACGCGCTGGAGCGTTGTTATTGAGCGCCGAGGTGCGCATCGAGGTCGAAGGCGAGAGAAAGCCTGCCTGCGTCGCCGAGACGCTGGGTATGTATTTCTTCAACGGCGACTAGAACAAAAGCTGCTAGTCGCGGAACTCGACGGTCGACTGACGCGACCGATCCACTATCAGCCGGGTAACGTCGGGCCGCGAATAGTGTCCGGCGACATCGAGGTTCTGTCGCTCCTCCAGTACCCGCCGGTGGTCGATCACGGCGACACGGAGCGCTTCCGTGCCGGTCTCTGGCGGCAGTACCCACTCGCCGTTCGGCGCCGCAATACAGGAGCCGCCGTCAGCCATTACATCGTCCGCCGTCTCGCGCAGGATGTCCGAGTGCGGCAGGTCGTCGCCGATATCGGCGCGGCGCATGAGTCCCGAGACGGAAACCACGAAGGAACGGCCTTCTCTGGCGATGAATCGCGTGATGTCCTCGGTGTTGCGCTGACTGCCCGGCCAGATCGCTACATGCAGATCTTCGCCGGCTGCGTACAGGGAGGCGCGAGGAAGCGGCAACCAGTTCTCCCAGCAATTGAGGCCGCCGACGGTGAATGCGCCGAGCGAGTGTGTCCTGAGTCCGTTGCCGTCCCCGGGTGACCAGACGAGCCGCTCTTCGAAAGTCGGCATCAGTTTGCGGTGAACGGATCCGATCGTACCGGCCTTGTCCACGTAGATCATCGAGCAATACAGACTGTGGCCGCCCCGGTCCGCAGCCCGCTCCATCGTGCCGACGTAGACGGCGCAGGCATTTCTGCGCGCCGCCTCGCAGATTGGGTCCAGATCGCCGCGCTCCGGGACGATGGCCTGGTCGACGTAGTACGCGTACAGCTTTTTCTGCAGCGCGGAATCGAAACGGGCTCCATCGGTACGTTCCACCCAGAACGGATATCCGGGCAGGAGCGCCTCGCCGAAGGCAACAAGATCGCAGGATTCGGCGCCTGCCTTTTCGATCCAGTCGGCGATCTTGCGAACGCCGGCTTCCCGGTTCAGCCAGGCCGGCGCGATCTGCGCGAGCCCGACTCTTAGAGTGTGATCAGTCATGTGTGCATGATAGCTGCCCTCGGGCATCGGCAGACAGGCCGAATTGCGGCCAATCTCGCGGCCTTTCCGGCGACGCGGACGTATCCGTTCCGCGGCCGACTCGAATGGCCGGAAAATTGCGGCGGATTCCGACGCGTCGAGTCGCGCGGCCGCCACGAGAACGGGCCTCTCACCGCGTATTTCGACCGAATCGGGCCGCTGGCCCGAGCACGTCTCTTACCGTTCTGCTAAATTACGCGGCCTTCAAGTTCGACGTGTGTAGCAAACAACACGGGGGCCGCGATGCAGGGTTTGATGATGGATACGCCGCTTACGATTTCCGCGATCGCGGATCACGTTGCGACGTTTCACGGTAGCCGCGAAATCGTCTCGGTGACTGCCGACAATCCGCGCCACCGGTATACCTGGGGTGACGCCATGCTCCGCGCGAAGAAGCTGGCAGCCGCTCTGAAGAAGCTCGGGCTCCAGCAGGGGGACCGGCTGGGTACGGTCGCCTGGAACGACTACCGGCACCTCGAGATTTACTACGGCGTTGGCGGGGCCGGCCACGTCTGCCACACCATTAACCCGCGTTTGTTCCCCGAGCAGCTGATCTTCATCATCAACCATGCCGAGGATCGCTGGTTGGCCGTCGATCCCATGTTCCTCCCCCTTATCGAGAAGATCGCTGAGCACCTGAACAGCGTGGAAGGCATCATCGTGCTGACCGACGAGGCGCACATGCCGGAGTCGTCACTCGACAACGTGCACTGCTACGAGACGCTGGTCGGCGCGGAGTCCGGCGATTTCGAATGGCCGCAAGTCGATGAGCGCTCCGCATCGGCGCTTTGCTATACATCGGGCACCACAGGCGATCCCAAAGGCGTTCTCTACAATCACCGTTCGACCATTCTGCATGCGTATGCCGGAATCGCGCCGGATGTCCTCAGTTTGTCGAGCCAGGACACGGTGCTGCCGGTCGTGCCGCTGTTCCATGTCAATGCGTGGGGCATTCCTTACTCGACGGCAATCGTGGGCGCCAAGCTCGTCATGCCGGGGCCAAAGATGGGCGATGGCGAAACGCTCTATGAGCTGCTCGATTCTGAGGACGTGAGTATCGCGTTGGGTGTACCGACCGTATGGCTGGCCCTGCTGCAGTACGTGGAGCAGAACGGCAAGCGTCTGGACAAACTCGAGCGCACCGTAGTCGGCGGCGCCGCCGTGCCGCGGTCGATGATCGAGGCATTCCGGGACATACACGGTGTCGAGCTTCGTCAGGGCTGGGGCATGACAGAGATGAGTCCGATCGGAACCGTCAACAGTCTCAAGTCGGGACTGGAATCGCTGGATTCAGAGGCGAGACTCGATCTTGCGACGAAAGCCGGCCGTGGCGTGTTCGGTTGCGAACTCAGGATCGTTGACGATGCCGGCAACGAACTTCCATGGGACGGTGTCGCCTACGGCGCGCTGCAGGTGCGCGGCCCCTGGGTCTGCAGCGACTACTTCAAGCTCGAGGGCAAAAGCGGGTCGCACACCGACGACGGTTGGTTCGATACCGGCGACGTCGCGACCATAGACCCCGAAGGCTATCTTGCGATCACCGATCGCACCAAGGACGTCATCAAGTCGGGCGGCGAGTGGATAAGCTCGATCGAACTCGAGAATACGGCCATGGGCCACCCTGACGTTGCCGAAGCAGCGGTAATCGGCGTTTCCCATCCCAAGTGGACCGAGCGCCCGCTGCTGCTGGTCGTTCGCAACGAGGGAGCGGAGCTCAGCGACAAGGCCATGCTGGCTTACTTCAAGGGCAGGGTGGCAGACTGGTGGATTCCGTCGGACGTCGTATTCGTCGACGAACTACCGCACACCGCAACCGGGAAGGTGAAGAAGGTCGAATTGCGTCAGCAGTTTGCCGACTTTAAGCTCTCGGGTTGACCCAGCCAATTAACCGGCGCCTGCTCGATCGGCAGCGCGTCCAGGAGCACACATGGCGGAGCCGCTAAGGCTATACGGACTGAGGGCACTGGTTACCAACGCCGCGAGCGGAATCGGTGAAGCCGTCGCTCGCACGCTCGTCAAGCACGGCGCCGAAGTGCTTGCCGTTGACAGTGCTAATAGCGGTGTGGAGCAGCACTACAGTTCCGTCCGTGGCATCACGGGTCTGGCGGCACCGCTGACCGATGCCAGGCAGATGCCGTCGCTCGTCGAAACGGCCGTCGAGAAACTCGGCGGACTGGATATTATCGTCACCGATTTCCCGCTGCAGCCGGCCGAACCGATTGCCACAAAGGGTGCGGCACTCGACGAGCTGATCAAAGCTCGCACCGACCTCATCCTGGCGCTCTGTCGAGCCGCCTTGCCATACGTCAAGAAGAGCCCGGCGGGGCGGATTGTGAACCTCGGTTTCCTGCGTAGCGTCTTCGCTGCCAGCGGCGGCGGCCCCCGCGACCTTGCTGAGAAGAACCTTGCCGACGTTACTCGCGCTCTCGCGGCCGAGACCGGCGAGTTC
>CALZMR010000174.1 GCA_945788575.1 uncultured Woeseiaceae bacterium
TGCTGCTGGTCATTGCGGTGGCGGCCTTCAATATCGTTTCAACGCTGGTGATGGACGTCAAGGACAAGCAGTCGGACATCGCCATCTTGCGCACGGTCGGTGCGATGCCGTCGAGCATTGTCCGGATATTCGTGACCCAGGGCACGGTTATCGGTGTCGTCGGTACAGCCGCCGGGGTATTGTTCGGCGTCCTCCTTGCGTTGAATCTGGAGACGATCGTCGGGTTTCTGGAGTCGGTCTTCGGTATCAAGTTCCTCGCGGCCGATGTTTATTTCATCAGCGATCTGCCGGCGGAACTCAAGGCCAGTGATGTTGTTCGGATCGCGTCGATCTCGTTCGGCCTGGCTCTCGTGTCCACCCTGTATCCGGCCTGGATGGCGGCCCGTACCGCGCCGGCAGAAGCACTGCGTTATGAATAGAACATGGGTCCAGGTTTCGCATTCCGATGGCAGATTTCGAAATGAATGACAATTCACACCCCGTTCTGGAATGTCGAAACGTTGCTCGCCGATTCCGCGAAGGCAACTCAGTGCTCGAGGTGCTTAGCGGAGTGAATCTGAGCATCAGGCCGGCTGAGCGAGTTGCCATCGTTGGCGCGTCCGGCTCGGGCAAGACCACGCTGTTGCAGATTCTCGGCGGTCTGGACAATCCGGATGACGGCGAGGTGCTCGTCAACGGCAATGCGATTCATGGCGGCAACGAGACCGCTCGCGGGGCGCTGCGCAATCGCTACATCGGGTTCGTCTACCAGTTCCATCATTTGTTGCCCGAGTTCACGGCCGAGGAGAACGTCGCGATGCCACTTCTGATTCGGCGCGTACCACGATCCGAGGCACTCGAGGAGGCCCGCGATCTGTTGGGCCGTGTGGGCCTGGGTGAACGGCTGACGCACAAGCCGGGCGAACTCTCGGGCGGCGAGCGTCAGAGAGCCGCCGTGGCGCGGGCGCTGATCACGCGACCGAAACTGGTGCTCGCGGATGAGCCGACCGGCAATCTTGACGCAGGGAACGGCGAGCACGTTCTTGGCCTGATGCTCGAGCTCAATCGCGAGTTCGAGACGAGTCTGGTCATTGTCACGCACGATCTGTCCATCGCAGAGCGGATGGACCGGGTTCTCGTGCTGGAAGACAAGCGGATCAGCGACCGAACCGCGTAGGGAACAGCTGATCGAATTTTTCGCGCCTCTTCGGCCGACTCGTCACCGGCGAAATTGCGAACTACTCAATCTGAGGTTCCCTCGCTTTCAGACTTGCTGTGCCGGATTCGCCGTTTGAGCCGTTTGTATTCCCAAATGGAGAAGCGCCACATCACATCGACGATGACGTAGCCCAGCAGCGCCGCTACGGTACCGAGCACGAGCCCGCCGAGCAGCATCGGCTGCCATAGGCTGACGAATGTGCTCGAGAGCCAGTCCCACGACCATTCAAATGTAAACGGCTGCGGCGGCAGACTCAGCAACCACGCCCCAAGCCAGTGCGATGCGTAATACAGGAGTGGAGTAAGCGGTATCCCGATGAAGGGCGTAATGAACGCGATCGGAATGTTGATGCGGGTCGCTATCGCGATCAATGTACCGATGATCGGTTGTCCGAACAGCGGCTGAAAGGACAGGAAAAGCCCCAATGCGAACGCCGGCGCGACGGTCCGCCGGCGAATCCCCCAGTAGCGCGGTTCACGCATGATCTTCCTGAACGGCTTCAGGAATACGCTGTTGCTGCTGAACTCGTGGCGTTTGATCGCGAATCGTTTGAAAACGCGTCTTGGCATGGATGCCTTTAATCCGGTCTGATAAACGGCGTTGCCGACGCCGCCGATCCTGTCGCTCATGGTTCGGGCAAGCGTGTGCCTGCTGGTCGGCGTATTCGCGCCGCAGCTTAGCAGGTTTCCACTGGATTCAGACCTGTTGATCATGGCGTTAGTTCTCGTGGTCTTGCTGCTGCCGTGGCTTCGGCGACGAGACCTGGTGCTGGCGGGCGTGGGGGCGGCCCTGTTCCTCGCGGCCGTTGGCAACGAGAAGGGCGGGCGGCTGGATCCCGTCTACGCCGGCGACAGCATGCTGTCGGTCGTGCGCGTTGTGGGCTTTCCGCGCGTAGACGAGGCCGGGGTGACGTTCGAGGGTCGCGCCGAGGACGATTCGCGCCTGCCGCGGCGGGTGCGCCTCTATTGGCGGCAATCGCCGGTCGCCGTCCGAGCCGGAGATATCTGGCAGTTCGAGATTCGACTCCGCCGGCCCAGGGCTTCAAGTAACCCAGGTGGCATTGACTACGAGGCCTGGTCGACTCAGCAACGCATAGGCGCGACGGGCTATGTCGTGGAAGGGACGCGTAATCGCCTTCTGGACTCAGGTACGAGCCGAGGAATCGAGGGCGCGCGAGTCTCACTTGCCGAGCGAATCGATGGACTATCCGTCGGGCGTGATGCCCGCGCCGTGATTACGGCGCTTACGCTGGGGTCCAGGCATGCGATCTCCAGCGAGCAGTGGCAGCGCTATGCGAGCACCGGAACCTCGCACCTGATGGCGATCTCCGGGCTGCACGTGGGCCTGCTTGCTGGGGCCGTGTATGCGGCGGCCCTCGCTTTGCTGGCCTTACTGAGAGTGCCACATCCCCATCAGGCCGCGCTGGTCATCGGCCTCGCTTCGGCAGCCGTTTACGTGAGCTTGTCGGGCTTCGCGGTGCCGGCACGTCGCGCGTTGCTCATGCTCGCGCTGGCTACGTTCTGTCTGCTGCAGCGAAGACGTGTGTCGGCTGCAAGAGTGCTTGCATCGGCTGCTGTCCTGATCGTGGCGACCGATCCGCTGTCGACCCTGTCCGCGGGCTTTCGGCTGTCATTCGCCGCGGTCGGCCTGCTGGCCTGGTTGGGCGCCGAGCGAGGGGGCGGTGCCACATCGCCGCTGCTTCGTGCCGTGGCCGGCCTTTGGCGCGTTCAGTTGGTACTGCTCTGCGGCTTGCTTCCACTATCGGTGCTGTCGTTCGACCGATTCACAGCTCTGGCACCGGTCGTCAATCTGCTGGCTGTTCCGCTGTTCGGGCTCTGCACCGTGCCGCTGGCCCTGTTCGGTCTGTTGCTGGACGGCCCACTCCGCGCAGTGGGCGACGGAATGCTGCTGGTTGCAGCCGCTAGCGTGGTCGGCCTCGAATCCTTTATCGCACTCGCGGCGTCGGAAGGGAGTTCCGTCGTCGGCGCCATCTCCGGACTCGGTTGGCTGTTGTTGTTACTGCCGCTCGCCTGGGCTGTATTCCCTCGGGGGTGGCCGGGACGATCAATTGCGTGGGTAGCGCTTGTCGGTCTCGCGACATGGCGGCCGGAGCGCTCTCCTGAGGGCTGTGCCGACATCACGGTGCTCGACGTGGGGCAGGGCCAGGCTGTCGTCGTGGAGACAGAGCGGGAGGTCCTCCTGTACGACACGGGTCCAGGCTACCGCGATGGGGGATCGTCCGCCGAGCGAGTCGTCCTGCCTTACCTGCAGAGCAGGGGAATCCGGCATATCGATAGGCTTGTCGTTTCTCATTCGGATCTCGATCACGCCGGAGGTCTGCACGCGGTTCTGGCCGCGGTGTCCGTTGGCAGTGTGGTCACCGGAGAGCCGATCGAAGGCGTGAGGTCCTCAAGCTGCAGGAGCGGAGACGAATGGTCCTGGCGTGGGACGAATGGTCCTGGCGTGGCATCGGCTTCCGAATACTTCATCCTCGGGAGGGCATGGGCGGGAACGACGCGTCCTGCGTGCTGCTCGTAGAGGCAGGTGTGCGCCGGGCGCTTCTGACGGGAGATATCGAGTGGCGATCCGAGAGCAGCCTGCTCCAGGACGATCGACTGCCGAGTGTCGACGTGGCGACCATGCCTCATCATGGCAGCCGAACGTCTTCTACTCCGGGATTCGTTCGACGTTTATCGGCTGATTGGGCAATAGCATCCGTCGGTTTCGACAATCGCTGGGGCTTTCCGAAACCCGACATCGTTGCCCGCTGGCGGAGCAGTGGCGCCGAGGTTCTGACGACGGCTGCGAGCGGAGCCGTAACCGCCAGACTCTGTGTCGATGGGCGGCCGATCGATGTCCGGCAGCATCGGCGGGACACATGGCGACCGTGGCATGAAGACTGAGCAGTGAGACGGCGGAGAATCCTGCGCGCGCATCTAGTATATTTCGCTTTTTCCCCGAGACCGATTGCATGGTCGAAATCGTTAAGTCCGGCGGCTGGCTGATGGGCCCTATTGTGCTTTGCGCAATCATCGCCATGGGTATCATCCTCGAGCGCTTCTGGACCCTGCAGCAGAAGCGAGTCATCCCGGAAGATCTGACGAGCAAGGTATGGGGCTGGGTCAAGAAGAACCAGCTCGACCAGAAGCAGATCCAGAGCCTGCATCAGGGTTCCGCGCTGGGTCAGATTCTCGCGGCCGGTCTGATGAATCGCGATCAGGAGCGCTCGGTGATGAAGGACAGCATCGAAGATACCGGCCGCCACGTGGTCCACGAACTCGAGCGCTATCTCGAGACACTCGGTACCGTCGCCGCGATTTCCCCGTTGCTCGGGCTGCTCGGAACCGTCATCGGCATGGTTAAGGTGTTCACGGCGATCACGACCCACGGCGTCGGCAATCCGACGGTGCTGGCGGGCGGTATCGCGGAGGCGCTGATCACGACTGCCGCCGGGCTAACCGTGGCCATCCCCGCGCTGATCGGCTACCGCTACTATCGCAATCGCGTCGATACGCTTGTCGTCGATATGGAGAAGGAGGCGATCAAGCTCGTCGAGGCCCTGCATCGAAGGCAGGATAAGGGCGGCGCATGAGACTCAGCCTCCGGCCGCGTACGCAACCCGAGGTCAATCTGACGTCGTTGATCGACGTCGTCCTGCTGCTACTGATTTTCTTCATGGTCTCGACCAGTTTCGTGCGTGAATCGCAGATTCAGATTCGACTTCCGCAGACCGATTCGAGCGAACGGATCGAGGAGCCAGCCGACAACATCGACATCATGATCACCGAGACCGGCACTATCTTCATCAACAGTCGGGAACTGATCAACAGCAGGCCGGAGACAATTCGAAACGCGATCCAGCGTGTTTCCGGTGGCGACAATACACTGCCGGTGACAATCTCGGCGGACGCCAATGCGCGCCACCAGACCGTCGTTACCGCGATGTCGGTAGCAGGCCGGCTGGGCTACACGCAGATCAACATCGCAACCGTTAACGATCCTACGGACGAGTAGCGGAGTCGAAGATCGGCGTGAAGCAACAATTCGACTCCAAGACCCGCGAGGTCTACGGGCGTCTGTGGCGTTATGTGGTTCCTCACAAGCTGTTCGGGCTGATCGCGATCATCGGCATGACGGCAACGGCTGCGATCGAAGGAAGCATGGTCCTGCTGCTCGAGCCGCTGACTGATCAGGGCTTCGTCGAGCGCAATCTCGAGGCCGCGAAGTGGATCCCGTTTGCCTTCGTCGGCATATTCATCGCCCGTGGGATCGCCGGATTCGCCACCGAGGCGTCGCTGGGCTGGATCGGGCGCGCGGTGATCAGTTCGTTGCGACGCGACGTGTTCCGCAAATTTCTGACCTTGCCGACGCGATTTTTCGACCAGCAGACGACGGGTCCGCTGCTCTCCCGGATGACGTACAACGTCGAGATGGTCGCCGAATCGGTGACCAGCGTTGTTACGATCGCCATCCGGGATATCCTCACGGTACTCGCGGCGATCGCCGTGATGCTTTACCAGAGCCCGACGCTGACGGTTTTTGTCGCAGTTCTGTTCCCGGTCGTCGCCGCCCTCGTGCGTGTGCTCGGAGTCGCATTCCGCCGATACAGCAGTCGCATTCAGGACTCCGTCGGTGAGGTAACTCAGGTGACGGAGGAAGTAGTGCGAGGCAATCGCGTGGTCAAGGCGTTCAGCGGCCACGAGTACGAAACCGCGCGCTTCGAAGAGACCGACGAGAAGAACCGCCGGCAAAACCTCAAATTGATCCGCGTCCGCTCGCTTGGCGTGGCCGTTACCCAGGTGATCTTTGGGATCGGCGTCGCTGCGGTAATCTACGCAGCGAGCTATCAGTCCTTCGAGGACAAACTGACAGCCGGCCAGTTCATATCGTTCTTCAGCGCCATGATGCTGATGCTGCAACCGGTGCGCCGGATTACGAACGTCAACGCGACGCTGCAGCGCGGCGTCGCCGGCGCTGACAGCCTCTTCTCGATTATCGACGAGCAAGAGGAAAGCGACAGCGGGACTGTCGAGGCGGGGCGTCTTCGCGGTGACGTCGCGTTTCGAGATGTCTGTTTTGGCTACGGCGACGAAAACGGTCCGGTTCTCGAAGACATTTCGGTGCACGTCGACGCCGGTCAGTCGCTGGCGATAGTTGGCCACTCGGGCAGCGGCAAGACGACCTTGGCGAGCCTGCTACCGCGATTCTACGAACTCGACAGCGGCAGCATCCTGATCGATGGAACGCCGATCACCGATTACACCCTGGACAGCCTCCGCGACAATATCAGTCTGGTGAGTCAGGACGTCGTCCTTTTCAACGATTCGATCCGCAGCAATCTCGCCTACGGACAGCTGCGCGAGCGTTCAAACGAGGAGTTGGAGAGAGCGGCCGAGGCGGCGCACGTCCTCGACTTCACGCGGGATCTTGCGAATGGTCTGGATACTCATGTCGGCGATCGCGGTGTCCTGTTGTCAGGCGGCCAGCGGCAGCGTATCGCCATCGGCAGGGCACTGCTCAAGAATGCGCCGTTGTTGATTCTGGACGAGGCGACGTCTTCGCTGGACTCGAAGTCCGAGCGGCGAATTCAGGACGCGCTGAACGAACTCATGAAGGACAGGACGACGTTCGTCATCGCACACCGTCTCTCTACAGTGGAGCGGGCCGACCAGATAATCGTGCTCGACTCCGGCCGCATCGTGGAATCCGGCACGCATGCGGACCTGCTCGCCGCCGGTGGACAGTATGCATCGCTGTATCAGATGCAGTTCTCGGACGAATGATTCGAAAGGCACTCGATCGCTGGCTACAGAATGTCTGGTACGGCGACAGCGCCGCGCGTTGGGCACTATTGCCGTTGTCGTGGCTCTTCGGGCTAGTCGCCTGGTCGCGCAAGGCGCTGTACGGTGCCGGTGTCCTGACCTCAGAGCATCCGGGTGTTCCGGTGATCGTCATCGGCAATATCACTGCGGGTGGAACGGGAAAGACGCCGGTTACTGTATGGCTTGCAGAGGCGTTGCGTGAGCGTGGATTTCGGCCCGGCATCGTCAGCCGTGGATATGGCGGCAGCAAGTCGGGTTTTCCGATGCGTGTCGATGCCGCGAGCGACCCTGCGGTCGTCGGGGATGAGCCGGTACTTCTTGCGCGGCGTCTCGATATGCCAATCGCCGTCGATAGCGATCGTGTGCGTGCGGCGCGCATGCTCGTCGAGGCCGGCGTCGATCTGATCGTGACTGACGACGGGCTTCAGCACCTGAAGCTCGAACGTGACTATGAGATCTGCGTGATCGACGGCGCACGTGGGCTCGGCAATCGGAGACTATTGCCGGCCGGGCCGCTGCGTGAGCCAGCGACGCGTCTGGAAACGGTCGACCAGATTCTCGTCAATGGAAAATGTCCTGACGAGGCTGAGACCGCGAACGAACAGAACGCCATTGGATTCGATCTGCGCGCGACGGAGCTTTGCCGCCTGAACGGCTCGCTTTCGCGGCCTATCGAGCGATTTGCCAACACCACGGTGCACGGGATAGCCGCGATCGGCAATCCACAACGCTTCTTCGATATGTTGAGGTTGGCCGGTATGCAGGTCATCGAGCACGCCTTTCCGGACCATGCGAAGCCGTCCCAATCGGATTTGAGCTTTGGCGACGACTTCGACATCGTCATGACCGAAAAGGACGCGGTGAAACTCGGTACGAATCTGAGCGACCGGTTCTGGTACGTGCCCGTCGACCTCGAGATGGACCCGGTGCAAGCGGCCCCCTGGCTCGAGCAGGTCGTGTCGCGAATGAAAGGCGAGGCGGGAGAGTCCCAATGAGCGCCTTTGTTGTCGTCATTCCTGCACGCTATGCCTCTGAGAGGCTCCCGGGCAAGCCGCTGCGTGAGATCAGCGGACGGCCGATGATCGAACACGTCTGGCGCCGCGCCTGTGAGAGTCATGCCAGTGAGGTCGTCATTGCGACCGACGATGAGCGTATCGCCGAAGCCGCCGAGGGTTTCGGTGCAGTGGTGTGCATGACCGGGGATCAACACCGATCCGGGACCGAACGCATTGCGGAAGTGGCCGATCTTCTGGACTGGGACGACAAGCGGATTGTCGTCAATCTTCAGGGTGACGAACCGGCTATGCCTCCGGCACTGATCGACCAGTGCGCCGAGCTGCTCGAAGAGAGCGACGCGGATATGGCGACATTGGCATCGCCGGTCCAGAGTCTCGACGATTACCGTGACCCGAATGTCGTGAAGGTCGTCGTAGCGAACGATGGTGACGCGCTCTATTTCAGTCGCGCGCCGGTTCCTTTCGACCGCGATGACGATGGCGCGGCGGTCGAGTCCGCGTTGCACCATCACGGCATCTACGCGTATCGCTGTGGCGTATTACGGAAACTGGTTATGGAGAAGGCGTCGGCCCTCGAAATTGCCGAGAAACTCGAGCAACTTCGTGCTCTGGCAATGGGGCTGAGGATTCGTGTGGGCGTGCCCGGCCGGCGTCCTGGACCCGGTGTCGACACGGAAGCGGACATCGACGCCGCAGAACAGGCGCTAAGCGAGAACTTCCCGGACTAGTCGATGACTAGTCGACTTCCTGCGACTGGCGTTGCTGGCGTCGCTGGCGCCGTTCGTAGAGCCGCTTCTGCGCGACGAAGAGCCCGCTCAGGACCGACACGACTCCGAGTACGAAATACATGGGCCCCAGCTTGTGGTTCAGCCCAATGTAGAGGGAGCCGGCAAGAAACGTCAGGCCGACTACGATGTAGGTCGTCGGCAGAGATTCATATATTTTCGTCGGTAACCACATATTGGTACTCGTGGACAAATTCAGTCGGCATTATGGCCAGCCATCTCCTGTCAGGCTGTGAGCCTGGTCACAATTACGCCGCCAAGGCCATACCTGTTCGAGGAAACGCAATTAACACATTGATTATTAGGGGGTAATTCCACCCGTCGGGATTTCTCCCGGAGGTTCCAGCCACCTCGATTCGGTCGCCGCGGTCGCGTCCAGCGAGACGAGAAACGCCTCGAGTTGCCGAAGTTCGCGGCGGCTGAGGTTTAGCGGCGTTGCCTCGTTGTGGCCAATCATGGCCAATGGCGCCCGATTATAGTGTTCCAGTACCTCGGTCAGGGTCGAGTGCTGGCCTCGGCTCTGATACGGCGCCGTATTGACGAGTCCTCGCAGCGACGGTGTCCTGGTAGCTCCGAGCAATTCGATTCCCGTTCGCACGAAGGTCAGCTCGGCGCAGTCGGAAGCTGTCGCCTCACTCGAGCGGCCGAGGCAGTTGAACGGGTCGGCCGTTACCGAGCGCACACCGTCGATGCGTCCACGATCTGGCAGTTCCCCACTGGGGGGCAGCAGTCCCGTATTGTGGAACTCGTTGTTGGTGAACAGCGGTCCGTTATGGCATTCGGTGCACCGCGCTTCGCCCATGAACAGCCGAAGCCCTCGAAGTTCAAGCGCATTCAAGTGCGATTGCTCGCGATAATCGCCGCCGGATTCGAGGTGTGCCACGTAGCCGTCGAACCGGGACAGCCCCGGCACCAGCAGTCGCTCGTAGGCCGCAATGGCCTTGCCGACATTGGCGAAGGCCTGGTCGATGCCCTGTTCGTCCAGCAGGTCGGGCGGGGCGCCAAACAGCGTTTCGTAAGCAGCCCGGTAGCCCGGGTCCGAGGCGATAAGGCCGAGAATCTGAACGCGGTTCGCGCCGTGCTCGTTCGGATCCTCCAACGGAGCCAGCGCCTGCGACCACTGGCTGTCCTTGCGGCCGTCCCAGTAGAGCCACGGACTCCATGCGCTGCCGACGATACTCGCGCGGATCGTCGGCCACCGGGTTACTCGGGTCAGGCGCAAGTGCCGGAAGTGATTCGATCCAGAGACTGCGCATGACGGCGCGCTCGTCCGCCGTCCAGTTGGACGGCGGCGCGTGCCGCTTCCACACTGTCAGACCGACGCCTGCAACGAGCGCGACCAACACAAGCCAGCCGATGGATCGCCGAACCGCGCTCATTCGATGTTCAGCGGAATCGTCACCTCGTCACGCTGCCGACCGTCGTCGATGACCAGCCGAAGCTCCCAGTATCCGCGCATATGAAAACGCATGCCGGCGATGAGGTAACGGCCATCGCCTGAATTCTCGACGACGCGCGGACGAGTCGGCAGGCCGTGGTTGTGCTCGGGCATACCGCCGTCGATCTCGATGGTCGCCTCGTCGACAGTTTGACCGCTGTTGTCGCGTACTTCGATCGTCCACGCGTGGATACGATTGATGGTCAGCGGGTCCAACTCCGACGTCGCACTGACAACGAAGCTGCCGTTGCGCGACGAGAATTCCTCTGCCTCCACGCCGACCGTGGCGGTAATGCCGAGAAACAGCACCGCCGCGGCGGCCGCGCGCCGACGACTCATCAGCCAGTAGTTCAGCTGCAACAGGAAGACCGCGCCCACGATCCATGGCCACGGACCGAGGCCCGTGTAGCCGACTTCGAATGGAAATACGGCCGTATACGTCCGTCCACCGTCCGCAGGAGTCGCATTGACGATGCCGATAAATTCGCCGTCGGACTCGAAGCCCTGGCGCAGCATGAACACGTCGGGCACGACTGTCGGCGGCTCATAGCGGACCGTCACGGCGTCGAGATCGGCGATGCGGTCCACGTCCTCGAGCCGCGCGAACTGGCCCTTGCCCGTGACGTTCTCGATGATTCTGAAGTCGATCTCGGCGGCCGACAGGCCGTCGTGCTGGTATTCCATGATGAATACGCTGTCGCCGCGTATCGGGATGTCTTCGCAATAGTCGCGGTGGCCGCTTTGCTCGGGCACGTAGATCTTGAAGTGCGCTCTGAGATAGCCGATGTTGATCACGCACAGATCGTTTTCCTCGACCACACCGCCATGTGCCGAGGCTGGCGCGGGCAGCGTAGCCAGGACGCAGGCGACCAATGCTGCGAGAAGTGTGCGCGACGTGCCGGCGAATCTCATGTTCCGTATTCTAGGTCAGCGCGCGTTGCCGGGAATACGCTTTTTGCGTAAATTGCCGCCGATGCTCGTCAAGCGTCTGCTCCCACTGGTCGTTTTCACCGCCGCGCTGTTCGCGCCGCAAGTACTCGCACATCCCGAGGACGAGTTTTGCGTGCCCGGTGAGGGAAGCCTGGACCCGGCGCTATGCGAGGCGCTGGCCGAACTCGACAGCGCGAATCCGGGCCAGCGAGAGCTCGAGCCGATCCTCGACGAGGCGGGGAACGAGCGTGGTTTCCTGTCGACCACCGGCCTGTACATCACGATCGGCATCCGCCATATCCTCCCGGCAGGCCTGGACCACATACTCTTCGTCCTCGCTCTGCTGCTCACAGCGGCGAAAATACGGCCGCTGGTCATACAGATATCGACATTCACTGTTGCGCACACGGCGACGCTCGGTCTGGCCGCTGCCGGCGTCATTTCGCCGCCATCGGGCATCGTAGAGCCACTGATCGCGGCGACGATCGCCTTTGTCGCGATAGAGAATCTGCTCGTATCCGAGATGCCGAAATGGCGGCCGCTGTTGGTTTTCACCTTCGGCCTCGTGCACGGCCTGGGTTTCGCGGGGTTCTTCGGCGAGCTGGGGCTGCCGCCAGGCCAGTTCTGGAGCGCGCTGATCGGCTTTAATGTTGGTGTCGAGATCGGCCAGCTTACGGTGATCGTCGCTGCCTTCCTGATCGCCCGGTCTCTGGTGAGGCGATTGCCTGCGCATGAGGCGTCGTTTCGGCGCTATGTCGTTCTGCCATGCTCGGGACTGATCGGCTTCACGGGCCTTTTCTGGATGGTCGAGCGCCTGCTGACGGCCTTCGCCTGATGGCATAGAAGAAGGGCCCCGTATGGGGCCCTTCTTCGCGTGCTACATCGGCGCTGGTCGATCGTCTCCTAGTCGATCGTCTGGCCGACGTCGAATCCGCGGCCTCTGAGCAGCGGTTCGATACTCGGATCCTGGCCGCGGAAGTTGCGATACAGCTCATCGGCTTCGCGCAGACCGCCCGATTCGTAGATCCAACGCTTCAGTCGTCCGGCGACTTCCTGATCGAAGATGTCCTCGGCCTCGATGAAGGCGTTGAAGCCGTCGGCGTCGAGAATCTCCGACCACAGATACGCGTAGTAGCCGGCTGAATAGCCGCCCGCGAACGTGTGGCTGAAGTACTGCGAGCGATAGCGCGGCTCGATCTCCGGGATCAGCCCGTAGCCCTCGAGCACTTCGCGCTCGAATTCCCGGGCGTCGGTGATTTGTGCGGCTTCCTCGGAGCTCAGCATGTGCCAGCGAAGGTCGAGAAGTGACGCGGCGATGTACTCGGTCGTCGCAAAGCCCTGGTTGTGGTTCGAGGCGGCAAGCAGGCGCTCTACCAGTTCTTCAGGAATGACCTCACCAGTCTCGTAGTGCGTCGCGTACATGGCCAGCATCTCTGGCTGAGAGGTCCAGTGCTCGAGGATCTGCGCCGGGAACTCGGTGTAATCCGTCGGCCCGTCGACACCGGAGAAGGTCGGATAGTCGATCTTGGTCATGATGCCGTGCAGGCCATGGCCGAATTCGTGGAACAGTGTTTCGACCTCGCTGAAGCGCATCAACGTCGGCTCGCCCTCGGGCGGTGTCGCAAGATTGAGGTTGTTGGTGACGATGGGCCGGATGTTGTCGCCGCCGATGTTGGAGGCGGGACGGTAGCTGTTCATCCAGGCGCCGCCGCGCTTCGAGTCGCGCGCGTACATGTCCGTCATGAATACGCCGAGATGACTGCCGTCTGCCTCGCTGACTTCGTAGGCGGTCACGACGTCGTTCCAGACGGGCACGTCGACTTCGTCGAAGCTCAGACCGAACAGTCGATTGGCCATCTCGAACGCGCCGTCCTGGACCGCCCCGAGCTCGAAATAGGGCTTCAGCAGGTTCTCGTCCAGATCGTAACGCGCCTGGCGGACGCGTTCGG
>CALZMR010000175.1 GCA_945788575.1 uncultured Woeseiaceae bacterium
GAGTAATTCACGCCCTTGATCTTGAACGGCGTCGCGAGACACGCCGACACCGAGCTCGACATGGTTCGCGGCACCATGTACGGGCCGATCTTACGAACGCCGCGCTCTCTGAGCTTGTCGCAGCTGGCGATGATGTTCTCGCTGGACGCGCCGCCCGATGACGCGATCAGTCCGGATCGTTCGTTCGAGACGTCGCTCTCCTCGAGTCCGGCATCGTCGATGGCCTGCTGCATCGCAATATACGCGTACGCGGCCGCATCGCCCATGAACCGGAGTACTTTGCGATCGATGAGCTCCTTGATATCGATATCCACGCTGCCCGACACCTGGCTGCGAAGGCCCATTTCGCGAAACGATTCGTTCGCGACGATGCCCGAACGGCCCGCCTTGAGCGAATCCGTGATCTCGTCTTGAGAATTACCGATGCAGGAAACCGCACCGATGCCGGTGATGACGACGCGCCGCATTGTCTAACCTCAGAAGTCTTCGGTGGAAGTAAACAGGCCGACCCGAAGGTCTTCGGCCGTGTATATCTCGCGGCCGTCGACCGACATCGAACCATCCGCGATTGCCATGTTCAGCTTGCGAGAAATGACCCGTTTGATGTCGATCTGGTAGCTCACGAGTTTCGCCTTCGGCAACACCTGGCCGAAGAACTTGACCTGCTTTACACCGAGCGCGCGGCCGCGGCCCTGGAGACCGAGCCAGACCAGATGGAAGCCGACAAGCTGCCACATGGCATCGAGCCCAAGACAGCCCGGCATGACCGGATCGCCCTCGAAGTGGCAGTCGAAGAACCAGAGATCGGGGCGAATATCGAGATCAGCCTTGATCTGGCCTTTGCCGTACTTGCCGCCCTCGGACGAAATCAATGGCACTCGGTCCATCATCAACATGTTCGGCAACGGCAGCCGGCCGTTGGTCGGCCCGAACAGCCCGCCGTGAGCGCAACGAATCAGGTCGTCGTAGTCATAGGAACTCTGCGGCGCGGGTAGATCTTCCGCGGCGCCCAGGCTTGCGGTCTTCATGCACACTCCGAAGTGGTCGTCCGCGGTGGGCGGACGGAATCTGATTAGAAATGGTACGCCTGGGCCGTCATCCGGACTTTGGAATTCGCGCCATCAGGCCTTGTCATAATCGAGCGTTACGGCCGCGCTCAGCGGCCTCGACTGGCATGCCAGCACGTACCCCTTTTCGACCTCCCATGGCTCGAGGCCGTAGTTCGTCGCCATCGCAACCTCGCCTTCGCGAACATGGCAGCGACAGGTCGCGCATACGCCGCCTTTGCACGAATACGGCAATTCGATGCCATGCTCGGCCGCCGCGTCCACGATATTGGGGTCGCTATCGGCCATGTCGAAGGACTTCTTATGGCCGTCCATGATGACCGTGATGGTTGCCGCGCCCGACGCGGTATCGGCGACATCAGGAGCGCTGCTCTGGCGAGGCACCCCGAATCTTTCCGAGTGCACGCTGCCCTCATCCATCCCGAGCTCGACAAGCGCGGCGGTGACGTCCTCGATCATCGAGTCCGGACCGCAGA
This sequence comes from uncultured Woeseiaceae bacterium, assembly GCA_945788575.1. Taxonomy (GTDB): domain Bacteria; phylum Pseudomonadota; class Gammaproteobacteria; order Steroidobacterales; family Woeseiaceae; genus UBA1847. The sequence continues at coordinate 1,544 of CALZMR010000175.1, forward strand.
CGAAAGCCTCGCTGGGTTGCGTCCCCCGGCACATTGCGTCGTAGACCTCGCGGACCTTGTCACCATCCAGCCGTCCGGCTGCGATCGGGAACTCCTGGTCCTCGCGGCTGAATACGAACTGCAGCTGCACTCGGTCCGGGTAGCGGTTCTTCAGCGCATACAAGTCATCGATGAACATCGTCGTGACCTGCCTGCGGTTGCCGTAGAACAGCGCGAAGCGGCTGTTCGGCTCACGCTCGAGGATGGTCGACATGATCGAGAGAATGGGGGTGATGCCGCTGCCCGCTGCAAAGCCGAGGTAGGACTTCTGCGCATCGGCGTCGATGTCGGCGTGGAACTGGCCGAACGGCGGCATGACCTCGATCGTATCGCCTGCCTCGAGTTCCTTGTCCGCAAACTCCGAGAACCGACCACCGGGCTGAACGCGGACGCCGATCTCCAGCGGGAACTCCCCGGGCCTTGAACAAATGCTGTAGGTGCGTCGCAGCTCGGTCCCGTTACGCTCGACGCGGATCGGCAGATGCTGACCGGGCAGGAACTGAAACGTCTCTTGCAGTTCGTCGGGCACGTCGAGAGCGAGGCGCACCGAGTCGCGAGTCTCATGTCGCTTCGCGGCGATCTTCAATGCATGAAACTGTCTCACCGGACGCCGCCTGTCAGATGCACTTGAAGTACTCGAACGGCTCGAGGCAGGCCTCGCAACGGTAAGACGCTTTGCAGGGGGTCGAGCCGAACTCGCTCACGACTTGGGTCTCCACCGACTCGCAGCGAGGACAGGCGATCTGCCGGTCGGCGTCCAGCAAGGCGCGCTTTCCGGCGCCGTCCTCGGGCGGCGCGATGCCGTATTCGCGAAGCTTGCGGCGCCCCTCATCGCTGATCCAGTCCGTCGTCCAGGGCGGCGACAGGCTGCGCTCGATACGGATGTCCTCGGCCCCGTGTTCCTGCAATTTCTCGATCACGCTCTGTTCGATGACCTCGGTGGCCGGACAGCCTGAATAGGTCGGCGAGATATGCACGGTTATTCCGTTGTCCACCTCGACTTCGCGAATAACACCGAGGTCCGTGATCGACAGCACGGGGATCTCTGGATCGGGGACTTCGCTGAGCCAGCCGAATACCTGTTGTCGCGTCGCGGTCACCAGCTTGCACCCGGATAGGAGCGCTGCAGGTGCTGCATCTCAGCAACCAGGAAGCCGAAATGCTCGCTGTGACGTCCCGCGCGACCGCCGTCCACCATGTGAACGTCCGCGGGTGCGGTCAGCGTTGCCTCCGCGAGGACGGCAGCCACGTTCTTTCGCCATTCCTCTGCGATCGCGGTCAGATCCGGACCGGCATACTCGCGGCGCAAGTGAGCGTCGACATCGTCGCCTGTAAAAAACTCACCCGTATATCGCCAGAACTCGTCCAGCGATGCCTGCACTCGCGCATGACTCTCTTCGGTGCCGTCGCCCAGGCGCACCAGCCACTGCATTGCATAACGGAGATGGTAACGGACCTCTTTCTCCGCACGTACCGCGATTTCCGCAAGCCGCGCGTCACTGCACTGTGCAAGCGCATTCAGCAGCAAGACGTAGAAAGACTCGAACAGGAATTGGCGAACGATAGCGTCGCCGAAATGGCCGTTGGGCTGTTCGGCGATCAGCAGGTTTCGAAACTGCTGCGCGTCGCGCCGGAATGCGAAGTGATCCTCGTCAGCGCCATTGCCGTCGAGTTCGCCGGCATAGGTGTAGAGCATGCGTGCCTGGCCGATGTAATCGAGGGCGAAGTTGGCGTTGGCCAACTCTTCTTCCAGTTCCGGCTCACCGGCGACGCGCTCGATCATCCGCTGCGCAGTCACGAGCGCGGTATCGCCGAGGCGCAGCACGTACCTTAACAAGGCGTCACTCACAGGTTCTCGACTCCCTCGGGAATCTCGTAGAATGTCGGGTGCCGATAGACCTTGTCTTCGGCGGGTTCGAAGAACGCCGAGGTCTCGGCGGGATCTGACGCGACGATCTTGTCCGATCGCACGACCCAGATGCTCACGCCTTCCATGCGGCGCGTGTAGGTGTCGCGGGCGTGATTGAGCGCCATCTCGTCGTCCGCTGCGTGAACGCTACCGGCGTGTCGATGACTCAACCCCGAGCGGGCGCGGATGAAGACCTCGTAGAGCGGCCATTCCTCGTCAGTCATTGTCTGTCTCCTCAGGCGGCTTTCGCGCGCTGCCTGGCCGCATATGCGCGTGCGGCGTCGCGCACCCACTGGCCGTCCTCATGTGCGCGCGTCCGCTGCGCCATGCGCTGGCGGTTGCACGGTCCGTTACCGGCAAGCACGTCGAGGAATTCCTGCCAGTCGATCTCGCCAAAATCGTAGTGCCCGGTTTCATCGTTGTAGTGCAGGTCGTCGTCGGGCACGCGCAGACCAAGGAATTGCGCTTGCGGTACCGTCACGTCCACGAACTTCTGCCGGAGCTCGTCGTTCGAGAATCGTTTGATCTTCCACGCCATGGATTGCGCGGAGTGTTTCGAATCCTTGTCGCCCGGTCCGAACATCATCAGCGAGGGCCACCACCAGCGATTGAACGCGTCCTGCGCCATCTCTTTCTGTGCATCGGTGCCTTTCGAGAGTTCGAGCATGATCTCGAAGCCCTGGCGTTGGTGAAAACTCTCTTCCTTACAAATGCGAACCATCGCTCGCGCGTACGGGCCGTAGGAGCAGCGGCAGAGCGGAATCTGATTCATGATCGCGGCGCCGTCGACGAGCCAGCCGATCGCACCGATGTCCGCCCATGTCAGCGTCGGATAGTTGAAGATGCTCGAGTACTTCGCCCGGCCTGCCAGAAGATCCGCGACCATCTGGTCACGCGACACACCGAGCGTCTCGCCGGCACTGTAGAGATAGAGCCCATGGCCGGCCTCGTCCTGCACCTTGGCGAGTAGTATCGCCTTGCGCTTGAGCGACGGCGCTCGCGTCAGCCAATTACCCTCGGGCTGCATGCCGATGATTTCCGAATGGGCATGCTGGGATATCTGCCGCACGAGCGTTCGCCGATAGGCCTCCGGCATCCAGTCCTTGGCTTCGATCTTTTCCTCCGCATCGACCCGTGCCTGGAACTCCGCGAGCTGCTCGGGGCCCTCGAGCGGGCCGGGCTTATCAGAGGTTTTTGTTTTCTGATCAAGGCCTTGCGTGTACATGCGGGTTCTCCGAAGGAGCGAATACCGAATCCCCTAATGTGTCACGGAATTCGTTGCATTTCAATTATTTTTGTATCGGTTCGAGCCGCTGGGCGGTGGCCAGCAGCATACAGCCAGATCTATTGCCCAGGGGCTTCGTCGAATAAGGGCTTGTCTCGCGACACCGAGTGTCCGTGGAAGATCGCCACGAGCTCGTCGTCCTGGTTACGGACGTTCACGGTGTAGTACCCGTGCCGCCCGCTCACCGTATCTTCAATCGCCGTCGCGATGAGCACGTCGCCGGCATGTGCCGGTCGCAGCCACTCGATGTTGGCCGAGACCGACAGCGTTTCCTTGTTGTACGCGTTGCAGGCAAATGCGAAGGCCGTGTCCGCCAGGGTGAAGACGATACCGCCGTGGCAGACACCGAAGCCATTGACGAACTTGTCTGTCACGGCCATTGTCGCGACCACGCTGCCCGGCGATCGCACGTCGATCGCAATGCCGAAGTTTCGCGAGCAGGCGTCGCGATCGAGCATGTGTCGAGCGCTGGCGTTGGCGCGTTCCAATGTGTCCAGAATCAGGCCCTCCTCAGACCAGATCGAGGCCGCCGAAACGATCGGTCGTACCTGGATCCGCGGCGGGCAACGGTCCGTCGCGAGTTTCGAGTGTCTGCGTCAAATACTCGTCTGCCGGTGCATAGAGCCGCCGATAGATGTCGCGGCAGATCGCGTAGGCCTCGGTCCCGTGCCAATCCGACGGCAACAAGTCCGTGGGCAGGTGGGGGTCTCGGAGTAACACCTTGCGATACTCCTGAATGAGCAGTGTACGCAGGAGGAACGCCGTCTTTGGCGATATCTCGCTGCTCGATTCGACGGCCTTCGATACGGGTTCGAACATCTCGATGAATTCGGCATAGCGCTCATCGATATCATCGAGATTCCAGCTATCGCTTGCGATCCGGCGCATTGCTGCTGCGCTGTGCGAAATACAGCCGGTCATCACCACAACGTCTTCGGCGACGCCCAGCCGCTTCAGCGTGGCCATGAGATCCGACATCGAGGGGCCCGGATGCGCGAGCAGATTCGTGGACACGGCGCCGAAACCCAGCCATCCGCATTCCTTTCGAACCAGGTCGCGCGTGACCGCATTGATTCTGCTCAGCAGCAATAAGCACCAGCTACCCTGCCAGTCGCCGACCGGCTCGCCGTAGATCCTGTGCGTAGCGGCCCGGAAGCGCTCACTGCCGCTTTCGGTCAGGCTGTAGTATGAGCGACGGCCCAGCTGCTCAGACTCCAGCCAGCCGTCCTTCGCCAACCGAAACACGGAAGTTCTCACGAGCCGCTCGCTGACGCCGAATCCCTGCATTGCCTCGATGAGGCTGCCAAGCCAGACCGCACCGCCGCGCGGCGCGATGGAATCGCCGAATACCGTGGTGATCAGCGACCCGGCGCGAATTGTCGGGCGTGACTGAAACGCGTCGAGGAGTTCGCGACAGGCGGCTTCCAGCGGTTGTTCAGGCATCGAGGGGGCGCTCGCGTCGAGTACGAATGCGGGTGGCCGTCGGATAGTCGACGGCCGGCTTGCGTTGCAGGGGGTCGAACGTACAATCTGATACCGAATATATCAAATCACTCAGAATTCTGTATCTATGAAACTCGGTAACTTCGTCAGAGACGCATGGCTGG
>CALZMR010000176.1 GCA_945788575.1 uncultured Woeseiaceae bacterium
TCGCGAGGAACGAAATGCGCGGCGCGACCAGAACCGCGCCGAGATGCGCGAACGCTGGGATGCGATGTCCGAGGAAGAGCGCGCCGCGGCCCGCGAGCAGAGGCAGGAGCGTCGCAACGCGCATCGTGAAGAGATGCGGCAGCGCTGGGAATCGATGAGCGACGAAGAGCGTGAGGCGGTACGCGAACGCCATGAGGGTCGCCGCGGTGAACGCCAGCGCCGGCATCAGCCGCCGTCAGAGTAACTGTCAGTTGTCACGGCCGGGCGTGCGCCCCGGCCGCTGACCCTCCGAGTTTGCCGCGCTCGAGCGTGTGCAGCTTCGCGTCCATGAGCGTCTTGGCGAGTACGAGAATGACGAGCATGTAGACCGGCTCCCCGAGCATTTGCACGAGTGTCCCGCCCAGCACGACGGCGATTTGCAGAGCCCCGAGTCGTCCGTACGGCCGCTGCATTAGCTGCATCGGTGTCGTCATCAGGTACTCGCCCTAGCCCATGAAGTTGGTGACGAACGAATACAAATGACTGACTGCGATCGGCCCGATACCGATCAGGAGGGGTATTGCGTCGAATCCGAACAGACTGACGATGGCCGGGGCGCGGTCACCTGGGTCGAACAGGAAGAAGATCGCGGACAGGTGCGCCCAGCAGAACAGGCCGTAGTGGACGATGAAGAACGGGATCATCGTAATCCTCATTATCTGGCCGATTCGTTCGAGCGTGACGCCCTGTGCTTGCGGCGCCGCCTCGATAGCCGCACGTATGGCCGCATCGATCCGGCCGTCGCCAACCCCGAGTCCGCCTCGTGACACCGCCATCCGCAGCACGTTGATCACGCCGATGACGACATTCTCGGCCCAATACAACAGCATGACGTCCAGTACGCGCCAGCCGAAGAACACGACCCCGGCCACCGGGATCATGTTGACTCCCAACAGGACGATCATCGATGGGCGGGCTTTCACCTGCGGCTTCCAAGCGCATCGCGCAGAGCCTTTGCGAATGGCGAGCGCGGACGCACAATAACGCGTTCCAACTCCAGCCACTCGGCCAGAGTGGAGAGTTCGTCCGCCAGAGGTCCTGCGCATTCGGCGCTGGTGGCGCCCTCCTCCAGGTGCAGTTTCTGTACGAGCAGCCGGCACGCCGGGCGGTCCGCCTTGAGGTCCACGCGGGCAACGATCCGATCGCCGAGACGGAACGGCAGGACGTAGTAGCCCCAGCGACGCTTCTCGGCGGGCACGTAGATCTCTATTCGGTAGTGAAAATCGAACAGGCGCTCCGCACGTGGCCGGAACCACACGACGGGGTCGAATGGAGACAGCAGCGACGCCCCGCTGATGTCCTGTGGACATTCCGGGTCGCCAGCCAGATAGCCGGTGTCTCTCCAGCCCTCGACTTTAATCGGCGTCAGTTCACCGGATTCGACAAGTTCGTCGATGCGTGCTCGTGCGTCCGTTGGACGCATGCGGTAATAGTCGGCCAGATCGGCGGCTGTTGCGACGCCGAAGGCATGTGCCGCTCGGCGGATCAGTTCGCGTTGTGCTTCCTCTGAGGACAGGCCGCACTCCCGGTATTCGCCCGGGATGACCCGTTCCGGCAGATCGTAGACCCGCTGAAAGTTCGGCAGGCGATCAGTGACCGTAACCCCGCCCTGCGCGAAGTGATACTCGAGCGCCCAGCGAGGCATGGATTTGTGCCAGTCGCCGGGTTTTCGTTTCGGCGGCGGTGCGGCCGGCAGATCGCTTGCGGTAATAGCACCTCGTTGGCGCACGACTTCCAGCACTTCATCGAGGTATCGATACTTGTCTTTGAGCTTGAGGACCGGGTGCCGTTTCCAGGGCGTCCACTGTCGGCGTCGATGTTCGAGCAGCGGCCAGGCGTTCACCGGAACGATCGACGCCTCGTGTGCCCATTGCTCGGTGCACTCTCCGCTGCCGTAGACGAAGCGCTCGAAGCGACTTCGATCGTACGCGCCAAGCCGCGAATACATGACGAGGTAGTGCGCCGGTATCAGAACGTTGACGAAATCGAGCTGTAGCAGGCCGAGTGTGTCGATTACGTCGCGGAAGTCGGGATCTTCCGGGACCCGCAGCGGTCTCGATCTACCGAAGCCCTGGGCAGCGAGTGCTATGCGCCTTGCTTCCGGGGCAGAAAGGCCGTTCTCGCGTGTCATTCGGCCGGCGCCTCGAAGTACACTGGCCGGAAACACGTCGGAGCGTTGCTCATGGGAAAAGACTATCAGGAAATCGACGATCGGATTTCCAACTGGATTGGCCGCCAGTCACTGTTCTTCGTTTCCACGGCGCCGCTGTCCGAAGACGGGCTCATCAACTGTTCGCCCAAAGGACTCGACGCGTTGCGGGTGCTCGGGCCCCGGCAACTCGTCTATGCGGACATGGGCGGCAGCGGCATCGAAACCGTTGCGCACCTTCGCGAGAATGGCCGCATCGTCATCATGCTCTGTGCTTTCGAGGGGCCGCCGAAGATCTTCCGCTTCTATGGCCGCGGCCGGGTCGTCGAAAAGGGTGACGACCAATTCGACTCATTGGGCGAGCAGTTCGCGCATCTGTCGAGTCTACGAAACTTCGTCGTAGTCTACGTCGAGCGCATACGAGACTCCTGCGGATACGGGGTGCCGCTCTACGAGTTCAAGTGCGAGCGGGATTCGCTCACGAATTGGTGCGAGTCAAAGAGTGACGAGGAGATCGAAGCCTATCGCCGGGACAACAATCGCGAGAGCCTCGACGGCTTGCCCGGGCTGGCTCGACTCGACTAGCTCGGCTGGAGGCCGTCGGCAATCGCGCCGGCTCTGACCTCGAGTCTCCGATCGACCGTCGCGGTGTATTCCCGGTCGTGCACCGTGCTGACAAGATTCCACTCGCCGACGACGCTCTCGTGGCTGACGGCCAGTCTCACCCAACCTCGTCGATCGGTTTCCATGTAGCGGAGCCAGGGATTGAGTTCCAGAGTGGCGTCGCGCATCGCGCCCGGATGAACTTCGGGGAGATATTGCGAGAATCCCGGTGACGTAACCGAGCCGGTCATGAACTCGACAGCCACCGGCGTGTCGCTGCCGTATGGAATCAGATTGCCTGCCAGCGACGTGTGCAGATCGCCGCTCAACACAACCGGATTGCTTGCGTGTTCGGCGAGCGTCGCGAGGAAATCCTCGCGAGCGAGTGGATACCCGTCCCATGTGTCGAAGAGCAGCCGCGGATTGCCCTTACTCGCAGCGATATAGCCCTCGAGCGTCTGCCGCGCTTCACTCGTCATGTTCGGATCGCGGCTCATGTCGAGCAGCGGCTCCAAATCCGGCGAGTGAAGCGGTGAGACCAGTACTTGCTGGCCGATGATCTGCCACGTTGCGGCGTCGTCGGCCGACAGCGTGTCGCGCAACCACTGTTCCTGACGGTCACCGAGAAGCCGGCGCGACGGGTCCTGTAGCCGGGCGCCGATGTCTTCTCGGGTCAGGTCGTCACCGACGTCAGGCTGCATGTCCCGGCCGTAGAGGCGGGTGTCGAGCATTGTCAGCGTCAGCAGGTCGCCAAAGCGGTAATTGCGGAAGATCTGCGTTTCGCCGCCATCGTGCGAGGCACGTACCGGCATCCACTCGAGCCAGGCCTGGATGGCCGCGTCGCGGCGCTCGGGCCAGCTGCCCTCTTCCGGCTGGTGATTCTGGGCACCGTCGCGCCAGGCGTCGTTGGTGAGCTCGTGGTCGTCCCAGACGGCAATCAGCGGCAGCGAGGCGTGCATGGCAATCGAATCCGGATCGGCCTTGTACTGCGCATGCCGGCGCCGGTATTCGTCCAGCGACTGGATCTCGGTCGGCGGATCCGGGATGCGGTCCAACGCCTCGGCATACTCGGTCGCATACTCGCCAAGCCCGTATTCGTAGATGTAATCGCCGAGATGAATGACCGCGTCAAGATCGTTCCGGTTGGCGATCTCGCGATAAACGTGGAAGAAGCCGTACGGGAAATTCGAGCAGGACACGACCGCGAAGGCGGCCTGCTCCACGCGGCCAACCGATGTCGTCTTCGTGTGCCCTACCGGAGAATACGTACCATTTGCGTGGAATCGATAGTAGAGCGGTTGTCCCGGCGGCAGACCCGCCGCATCGGCCTTGACCGTGTAGTCGCGATCCGGACCTGTCGTGAACGTTCCGGAGGCGATCGGATCGTGCATCGACTCGTTGTCCGCGACCTCCCATTCCACTTCGACCGCCTCGGCCGCCGTACCGGATACACGGGTCCAAAGAATCACACTGCCGGGCAAGGGATCGCCGCTTGCGACACCGTGTTCGAAGCGAATCGGGTCTCCCGCAGCCGTGCAGGCTCCGATACCGGGCAGCACCGTGGTACCGACGACACCGCCGAGAAAACTGCGCCGCTTCATTTGTGGCTCACCGGTGCTACGGCGTCGGCCTCAATCTCGACAAGCATGTCCGGATCGATCAGCTTCGACACTTCAACCATCGACGTCGCAGGCGGTGCGTCGCCGAAGGCCTCGCTGTGCGCCTTCGCCACCGCCTCCCACTGCGAAATGTCGGTAACGAACATACGTGTACGAACCACGTCCTCGAGGTTCGCGTCTGCCAGTTCGAGCGCATTCCGGATAACTTCGATGCATCGGCGGGCCTGGGCGTACATGTCGCCGCGCCCCACCAGTTCGCCGTCATCCCCAACGGCTGCCGAGCCCGATACCGCGATGAAGTCCCCTGCACGCACCACCCGGCAGTAGCCCGCAACGGGCTCCCATGGCGCGCCCGAGTGAAATCTCGTATGCCGATCTGTCACAACTTACCTCGAAATGTTATTAGATAGTCTTTGTATTATATTGTTTTGAAACAGTATTTACTGCAAGTAATCCCATCAATGAGGCTGCGGTATAGGCCGCCACAACGGCCCAGAAAACTACCCCGCCGACATGTCCGGTTTGTGTCAGCCACCACGCGCCAATCGCATTGACCGGCAACAAGCGCAGCAATTCGAAGCGGATCGCCCCGCTACGGCCCTCATTGAGCAGGCCGAGCGTGTAGAGCTGAGCCCACAACAGCAAGCATGGGACCAGCACGGCACTGGCGCCCTCCTCAGCGAACAACGCCCCGATTGGCATCACGGCGGCGATGGACGCGAAGAACTGCCCCAGTACGTAACGGCGTGCGCCAGCGGTGACGGGTGGGTCGAATTTCTCGAAGGTCGCGAGGTCCGCTCGTTGCTTAGGGTAGCGTGCCTCGACGTCGCTCGGCCGCCAGCCGGTCCGACGGAACCAGACACCGATCTTATCCTTCCAGCTCTTCGCTCGGAGCGAGTCGAACAGCAAATAGTCGTAGACCTGGAGGTTGGCCCAGAACGGGTTCAGGTTCGCCAGCGGCTTTCGAACGCCGAACACGACCGGCTCGTCGTCTCGCTCATCTTCGAACGTGCCGAACATACGGTCCCACAGAATGAAGATTCCGCCGTAGTTTTTGTCGATGTAGCGTTCGTTCTGAGCGTGATGAACGCGATGATTCGACGGCGTGATCAGTATGTAGTCCAGCACACCGAGACGACGCACATGCTGAGTGTGAACCCAGAACTGGTAGAGCAGATTGACGGCGTTCACCGTAATGACCACTTCCAGCGGAAAGCCGAGCAGAAACAGCGGGAGGTAGAAGATCCACCCGAACAGGAAGCCGGTGCTCGTCTGCCGCAGAGCGGTCGAGAGATTGTAGTCCTCGCTTTGATGATGCACCGCGTGAGCGGCCCAAAGAATCGAGATCTCGTGGCTCATGCGGTGCAGCCAGTAGTAGCAAAAATCCAGCAGCAGCGCTGCCGACACCCAAAGCGCGATCCCCCGCGGTGAAGCGTCGAACCACGCCAACGGCATGTCGATGAGCGCTAAGTGCTGTAGCACGAATCCCCAAACGAACACCGGCAGCAGCTTCGTGAAGTAGCCGAAGGTGGTCATCATCATACCCGCCGATATGCTGTTGATCGCGTCGTTGGCCCGGTAGAAACCGGTGCCGCGGAACTTGTCCACGGCGAGTTCGATGATGAGCGCGAGCAGAAAGAACGGCACGGCGAGTGCAAGCAGGTCCATGCGGCAATGGTAGCACTGCGGTAAGCTGCCGCCGTCAACTCGAGAGGTGTTCGATGATCAATTCCGCAGAGGTCGAGATACTCAAGTCCGCCCTCGTACGTCTGTCCGAGGGCTTCGAAAGTCTCCCTGATTTCACGCCCGACTTCGACGAAAAAGCCGTGGCCGGCGTCATCGACTGTGTCGCCGAGCGGATGCAGGACAACTACCCCTACTGGCATCCGCAATATGCCGGCCAGATGCTGAAGCCGCCGCATGCCGTCGCCCGGATCGCCTACGCCCTGTCACTGTGGATA
>CALZMR010000177.1 GCA_945788575.1 uncultured Woeseiaceae bacterium
CGATCCGATGCTGAAGGGCCTGCTGAAGCATGCGCCGGGGATTCGGGTGCCGGGCGCCTGGGACGGTTTCGAGCTGACAATTCGCGCAATTCTGGGGCAGCAGGTTTCCGTCAAGGCGGCGACGACGCTGTCAGGCCGGATTGCACAGCGCTACGGCGAAAAATTGCCGCCGGCGCTTGCTGCCCGTTTCGAGCGTGGGCCAACACACCTGTTCCCGGAGCCCGAGAAACTGGCGCGCGGGCGGTTCAATAACATCGGGCTCGTGACGGCGCGCATCGAGACAATCCGTCGCGTCGCGTCGGCGGCAGCATCAGGCGAGCTGCGTTTCGATTCGGCGCAGGATCCGGAATCGTTCTGCGAGGCGATGACCGCGATGCGTGGTATCGGCGACTGGACGGCCCAGTACGTTGCGATGCGGGCGCTCAAGAATCCCGATGCGTTTCCGAGTTCCGATCTCGGGCTGTTGCGTGCGTTCGATCAGGACGGGCGCCCGCGTATCAAGCCGGGCGAGCTCCTCGAGCGCGCCGAGGCATGGCGGCCGTGGCGCGCCTACGCGGCGCTCCTGCTTTGGAACGCGACACCGAATTCCGGAGGATGACGATGTACTACTGCTATATGAATTCACCGATCGGTGAGCTGCTGCTGGCGGGTGAAGAGAACGCGCTGACGATGATTGGATTTCCTAAGGGATCGATGCGGCGCGATCCGGAGCCTGACTGGATCTACAACGAGAAGCCGTTCGCGGAAGCGATGCGGCAGCTCGGTGAGTACTTCGACGGTACTCGGCGAGACTTCGATCTGCCGTTGAAGCTCAACGGCACGGAGTTCCAGCTGGACGTGCTTCGCGAGCTGCAGCGGATTCCTTACGGAAAGACGACGTCGTACGGGGACATCGCGAAGCGCATCGGCAGGCCGAAAGCCAGTCGCGCCGTCGGTGCCGCCAACGGTCGTAATCCCATACCGATCATCGTGCCCTGTCATCGGGTCATTGGTGCTACCGGCGATCTGACCGGGTTTGGCGGTGGTATCGATACCAAGGAAGCGCTGCTGCGGCTCGAGGCCGAGCAATCGAGCCTGTTCTAGCCGTGAGCTACGTTGTTTCGGTCGTCCGAGATAGCCTGATCGGGGAAGCTGAGCTGGAGGAGTTCGCCAGCGACTCCGGGGCATTCGAGATCGAGAGATCCGACGGCTTCCTGATACTCCATTGGCGCGATCCCGCTGAGGGGAAGCGCGAGTCGTTCGTGCTGACCGATGGCTCCCTCGACATCACATCACCGTCAGATGCGGCGCTGGTCGCAGCGCAGGAAATCGCGGCTCGGCTTGGCGCCAGAGTCGTGGGCGAGGAAGGGGAGGACCTGAGTGACGTGCACGTCACCGGCACGGCTCCGACGTCTGCCGGTTGCGGACCGGTCGCGGCGACCATCGCTATCATTGCTGCGTTGCTAGCTGCGTATTGGCTGTTCGCCTGACCTTATTAGTCCGGCACGGTCGGGAAGCCCCTGTAGGAGCCCGCCTTGCGGGCGATCTTTTCTCGATTGTTGCGATACCGTTTCGGCGCTTGGCTTCCCGTGGTGGTGAGTCGTCAGTCGTTGCGATGACTGCGGCCTGGGATCGCCCGCAAGGCGGGCTCCTACAAGGTCTTGCCCTCGAGCGCTTTCACTGCCTCGGATGGCTCGACACCTTCTATCAACCGGTCGCCGTCCACCAGCGTCTGGTATGTCGACGTCATCGGCAGAATGCCGGCCCAGACCGGAGTCTCGTAGTCGAACTCCTCGTCTTCGGGTACCGCCTTATCCGAGACCTTCGCCGACGCCGATTCGATCTGCAGGGCGATAATGCCGGTCATCTTGATCTCTTTGTTGTTGGGCGCGCGCAGTTCGTCCCAGCGCCCTGGGATCGTGTGTTCCGTGATCACGTGCATTGCCTGAATCTTGGCCGGTTCGTCCTCGATCAGTGTGGGTCTGCCGAACACGGTCACCGAGCGATAGTTCATCGACGAATTGAACGCGGAGCGGGCGAGCACCAGGGCGTCGACGATCGTGACGTTGAGCGACGCTTGCGCCGTCTGTTCCAGCATGCGGATGATCCGCGCCTTGCGCGCGCCGTGCAGATAGATCGTCTCCCCGTCACGTCCATACAGCATCGGTACCACGACCGGTGCGCCATCCTGCACGAATGCGACGTGAGCGATCAGCCCGGCGTCCAGGATACCGTGCACGGTATCTTTGTCGTAGGCTGCCTTGTCGCTGATCTGCCGGACCTTGTTCTGTTTGCTGACTTCGTAGTTGTCGGACACGTGCGCTCCTCACAGGAAACGCGGCGCCAGAAAATAGGCGGCCGCCGAGACGAGAAAGATTCCGATGATATTGAGCGCCAGACCCGCGCGCATCATTTTCGGGATCGTCAGAAGGCCCGAGCCGAACACGATCGCGTTCGGCGGCGTCGCGACCGGCAGCATGAACGCGCAGCTTGCTGCGAGCGTTACGGGAACCGTCACCTGGATCGGATCCAGCCCTGATTCGAACGCAATCGCTGCGACCACCGGCAGGAACGTCGAGGTCGTCGCGATGTTGCTGGTCAGTTCCGTGAGAAAAATGATCAGCGTCGCCGTAATCACGATCAGCACGATAAGGGGCAGGGTGCCAACGGACTGCAGGCTCGTTCCGATCCACTCCGCCAGGCCGGAGCCGGAAACCGCGCCAGCCAGCGACAGGCCGCCGCCGAACAGGATCAGCACGCCCCAGGGCAGTTTCTCTGCGTAGTTCCATCGCAGCAGGATCGGGTCCTCGCTGTCGCCGCTCGGGATGAGGAACAGCGCGAGAGCGCCGAGCATCGCGATGATCGAGTCGTCCGCGGTACCGATGGCGATGAGAACCTTTACGGGGTAGAACAGCCATGAGTTCGACAGGTTGGCGAAGACTGCCAGGTAGTCGCCGAAGATCCACATGACGGCCACGAACGCGAACACCATCGCGACACGTTTCTCCGGCACGGTGATTCGTCCCATTTCTTCCTTGAGCCCGCGCAGCTCCGCGCGACCTTCGGGAGACGTGTGAAAGTCGACCTTGAACACGAGCCGAGTCAGCGCCAGCCAGGCAAGCGGCAGCATGGTGGCCGACAATGGCAGACCGACCATCATCCAACTCGCGAAGTCGATCGTGACCCCGTATTCCTGCTCCATGAAGCCCTTGAGGATGGCATTCGGAGCCGTGCCGACGAGCGTTGCTATGCCGCCGATCGTCGCGCCGTAGGCAACGCCTAGCAGCAGCGAATACTGAAAGTGCTCGCGCCCCTGATCGTCGAGTTCGTGGACGGTCTTGTGGATCACCGTGATGATCGAAACGGCGATCGGCAGCAGCATCATCGTCGTCGACGTGTTCATGACCCACATGCTGAGCATCGCGCTGGCCAGCATGAAGCCGCCGACGAGCGATCGTCCGTTGCCGCCGGCTATCTGCAGGATGTTCAGTGCTATTCGGCGATGGAGGTTCCAGCGCTGCATCGCGAACGCGATGATGAATCCGCCGACGAACAGATAGATGACCTTGTTCGAGTACGGCACCACCGTGTCAGGCAGCGAACGAACCTCGAACATTGGAAACAGAATGATCGGCAGCAGCGCCGTCACCGCGATAGGGACGGCCTCGGTCGCCCACCAGATCGCCATGAGCATGCCGATGGCCGCGGTTCGCCAGCCTTCCTCGCTAAGAGCATCCGGTCCGTCTACGGCCAGCATCGCCAGCGCGACCGCAGGCCCGAGAAAAAGGCCAACGAACTGATGTCGCGAGCGTCCCGTTTGCATTGCTTCCGTCGTCACGCGCCGCTCCTCTGCCCGGCAAAGGTCGCCAATGTACCGTAGACCGGGTCAACGTGCCCGAGTGATCCTTTTTCGACCATTTACGACCTCCAGAATCGAACTTGAAACCGCGTTGTGGCCACTTTTTGGCCACATGTTGTGTAGTACTCGCCTTCCGACACAACATGTAGTAGCATCATCGCCCGTACCGATCCGGTACGCACGGAGATGAGATGCGGTAAGGCAATGTGAGCGGGTCACCATGCCGGATGCATGGCCCGGGGGCGGGGTGCCACGTGATTCCTCTCAACACGTCACTTCACTGACTCGGTTCTGCGCGACCAGTCGCGCTCCCGATCAAGGACACGCTCGCTGGCGGATTGAACACACTGAATAGCTTCGCGACATTGACGTTACGATTATTCAATTGCGGTTCGCGGCCAGCCCGAAACATCCTCTGCTTAAATTGCCGCCCAGTTTCTGGGCGGCTTTTTTTATCCGCCGAACGCGTATCATTGCGACGCATGATTCGTCGACTGATCTTCCTGATACCGATTGCGATACTCGCGTCCTGTGCGGCCACGGCGTCGAAGCCGGTGCTGCCGTACCCGGCGTTCGCGAACGCCGAGGAACTGCCCGACATGTTCATGGCGGCCCTGCCCGGTATCCGTGGCAAACAGTTCGTCAGCGACATACGTACGCGGGCCAGCAGCAACCGCATCGACATCCCTGCCGACTGGCGCGGTACGACGGGCGGCAACGCCGGCAAGGCTCTGGAGATCTTCGTACTCGAGGGACGGATCCGCCTGTCGGAGTTCGAGCTGGGCCCTGGAGGCTACGCCTACATTCCGGCGGGCAATCTCGGCTTCCGCATCGAGTCCGACAACGGCGCGCGGCTCCTGTACTTCCTCGACGATCCGGCGGACGGAGCCGTTATCCAGACGCCGATCATTCTGGACAGCGGGCTGCTTGACTGGGATCCGATCGGCGAAGGCATCTCGATCAAGGAGTTGCGTTACGACCCCGGCAGCGGCGCCACCACGTGGCTGCAACTCGTCGAGCCGGGCGCGACGCCGCGCTGGGAGTCTTCTGCCTCCATGCGCGAAGGCTATCTCGTGCGCGGGCGATACCAGCACAGTGAGTGCTTCGAAGGTGAAGCAGCGACGTGGGAGTATCTGCCCGGCGGCTACTTCCAAAGGCCCGCGGGCGTCCTGAACGGTGGACCCGAGTCAGGGGCGGTCGTCCATTCGGTCTGGTTCCTGCGCGAGCCTACCGGCGGTGGCGTATACAGCGCCGATCGCTGCGTGGCGACTGAAGTCGAAGCGAACTAGAAGCGGTCTCGGCCTGGTTGGTCGAGATTGTTGATGCGCGTGCGTCTCAGAATCTTGAGCAGCAGATTGCGCATCGCTTTGAGAATCGGATAGAAGAACCGCGACAGCGCTCGCGAGCGAAACACCAGGCTCGCAAACCGGTTCAGGAGGCCTTTCTTGTTACTGCGCTTCGCGAGTTCGTGGATCGCTTCGGCGCCGTAGTAAATCTGCCCGTCCACCCTGAGTACCATGCCTTCGTCGATATCGAGGCCGAGCGCGGTCAGTTCGTCCATCGCTTCGCCGGGTTCCCGGGCATCTACCCGAACGAGCCGGCCCTCGGCGACATCGACGGCATGACAGTAGTAGTCGCAGACCGGACACTGCTTGTCATAGACGAGTTCGATATCGTCCGACATCGTCAGCGCTTCTTGCTGACGAGCTTGGTAATTCCCTTTCCGAGCTTCATGAGCTTGGTCAGCGTGGACGAGGGGATTTCACGTATCTGTTCGTACCAGTTGCTCGTGTGTTCGACGAACTCGAGCATGTTGCGGATTCGTGCCTTGGTGACCGGGTCCGTGTCTTTCTCCTGATCGACCTCGTCAGCACAGCCCTTGAGCATCGTCAACGTCGGGCTCAGCTCGCGCTGCTTCCGTTGTTCGATGATCACCCGGAACAGCTCCCATACATCGTGGATCGATTCGAAGTAGTCGCGGCGATCGCCGAGCATGTGGGTCATGCGAACCAGGCCGTAGCTCTGGAGCTCGCGGATGCTCGTGGAGACGTTGGAGCGGGCGACGGACAGCAGTTCGCATATCTGATCGGCTCGCAGCGGCTCGGGGGACAGATAGAGGACTGCCTGGATTTGCGCGACGGTGCGGTTGGTGCCCCAGCGCGTACCCATTTCGCCCCAGTGGAGGACGTATTTCTCGACGGCCGGACTCAATTGCATAATCTAGCTTTTCAGTTATTTCGCTACGAACAGAAATAGGTGAATGTTCTGCCCAAGTCAAGGTTGGTGTGGGCCGATGCTCGTGCCGCGTTGCGCACGAGATCGTCCGGACCGTTGCGGCGAGGTTTTCGGGCGGCCGGGTTTGTGGTTGCGGAGGCTGGATGGGCCGATGCCCGTGCCGTTTCGCGCACCAAATCGTCCGCACCGTTGCGACAGTTCTTGGGTGGCCTGGTCCGAGTAGGCTGAGGGCTGGGTTGGTTCGGTTCGGTCGACATCTGCGGCAGAATGAGAGCCGATCGATCCTGAAGGT
>CALZMR010000178.1 GCA_945788575.1 uncultured Woeseiaceae bacterium
GCTACTCGCTGGTGTCGAGGGAGATCATCGCTGACTCGATCGAGGCCGTAGCGGGAGCGGAGGGCTTCGACGGAGTGGTTGCCATCGGCGGCTGCGACAAGAACATGCCCGGCTGCATCATGGCGCTTGCGCGTCTCAACCGGCCGTCGGTGTTCGTCTACGGTGGAACCATCCGGCCGGGCAAGAACCGGCGCGACATCGTGTCCGTATTCGAGGCGGTCGGCGCCGTGTCCGCCGGTACGATGAGTCAGCAACAGTTGCTCGAGATCGAGCAAACCGCGATTCCTGGCCCTGGCGCCTGCGGCGGCATGTACACGGCCAATACGATGGCGTCGGCGATCGAGGCACTCGGAATGAGCCTCGCCAACAGCTCGGCGCAGGAAGCGATCTCCGAGCAGAAGACGGACGATTGCCGGCGAGCGTCCGAGGCCGTCATGCACCTCATCGAGAACGACATCAAGCCGCGCGACATCATGACGCTGGAGGCGTTTGAAAACGCGATCTCGGTCGTCATCGCGCTCGGCGGATCGACGAACGCCGTGCTGCACTTGCTCGCCATGGCCCGAGAAGCCGACGTCAAACTCACCCTCGACGACTTCACCCGTATCGGCAATCGGACGCCGGTTCTCGCGGACGTGAAACCGAGCGGCCAGTATCTGATGTCGGAGTTGATCGAAATCGGCGGTATTCAGCCGCTCATGAAGCGCTTGCTCGACCGCGGACTGTTGCACGGCAACTGCATGACTGTCACCGGCAAGACGCTCGCCGAAAACCTGGCGGACGTCGAGGACTACCCGGACGGCCAGGACATCGTTCGGAGTTTCGATGACCCGATCAAAAAGGACAGCCATCTCGCGATCCTCTACGGCAACCTCGCTCCCGACGGCGCCGTCGCGAAGATCACCGGCAAGGAGGGCACGCGCTTCGAGGGCACCGCGAAGGTCTTCCATTCCGAAGAGCAGGCCTTGCAGGCGATCCTCGACAATACGATCAGCTCCGGCGACGTAATCGTCGTGCGCTACGAAGGCCCGAAAGGGGCGCCGGGCATGCGCGAGATGTTGAGTCCCACGAGCGCCATCATGGGCAAGGGGCTCGGCAGCGAGGTGGCCCTGATTACGGACGGCCGGTTTTCAGGTGGCAGCCATGGTTTCGTCGTCGGCCACGTGTCGCCCGAGGCCGCGGTCGGCGGACCCATCGCGCTGATCCGCGACGGAGACCGAATCACGATCGATGCGCAGGCACGACAGCTCGAGGTCGCGCTTGACGATACGGAGCTCGAGGTCCGGCGCGCGGAATGGATTCGTCCGCCTTCATCTGTGGCCCGCGGAGTACTGGCAAAGTACCGCGCCGAGGTGTCCTCAGCGTCCACCGGGGCCGTCACGATCCCTGAAGACTGGGACTAGGCCGGACCCGGACTTGAATTTTGGCCCGAGGTCCGCTCTACTCTGTAAGCAGCTATTTCAGACACCCACGTAAAGTGCCACGGCAATCCTGTATGGATGCTAAAGAACTCTTAAAACAGATGGCGCGCCAGAGGTGCGTGGGTGCCAATAGCAACAGTACCGTCTAGCATAAAGTTCGGACGTTGCTAACGACCCGCAAGGACATCCTGGCGGGTTTTTTTTTGCCTCCAGAGCAAGTATGAGTTCGACAGAGCGATGATCTCCGAAGCCAATTTCGAACCTGGCGAAAGTCTCGGCGCACCGGCCGGGATATCTGCATCGCCGTGGGTGGTCATGAAATTCGGGGGCACCAGCGTTTCGACTGCGGAGAGTTGGCAGACGATCGCCGGGCTCATCCGCAATCGGCTCGACGAAGGCCTGAGGCCAGTGATCGTTCACTCGGCGCTCAAAGGCATCTCCAACGCCCTGCATTCCTTGCTGGCCGAGGCGGTGACCGGCGATCCCGGTGCCGGGCTCGAGGCCATCCGCGAGCAGCATTATGCCTTGGCAGAGGGCATCGGCATCGACGGTCCGGCGCTGCTCGACGAATCGATGCACGAGTTGGAGCAGCTTGTTGCCGGCGTACGACTGGTGCGCGAAACAAGTGTGCGAGTTCGTGTCCGTATCATGGCGCTCGGTGAACTCATGGCGACCAGGCTGGGCTGCGCCGCGCTGGAGAAAGCCGGAGTTCCGGTTACCTGGTTGGACGCGAGAGATGTCCTGACGAGCCGGAGCCGCGGCGGTGCGCAGCACGCGAGAGACTATCTAGCGGCAACGTGCAGTCACGATGCGGAGCCGGCTCTGCGTGAGCGGCTCGCGAAATTGGGCGAGGTAATACTGACTCAGGGTTTCATCGCCCGAAATCCGAACGGCGAAACGGTACTACTCGGGCGCGGCGGTTCGGATACCTCGGCCGCGTATTTCGCCGCACGACTCCAGGCTCGGCGTCTGGAAATCTGGACCGATGTGCCCGGCATGTTCACGGCGGACCCGAAACTCGTTCCGTCGGCACGCCTCCTCGTCGCGCTGCGTTACGAAGAGGCTCAGGAGCTCGCGTCAGCAGGAAGCTCGGTGTTGCATCCGCGCTGTATCTCGCCGTTACGACCGCACGGCATTCCACTGTTCGTTCGCAGCACGATGGCGCCGGAAATCGGGGGCACGGTCATCTCACCGGTAACCGACGAGATCGAGCCGCAGGTCAAGGGAATCTGCGTCCGCGACCAGATCACGCTGATCTCGATGGACAGTGTCGGCATGTGGCACGAAGTCGGTTTTCTCGCGCGGGCGTTTGCGGCATTTGCCGAGCATGGCGTGTCCATCGATCTCGTCTCCACATCGGAAACCAATGTCACGGTTTCGATCGATACGGCGGATGGCCTCATCGCGGAAGACACACAGGACGCATTGCTCTCGGACCTGAACAGATTGTGCCGCGCCAGCCTGATCACGCAGTGCGCTGCAGTGAGTCTCGTCGGCAGAAAGATACGGACGATCCTACCTCGACTCGCGCCGGCGCTGGAGGTGTTCGAGGAGGAGAAGATCCATCTGATGAGTCAGGCCGCCAATGACCTCAACCTCAGCTTCGTCATCGGCGAGGATCAGGCCAGGCGGCTGGTCGGCAAGCTCCACGCGACGATTATTAGACGGTCGGGCGGCAGTCCGGCGTTCGGCCCAAGTTGGGAGCAACTATTCCGAGCGGAAGTGCTCCCGGAACGCTCAGCCGGCGCCTGGTGGCTGGAACGTCGGCAGGAGCTGCTCGAACTGGCGGAACGCAAGAGGAACGCCTACGTCTACGACAGCGCCAGCGTCGTAGACGCGGCCGAAAGTCTCACAAGTCTGAGCAACGTCGATCGCGTCCTGTACGCAGTGAAGGCGAACTTCAATGCCGATCTCCTCCGCCTGCTCGATAAGCAGGGTGTCGATTTCGAATGCGTCTCGCCCGGTGAAGTCGAATGGCTCGAGCAGACGCTTCCGGGAATCGACCTCGATCGAATACTGTTCACACCGAACTTTGCGCCGCGGGACGAGTACGAGTGGGCGCTCGAGAAGGGACTGCAGGTGACGCTCGATAACCTGCATCCGCTCCGCGAATGGCCGGAGCTGTTCGCAGACAAGAAGCTCTTCATTCGCGTCGATCCGGGCCAGGGCCGCGGCCACCACGAACATGTGAAGACGGCGGGCGTGCACTCGAAATTCGGTGTGCCGCGCTTCGAGATCGACGAACTCGTGAAGCTTGTCGATGCGGCGGGTGCGGAGGTCGTCGGTATCCACGCCCACAGCGGCAGCGGCGTATCGGATCCGGAGGCCTGGCGGAACATTGGCTCCGAGCTCATCCGCGTCGCGGAGCGATTCCCCGGGGTCTCGGTCATCGATCTCGGCGGCGGCCTCGGTATTCCGGAGAAGCCGGGCGACAGGCCGTTCAATCTCGAACGCATGAACGAGACGCTGGGCGAGATCAAAGCTGCCTATCCGAAGTATCGCCTGTGGATCGAGCCCGGAAGATTTCTCGTCGCCCGCGCCGGAGTGCTGCTAACGCGTGTCACGCAGGTCAAAGGCAAGGGCGACATGCGCTATGTTGGCGTCGGCGTCGGCATGAACACGCTCATTCGCCCGGCCTTATACGGTTCCTACCATGAGATCGTCAACCTGAGCAAAGCGGACCAGGCGCCGAGCCAGACAGTTACCGTTGTTGGACCGATCTGTGAGACGGGCGATCGTCTGGGTACCGACCGTCTGCTTCCTCCCTGTGAGGAGGGCGATGTGATTCTCATCGCGAATGCCGGAGCCTACGGCTACGTTATGAGCTCGAACTACAATCGTCGCGAAGTCGCGCCTGAAGTCGTCATATAGGTATTTCGGAATGAAACTTTTCTACGCACCGCAGACCCGCGCAGCACGGGCAATCTGGCTACTTGAAGAAGCCGGCGTCGACTACGAACTCGAACTCGTCGACATTCGTGCAGAGGTCAGAGCCGACAGCGACGACTTTCTCACGGCCAGCCCGATGGGAAAGGTGCCGGCGCTGGTGGACGGCGACACTGCGATGGCGGAGTCCGCGGCGATCTGCCTGTACATCGCGGATCGGTACTCGGCTGGCCGGCTCGCGCCTGCCATCGACGACCCCGCGCGCGGCAGATTTCTCTACTGGCTGATGTACACGCCTGCCGTGGTCGAGCCCGCCATGTCGGAGCACTTCAACAAGATCGAGCCGAATCCCGTGCGCAATGGCTGGGGCGACTTCCCGAGCATGATCGCGACGTGGGAAGCGGGTCTTGGTGACAACGATTGGATTCTCGGTGCGGAATTCAGCGTCGCCGACATCATGCTCGGATCGAGCGCCGTATTTCTGCGCGCGTTCGAGATGCTGCCCGATTCGCCAGTACTGAGCGCGTATGCGGATCGCTGCCTCGCACGGCCGGCGTACCAGAAAGCCCTCGAGCTGGGTTCGTAGGCAACTGCCCCACGTATTCGCCAGCGATTCTAAGGACTATCTTGTGTGCCTGCGTTCGAGTTCCGCCGCGACGTCGGCGAGCGACAGCTCTTGCTGATTCAGTAGTACGAGCAGGTGGTAGATCAGGTCGGCTGCCTCGCTAACCACCTCTTCCTTGTCGCCAGCAACTGACGCGAGCGCGAGCTCCACGCCTTCCTCGCCAACTTTCTGCGCGATGCGCTTCACTCCTGCGGCCGCGAGAGATGCCGTGTAGCTACCTTCCGAAGGGTGCTCGAGCCGGTCCCCGACAATGTCTTCCAGCTCCTGTATGAACGCGATGCTGCTCATGATGTCTGACCTTTGGCGTCGAGGGCGGGGCGAACCTCCAGCCCGGCGCTTCGAAGGTGATGTTTGAGTTCAGGTATGGGGATCTCGGCGGAGTGGAATACGCTGGCGGCAAGAGCACCGTCCACCCTGGCTTCGACGAACACGGCCTCGAAATGCTCCATCGCCCCGGCGCCCCCCGATGCGATCAGCGGCACGGCGCAGATGCTCCGCACGGCGGCGAGCTGGCCGCAATCGTAGCCGCGGCGAACGCCGTCCTGATTCATGCAGTTCAGGACGATCTCCCCGGCGCCCCGAGCCTGAACTTCGCGAGCCCAGTCGAGGGTCTTGCGCTCCGTGCCTGAGGTTCGATCGGGATCACCGGTGTACTTGTAAACCTCATAGCTGCCGTCCGATTCACGGCTATCGATTCCGACGACGACGCATTGCGAGCCGAAGCGCTTGGCCAGCGCGGAGATCAGCTCCGGATCGTCAAGTGCAGGCGAATTGATGGAGACCTTGTCGGCGCCTCTGTTGAGCACCTCTTCGGCATCCGACACGCTGCGGATGCCGCCGGCGACGCAGAACGGGATGTCGATGACAGCGGCAACCCGTCCGATCCAGTCGCGGTCGACGCTCCGCCCCTCCGGACTCGCCGTAATGTCGTAAAAGACGAGTTCGTCCGCGCTCTCGTCCGCGTAGCGGCGGGCGAGTTCGACGATGTCGCCGACATCGCGATGGTTTCGAAACTGCACGCCCTTGACGACGCGGCCATCGCGAACGTCGAGGCAGGGGATTATGCGCTTTGCCGGAATGACGCTACCTCTTCGTCGCTGATTTTGCCGTCGAGCAGCGCGCGGCCGGTTATCGCCGCGGGGATACCCAGATCACGCAGTCTGCGAAGGTCCTCCGCATCCCGCACGCCGCCGGATGCCTGCAACTCGATTTGCGGATGGCGCTTCATGATCTGCGAGTAGAGATCGAAGTTGGGCCCTGTCATCGCGCCGTCTCTCGATACGTCAGTCGTTAGCAGGTATCGGAGGCCCTTCTCGGCGTATGCATCGAGGAGTTCCCATATCGACAG
>CALZMR010000179.1 GCA_945788575.1 uncultured Woeseiaceae bacterium
TCTACTCGATCAATAATCCATATGTTGTCGGAAAGAGGGATTGACTCGCAGCTTACGCTGCTCGCACTTCGGGCGCACTTCGTGCGTCTGTCGGCGCTTCGCGCCTCGGTGCGAACCCTCGATACGCTATTAACGTATACTCCCTTAGCAGGGGAGCGCTTTCGACCACTCAGCCATCTCTCCGAATTCGTATCCGGCCCTGTTCGCATTCGACGTATCGACCCTTCTGCAATAGGGGCGACCAATCTTCGCCGTATACGTCAGTCCGCGATCGCCGTCGTCAAAATATCAACGTTGGCGGGCGGACTGCATGGTACTGACGGCGCCCACGGACGACAACCCCGGAACTGCGGTTAAGGTTTATTTTTCAGCGGTTTTTGGAGGGGCAGCCTCAGCTGCCTTCTCGTTTTGGATTCGCTCGTAGATTTCTTCGCGGTGAACAGCGATATCCTTCGGCGCGTTGATGCCGATTCGGACCTGGTTCCCTTTCACTCCTAAGACAGTGATCGTTACATCGCTCCCGATCATGACCGTCTCACCAGCGCGTCGTGTCAGTATCAACATGACCTAGTACTCCATCCCTGCAGGGCTCCTGCCCTGTTCTTATGAGCGCGTGGCACTTCCTAACGTGTTGGAATACTAGCTGATTTTCGCTCTCGATGCCTATTTTGGCCAAATCTGGTGCAGCTGGACCGTTTTCGGGCTATTTAACAATAACCCTAACTAAGCTGCGCCTCGACCCAGCCAGGCACCGATTTCAGCGCCGCGTCGAGTGCATCCGGATTCGTGCCGCCGGCCTGCGCGAAGTCCGCCCTGCCTCCACCGCGGCCACCGACCTGCTCGGCAACGGGCTTGATGAGATCGCCCGCTTTGATCTTCGCGGTATTGTCTCGTGTCACACCGGCGGCAAGTCGAACTTTGCCGTCCTCGACAGAGCCGAGTACGACGACCGCGCTCTTTAGCTTGTCTTTGAAGCGATCGACGGCGTCGCGTAGCGTCTTTGCGTCGGCGCCGTCCATACGTGTCGCCAGGACCTTGATGCCGGCGATCTCCTGCACGCTGTCGGTGTGATCGCTTGCCTGCCCGGTCACGAGGGCCTGGCGAGCTGCCGCAAGTTCCTTCTCCAGTTCCTTGTTGCGCTTCAGTGCCTGCTCCACCTTCGCCATCGCCTGATCGGGCTGGCTGCGAAGCAGCCCGGCGATATCGCCCAGAATCTGCTGCTTGGCGTCGATCCAGTCCAGTGCACCTCTGCCGGTAACCGCTTCGATGCGGCGCACGCCTGAAGCGACTCCGCCCTCGGACGTGATCTTGAATAGACCAATGTCACCGGTCCGGTCGACGTGCGTACCGCCGCAGAGCTCGACCGAGAAATCGCCGAACCGAAGTACGCGGACTTCGTCGCCGTACTTCTCGCCGAAGAGCGCCATGGCGCCACTCGACATCGCGTCGTCGTAACTCATGAGCTTGACGTCGGCCTCGCGATTGGCGCGAATCTCGTCGTTGACGATCGTTTCGATCTCCGCGAGCTGCTCCGGTGTGACTGCCTCGTCATGAGAGAAGTCGAAACGCAGCCTGTCCGGTGCGACAAGCGATCCCTTCTGGGTGACGTGATCGCCGAGCACCTGGCGAAGCGCAGCATGCATGAGGTGAGTCGCCGAGTGATTAAGCACAATGTCCTGACGACGGTCGGCGTCAACAATTGCCGTGAGCTTGTCGCCCAGTCGAATCTCGCCATCCTCGACGACGCCGTAGTGCACATGTGCACCGGAGCTTTTCTGCGTATCGTCGACGCGGAATATCTTGCCCTGCTCCGCGAGGATGCCGGTGTCGCCGATCTGGCCGCCCGACTCAGCGTAGAACGGTGTCGAATTTAGCAACACGGCGCCTTGCTCACCGGCCTCGAGTTTCTTCACGGGGTCGCTGCCCTTGTACAGTGCGACGACTTCGCTTTCCGATTCGACCGCCTCATAGCCGGTGAATGACTGGCTAACCGAAACTGTCACCGGACGCCCTGTCAAATTCAAGTTTGCTGTCCCGACGTTGAACTTGCTGGCCGCCTTGGCCCTTTGCCGCTGTTCTTCCATCGCGGCCTCGAAACCCGGCTGGTCAATCGTCAATCCACGTTCGCGGGCAATGTCTGCCGTCAGGTCAACGGGAAAACCGAAAGTGTCGTATAGCTTGAATACGACGTCGCCCGGGATTTCGCTGCCATCCAGTTTCGCGATGGCGCCGTCCAGTATCTCCATACCCTGATCGAGCGTTTCGGCGAAGCGGCGCTCTTCCTTCTCCAGTACGCGCTCGACGTGCGCCTGGGCCTTCGGGAGTTCAGGATAGGCTGCGCCCATCTCTTTCGCCAGCGGCTCGACGAGTTTGTGGAAGAACGGGTCGTCGTAGCCGAGTTTCTTGCCGTGGCGAATCGCACGGCGAATGATGCGTCGGAGTACGTAGCCGCGGCCCTCGTTACCGGGAAGCACGCCGTCGACGATCAGAAACGCGCAGGCGCGTATGTGGTCGGCGATGACGTTCAGCGAGCTGGCGCCGTCATTGTCGATGCCCAACGTATCCGATATGGCATCGATGAGATTCGCAAACATATCGATCTTGTAATTGCTGTGCACATGCTGCATGACGGCGGCGATGCGCTCGAGGCCCATTCCTGTGTCGACTGACGGCTTCGGCAACGGCGTCATCTCGCCGTCGGCCGAACGGTCGAACTGCATGAAGACGAGATTCCAGACCTCGACGTAGCGATCACCGTCCTCGTCAGGCGATCCTGGCGGCCCGCCTTCGACGTCAGCGCCGTGATCGTAGAAGATCTCGGAGCACGGACCACAGGGTCCGGTATCGCCCATCGCCCAGAAATTGTCCTTCGCGCCCATGCGGGTGAAACGTGCCGGGTCGATCTTCATCTCATCGAGCCAGATGTCGGCGGCTTCGTCGTCGTCTTCGAAGACCGTGACCCAGAGCTTCTCCGGCGGAAGGCCGAGCGTCTCCGTCAGGAACTCCCAGCCGTACTTGATGGCGTCACGCTTAAAGTAGTCGCCGAAACTGAAGTTGCCGAGCATCTCGAAGAACGTATGGTGCCGCGTCGTATAGCCGACGTTCTCCAGATCGTTGTGCTTGCCGCCGGCGCGGACGCAGCGCTGCGCCGTGGCCGCTCGCTGATAGCTCCGCTTATCGTCGCCGAGAAATACATCCTTGAACTGGACCATACCCGCATTTGTGAATAGCAGAGTCGGGTCGTTCCCCGGCACGAGCGGGGAGCTCGCAACCACTTCGTGCCCGCGCTCGCGGAAGAACTCGAGGAACGCCTCGCGGATCTCATTGCTCGTCATCGTCTTCATCAGGGATACTTGTGGCCGAACGGCGGGTAATTCAATGCGGCAAGTGTACGGGGGTATGCGTGTGCGCGGCAAAGCATTATTCAACGCTGACCAAAATCCAGGGTACACGCGTGCGCATCCAAGCGAATTTCAACTCTGATCACGATCCGGGAGCATCCATGAGTGAGAGAAGCCAGGCAAGGGCATACGGGGGCCTGCTGACCGCGATCGCCGCGATGCTGGCAATTGCGGGCTGCGCCGAGCGATCGCCGGCGCCCAGGCTCGAGATCGTCGAGGCGACGCTCACGACCTCGGATGGGCAATACGAGTTTCGTGCCAGGTCGTTTTACTGGGACGCAGATCGTGACACTTATAATCTGACGCTGCTTGCCGCAGCGCCGGGGCTCCGTGTGTGGGTGGCACCCTTCGGCCTGACGTCCAAAATGCAGGTATGGTCCGAGTCCCAGGCAGACGTCGAGTTCGTCACGGACAATGTCTTCTACGAGGCAGACTATCGAGATCAACGGATGTTGGCGGCGTTCGAGGACGAGGCCTTTGACAGCGAAGGGCGCCCACTACCCACGCTGATCTACATCGTGCCGGACAGGCTTCAGAACCTCCTGTACACGATGTCGAGTGCCGTGATCTTCACCGACGAGGCGGCCGACCGGATTCGGAGCATGCGAGACGAAGTACACCGCTTCTACTTCGAGTTCGCCGTCGATGGCAAACCTTACGTTGCCGATATAGCCATCCGCCTCGATGTCGTGATGGATGTGGCTGTTGCCGTGCCGAACGGCGGAATGCCCTAGCGCCTGCTCCAGTACTTCACGCCCTCGCTGTCCAAAAACGCTTCCGCACCTGCGCCCTCGAGCATCGCGAACGTGCTGAGCATGCCCGCCTGCACACAGGTTTCCGCGGCGACCGTGACCGAGCGCGGCGCATTGACTACGGGCCAACCTGTTTTTGGATCCAATATGTGACCGTAGCGAACTCCGTTCCTAAGCACGAATCGGCGCGCATCGCCGCTCGTCGCCAACGCACCGTTGCGCAACCTGATCAGCATCGATGCCCCATTACTATCTACGGCCTCGATCCCAGTGGTCCAGTGCGGCCTCACCTGTGGCGGACGCGTGGCCACGAGATCGCCGCCAAAGTTGATGAGACAGCTTGCATCGGTCCGCGTCCTGAGAAGATCCGCTACGCGATCGACTGCGTACTCCTTACCGATGCCGCCGAAGTCGATCTGCATGCCCGCGGGCATAGTGAGTGTCGGTGGCTTCCAGCTCACCCGCCGCCATCCGACAGATGCCATCACTTCGTCGATCGCAGCCTGTTCTGGGACGCGGTTGCCACCGTCGAATTTCCAGACCCGCCTCAGTACCCCGGATGTGATATCGAATCTTCCGTTCGACAGTTCGAACAGGCTCGCCGCGAAGTCAATGAGTCGCGCCGTCTCCGCGTCGGTATCGACGGGCTGACCTGCAGCGGAGTTGATGCGATCGACGATATTGCCGCTGAGATAGCGGCTGAACTTATTCTCTACTCGCCAGGCTTCATCGGCTGCTACCTGAGCGAGGCCACGCATCGCATGATCGTCAGAGACTTCGGCGAGCAGCTCGCAGGGGCTGCCCATCGCGAAGAAGCTCGCGTGTCGAAACCCATCACGGGCTTCGAGCGAAATATCTCGGCGTGCGGGCGCCGGCATGGGCTCAGGGATCGAAGCGGTAGCTGAACTGGACGATGATCGCGTCGAGGTCGGGATAGTTGTCGCGACCGGCCTGATTGCCAAGCAGCTGTGCCGCCGCCACATCGCCACTCTGTGTGTAGAGCTCGACGCGAACACTCATATCGTTACCATTCGCCGTTTCCCAGCCGTATTTCAGGCCGGCCGTAATCGCATCGAATTCACCCAGCCGATAATCGGCGGAGGCATGAGTCGGTAGCGGCGCACCGTTGACGATGGCCAGCTGGTAGAACTCGGCTTCCGACTGCGAGTAGTAGCGAACGTGCGGCTCGATGTAGCTCGATGAGCCGACAGGCCAGCGCATCCGCACATCGATCGTATGGGAATCGATGTCCCAGTCGTCTGTCATGTATCGATACGACGCATCGAGAATCGGACCGTCGATGTAGTACTTGCCTTGCACGAAGAAGCTGTGCTTCGTGCGTTCGTCAGGCCGGCTCTCGAACAGAAACTCGTGTGACGGTCCCGTCACGCCCGGTGCCGGAATCCGCGGAACGGTGTCGCCCGTCACGGCATCGACAAGACTCAGCACCTTGTACGGATCGGTCAAGTACCCGCTCGCATTACTGTAGGAATAGTTCGTCTGCACGATAAAGTCGGTGCTGATGACCTGGGTGACACCCAACACCAGGTCGATGACGTCCTTGGAGTCTGTGCTGCTTAATCGATTCGATACGTCGCCCACGTCGAGCATCGACGTCAGCGGATCCGGTACACCGCCGACCGGGTCGAGTTCGTCGAACGAGAGGGCCAGACCCGCGGAAACAGTCGTATTGCGATTGTTGAAGTCGCGCGCGATCCGCCCGTTGAGCCCGAAGTGCGTGTAGTCGTATTCCTTGGAAAGACTGACGCCGGCGCTGGTCGTGTACAGACGCCCGAGCGGTTGCTGCCAGTTGGCTGTCAGCGCAACTCTTGTGTCGAGGAATGTGTCGTCGAGCGGGTACTCGCCGGCAGCCACGCTGTAGGCCGCAGATCCAGAGGGTCGCGTGAACGTCTGCGCTACGTCCTGACGAATGGCGCCACTCGGCGTGGCGCCGGTCAGCGAGTCGACCGTCAGGCTGACGGTTAGAAATCGATCATCGACGTAGGTACGCCGCGCAAGCACGCTGACGCTGTAATCCTCGACGCGGTCGTCGCTCTCACCGTAGTAGAGCAACGCCGTATT
>CALZMR010000180.1 GCA_945788575.1 uncultured Woeseiaceae bacterium
CGGTAAACTAACGCACGGGCTGAATCATGCGCTTACTGGTTATCGAAGACGTCGAGACGCTGCGTCAGTCGCTCGCCGCGAAGCTCGGCGACGAGGGATTCGCCGTCGAACAGGCGGCCGACGGACGTGAAGGCCTCTACTTCTCACTCGAGTATCCGGTGGATCTCGCCATCGTCGATCTCGGGCTGCCGGAGATGTCGGGCATCGACATCATTCGTAAGGTTCGCGAAGAGGGTAAGACCTATCCGATCCTGATCCTGACGGCGCGAGACCGTTGGCAGGATAAGGTCGACGGCCTGAGCGCCGGTGCGGATGACTATGTCGTCAAACCATTCCACTTCGAGGAAGTCAGCGCCCGCGTGAACGCGCTGCTGCGCCGCGCCGGCGGCTGGGCGTCGTCGGTACTGAGCGCCGGGCCGGTCACGCTCGACATGTCACGCCAGGACGTACGCGTATCCGAGCAGTCCGTCGAACTAACCAGCTATGAATACAAGATCATCGAATACCTGATGGTCCGAGCCGGTGAGGTGATTTCGAAATCCGAATTGACCGATCGGCTGTACGATCAGGATTTCGAGCGAGACAGCAATGTCATCGAGGTCTTCATCGGACGTCTGCGTAAGAAACTGGACCCGGATAATTCCATCAAGCCGATCGAGACCCTGCGCGGCCGCGGTTACCGGTTCGCACTCGAGCGCAATCAAGACGCCTAAGACGACGCATGTCATCTCTCAGCGCTCGCCTGTTGGTTTCAGTCAGCGTGCTGCTGTTGTTTTTCTTTGGTGCAACGATCGTCGTGCTGGACACGGCATTCGTGTCGGCTGGCGAGCAGGCGCGAGAAGACATCCTCGACGGACACCTGATGCAGCTTCTCGCAGCGGCGGAACCCAATGAAGACGGCGCCCTGAGTCTGCCGATCGACCTGTTCGAGTCGCGATTCAACAACATCGGTTCGGGCTTGTACGCGGAACTCCGCGGAGAAACCGACACCGTGCTCTGGCAATCGCGTTCGTCACTCGGACTGCAAATGCCAACGGGCACGATGCCGGACCTCGGTGCGCCGCGCTTCGACCGTGAGATGCTCGATGATGGCACGCCGCTACTGACTCTCAGCCTCGCGGTTCAGTGGGAGTTCCCGGATGGGCAGCTGCGACCATACGTATTCAAGGTGTTCGAAAGTCTGGACGCCTTCAACGCGCAGATCGCCGGTTTCCGGCGGCAACTCTTCGGCTGGTTCGCCGCCGTCGCGATGATCATGCTGCTCGCGATTTCGGTCCTGATGCGCAGCCTCCTGAAACCGCTCCGGCTGATCGAATCCGAAATCGGCGAAATCGAGGAGGGCCGGCGTGTATCGCTCTCCGAACAATTTCCCACCGAGCTGACGGGCGTGGCGCGCAACATGAATCTGCTCATCGAGTCCGAGCGGGCTCGCTCAGACCGCTATCGGTATACGCTCGACAATCTGGCACATAGCCTCAAGACACCGCTTGCCGCTGTTCGCGCGCTGCTGGGCGAGACCGACGACAAGCCGTTCGGCGAACGCGTCAACGAGCAGGTCGATCGCATGGACGAGATCGTGCGCTATCAGCTTCGCAAGCCCGCTTCGGCCGACACGCTCGTACTGACGCCCATCCCGGTCGGGGAAGAGGTCGGCCGGCTCGTTGACGGCCTCAACAAGGTCTATCGAGATAAAGGACTCGATATCCATGCGGAGATTGCTGATGGGATGCAGTTCCGCGGCGATACGGGGGACTTTCTCGAGCTCGCCGGAAATCTCCTCGACAACGCCTGCAAATGGGCGAAGCGAGCCGTTCGTATTCGGATTGAGCCTGCCGTCGACGGGCGGCCGGCAGCGAGCGGCATGCTGATGTACGTCGAGGACGACGGGCCGGGGATACCGGCCGATGCCGCGGAGGCGCTCCTGCAAAGGGGGACCCGGCTGGACGAGTCCACGCCGGGTCATGGGATCGGGCTCTCGATCGTCAAGGACATCGCGCGCTCCTACGGCGGAACGCTGTCGATCCTCGACTCCGAACTCGGCGGGGCGCAGATCGTCGTTTCGATCCCGCCGGTCGGCAACCACTAAAGCTTACGCGTCCCTGCCGGCCGCCTTCTTCTTCGCGAAGGAGTCGGACAGATGCAGTATCGGCTCGACCAGCTCGAGCGGCATCGGGAAGATGATGGTATTGGTCTTCTCGTTGGCGATTTCCTTGAGCGTCTGCAGATACCTGAGCTGCAGGCCCTGTTCTTCACTAGCCAGCATCTTGGCCGCCTCGGCGATCATCGTGGCTGCTTGCTTCTCACCTTCCGCATTGATGACCTTGGCGCGACGTGAGCGCTCGGCTTCGGCCTGCTGGGCGATCGCGCGGATCATGCTCTCATCGAGATCGACGTGCTTGATCTCGACGTTGGCGACCTTGATGCCCCAGTTGTCGGTGCGCTGATCGAGGATTGCCTGGATATCCGTGTTGAGCTGGTCGCGTTCGGACAGCATCTCATCGAGATCGTGCTGACCGAGCACCGAGCGCAGCGTCGTCTGCGAGAGCTGGCTCGTCGCTTCGAACACGTTGGCAACGCGAATGATTGCTTTCTCCGGATCGACGATGCGGAAGTAGATGACCGCATTGACGCGCACCGATACGTTGTCTTTCGAGATAACATCCTGGGTCGGCACGTCCAGTACGATGACGCGCAGGTCGACCTTGACCATCTTCTGCAGGAACGGGATCAGAATGATGAGGCCCGGACCCTTGACCGTCTGAAAACGGCCGAGGAAGAAAATAACGCCGCGTTCGTATTCTTGCAGGACCTTGAAGACCTGCGAGGCTATGAATACGACTGCTGCTACTACGATACCGATTAAAGCGAGATCCATCGCGGTTTCCTTAGAGTTGTTTGATTCAGGTTGCGGTCTGCGCGCGAGCTGTCGCGCCGACCGGTTTAACTTCGAGCGTGAGTCCATCGAGGGCGGTCACCAGGACGTCCTGACCTTTCGTGATCGGGGCCGAACTGCGGGCCACCCAGGCTTCGCCCTCGAGCCATACTTTGCCTTCGCCGTCGACGAAGTCGTCCACGGCAACGGCCTCGGCACCGACGATCGCTTCCTCGCCGTAGACAGGCCCGCGCCTGTGCAGCTTCAGCGTGAAGCCCATGAGCCAGAAGACTATTAGAGCCAACACTACTGCGAGGGAGATGACGAACGTGTAAGAAATGCCGAATCCGGGAATTCCGCTATCGAACATAAGGATCGCTCCGAATACAAATGCGGCAATACCGCCCAGCCCGAGCGCACCGAAACTGGGTGCAAAGGCCTCAGCGACCATTAACGCCATACCAAGCAGGATCAGCGCCACGCCAACGTAGTTGATCGGCAGCGCCTGACTCGCATACAGCGCAAGAAGTAAGCAAATCGCGCCCACTACGCCCGGCACAATTGCGCCGGGGTTATAGCCCTCCAGCAATAGCCCGTAAATGCCTACGGCTCCTAGCAACAGCAGGACCTGTGGGTTCTGCAGTGCAGACAGGAGCCGGATGCGCCAGCTCGGCTTGAATTCCTCGACGGTCGTATCGCTGGTTTCGAGTGCCACTGTGTTGGAGTCTATGATGACTTCGTGGCCATCGAGTTGCGCAAACAGATCTTCGCGGTCTTGTGCAACGAAGTCGATAACGTTCTGCTCCAGTGCCTCTGTTTCGCTGAGTACATCGGCCTCCGTCACAGCACGCTCGGCCCAGTCGGCATTTCGGCCGTGGCGTTCGGCCAGATTGCGAACATACGTGATCGTATCGTTCATGATCTTGCGCTCCATCGCCGTGCCCGGGAGTTCCTGCGCGGGCTCGTCGGCGATTTCCTCCGGCTCCTCGTCGCTCCCGGCAGGTTCGCTATCGGGTTGTTCAAGCGGGCTCGGAGCGACATCTTCGCCGAACAGCGACACGGGGGTGGCCGCGCCGACATTCGTCGTCGGCGCCATCGCAGCGACGTGACTGGCGAGCAAGATGAAGGTGCCAGCGCTGGCCGCTCGCGAACCCGGCGGATCGACGTAAGTAACTACAGGGACGTCCGAATTCAGGATCGCCGTAATGATCTCTCGAGTAGACTCGAGCAGACCTCCAGGCGTGTCCATGCGAATAAGAACGAAATCGGCGCCGATGTCTTCTGCGTGCTCGATACCGCTTCGGACGTACTCGGAGGTCGCCGGACCGATGCCGCCTTCGATCTCCAGTTCAACGACCGTGCCGGCATTTGCGGCGCTGGGAAAAGAGACGAACGCAAGGAGGACAGGAATGAGTGCGGCCAGCCGGCCGCCGAATCGACGTATTTTGTTCATAGTGTCATCATAGCAGGCCATGGAAATACGATTCATCACTACAGGCGGCACGATCGACAAGATCTACTTCGACGAGTTGAGCAGATTTGAGGTCGGTGACTCACAAATCAAGCAGATACTGACCGAAGGCCTCGTGGACTTCGACTACGATATCGTCCACTTGTTTCAGAAAGACAGCCTCGAGATCACCAGCGAAGACCGCCAGATACTGCGCGACTATATTGAAAAAGACGACGCGCGCTACTTCGTTGTCACCCATGGCACGGACACGATGCCTGAAACAGCCGAGGCGCTTCAGGGCATCGATGGCAAGACGATCGTTATGACTGGAGCGCTCTCGCCGGCGCGCTTTCGAACCACAGATGCCGTCTTCAATATCGGCATGGCCGTCGCGGCGGTTCAGAACGCAAGGCCCGGTGTGTATATCGCAATGAGCGGACATATATTCGAAGCGGGTGGTGTACGCAAGAACCGCGAGCAGAACCGCTTCGAATCGGTTTCTCACTAGACGTTTCTCACCCTCTCATGGAAACGAAGCAGACTGGCAAACGCAGTTTCTGGACCTGGCTGACGGTTGTCTATTTCGTTGGCGGGATTACCGGCATCGGTTTGATGGCGATGAAAGACAGTCCGCTCGCCGCAGAGGTTGGTGTCTATTGGGCCGTAGTGTTTATTGGACTGGGCCTTGTTTCGCTGGGGACGCGCAACCTCGAAAGGACCTGGGGAAAAATCCTGAGGTCTATTGGCTGGATCTGGCTCGCACTGATCCTTGCGGTGATCTCGCTCACCAATAACCCGGCTATAGGCTAGCCCTGTAGGAGCCCAATCCCTCGGGGGCAGACGCATGCGTGCGATCAACGCTTAAAGTGATGTCGCCCTTCCATGCCTCCCACTAAAGATCAATCCGCACCGACCGGAGCCTGAGCTGATCCGTCGAGGGCGGATTGGCCCGTAAGACGGGCTCCTACGGTGCCGCGGTTTAGCCGCGTTAGATGTCGAAGGAGATGCCTTGCGCCAACGGCAAATCGGACCCCCAATTGATCGTATTCGTCTGCCGGCGCATGTAGGCCTGCCACGAATCCGATCCGGCCTCGCGTCCGCCACCGGTTTCCTTCTCGCCGCCGAATGCGCCGCCGATCTCGGCACCCGAGGTGCCGATGTTGACGTTTGCGATCCCGCAGTCCGAACCGCCGTGCGACAGGAAGTACTCCGCCGTCTGCAGGTTGTCCGTGAAAATCGCTGACGACAGACCCTGCACGACGCCGTTCTGCATCGCGATCGCCTCGTCGATGTCGTCGTACCTGATCAGATAGAGCAGGGGACCGAAGGTCTCGTTCTGGACGATGGTCCAGTCGTTCTCGACGACCGCGATCGCGGGCGTTATGAAATTGCCGGCGCGTCCAAGCCGCTCGCCACCGCAGAGTACTTCACCACCTTGATCATGAACCGCCTGTATGGCATCGCGAACGCGATCGACGGAGAGTTCATCGATGAGCGGACCCATAAGCGTATCGGGATCGAGCGGATCGCCGATACGCACCTGGCCATAGGCATTCACGAGAGCATGCTTCAGCTCGTCGAATCGCGACGAGTGCACGATCACGCGTCGAGTCGACGTGCAGCGCTGTCCCGCCGTGCCCACGGCACCGAATACGATCGACGGCACCGCCAGATCGAGATTTGCATCCTCGTCGACGATGATCGCGTTGTTGCCGCCCAATTCGAGCAGCGACTTGCCCATGCGTGCGGCCACGCGGGCGCCAACCTGTTTGCCGACGGCGCAGGAACCCGTGAATGAAACGAGGTCGATGCGAGGATCGTCCACGAACTGTTGAGCCAGTTCGTT
>CALZMR010000181.1 GCA_945788575.1 uncultured Woeseiaceae bacterium
GATCGGCGTCGGCCGGCAATGAGCAGCAACACTAGTCACAGCTCGCGTACCGCCGTGAGTGATTCTGATTCCGGCGGGCGCGAACCTGGATAATTAGGGCAGATAATTGGGGTCAGAATATTTGGGGTCAAATATTTGGGGTCAGAGCAAAAACCAGAAGTACTTGAGGTCAGAACGAACGCATAATTTTTACTCTGACCCCAATTATCCCTGACCCCAAATATCAGAATGCGCCGGAACAGACAGCCTTGCTGAACGCCCAGCGCTTGACCCTGTGCTGGTCAGTGATCGCTTGATCGCACCCCAAGCTGTTCTTTGAGGTCCGCAACTTCAGCCTCGAGTCGTGCGACTCGCTCGCTTAGCTCGGCTACGCCGCCACGTTGTGCCGGTGCCGCGGGCCGTGATGCTTCGGCCGCGGCGACATGAGCGTCAATGTCTATCGGGCCGCTGAACAGGTGCATGTATTCCGAGTCTTTGCGTCCGGGTGTGCGCGGCAACTTGACGACCAAGGACTCGGTTTCTCGTTCGATCAAGCCGTTCAGCGCGGTCACGACTTCGTCATTGTCGGCGAACGTGTGTAAGCGTCCACTGCGTGCGCGCAGCTCGCCTGGCGTCTGCGGTCCCCGCAATAGCAGCAGGCACACGATCGCTAGTTCCGCAGGATCCAGTTGCAGAAAACTGTAGCGAGTGTTGCAGAATCGCTGTGAGTATTTTTCCGTCCGGCTCTTGAAGTTCTCGTCGGTCATCACGAGATGCCGCTCCTGGAGGGTGCGAATCGTGTGCTGTACCTCACCCTGCTGCAATGCCATGACCGGGTCTCTGGACGACTTCTGATTACAGGCGTTAGTCAGAGCGTTCAGCGTAAGCGGGTACTGGTCCGGTGTGACGATCGATTTCTCAATCAGACAGCCAATCACGCGAGCTTCTTTGTCGTCGAGTTGTTCGAGCACGTCTCATCCTCTTTGGGAGGTCTGGTCAGGCGGAAGCATGTGCATGAATAAAGTTGTTCGGATTGTCTGGCACAATACTCCAATCGGCCGGAGCCATGTACGGCTGCGTGAGATTTACTAGCGCTTCGAAAAACGTAACGTAATGTGCAGGCAGGACTCGTTTACCCGCATACATAATGCTGTCCGTGACCACACCAGTGCTACCCATTATGGGAGCGGGTACATCCGCAGCAGCGACCAAACCTGAAAAGCCCTCTTGCTGGGCAACAAGGCGATCGTTCGTCGGTCTTGTCCTCACAGCAACCGGTAAGTCACGGCGCTTTGCGATCTCGTTCCTCATTCGATCACATTGCACACCAAAGTATTCGTCGGGAAGCCCGAGGATGTGTCCAAACTCGTGAGCCGCCACAATATAGTTTCTTGGAAGCGCGGGGACTTCGTCGAGGGGTCCCGCATCGATATTTGTCAGTCGATTCTTTACAAGCAGCATGCCGCCGCAAAAGTTTCTGGCAGATATTTCTGTCGCGTTTAGATTTGTTCGTCGTCTGAGGTTGGTCTCCATCGGAGTTCTAATCCATCGTTGTTTCGAGAATTTGCCAACTTCTTCGACAACATTTCCATTGGGCGATAATAATTGCCTTAGGCGCTTGGCAATCTCCGCCGAACGTTTGCTTGCGATGCGATACCCACTGTCATTGGCATCAGCGTTGGCATATACCCATATCTTCAATCCAGAATCCGCGAAACTGCCGTAGATATGGCGGCGAGCCACGTCCACAAACCCGGCTAGACTCTCGAATGCTTGGTTTGTCAGTGTTGAAGCGCTCCTGTCGAAGGCAAGAAAGTCACAATGCTTCCGTTCAATGGCTTTCTCGAGCCAATTCATAGCGAAGTTCGCGTAAGATTGGTCGCGCTTTGCCTCCACTTCATATCGGACGTCACGTTGACAGAACATTCCGTCCCAAAGTGGCTCATGTGCGCACTGCGATCTGAAGCCCTCGCCCTCGGGCACTTTCACCGCTCGGATGACATAGTGGGCGCCACCTCGGGTGGATGCGCAATTCACGTTGACGTCGACCTGGGCACCAAACTCCGTCCAACCCGCTTTGCTTGATTCGAAGCGGTATTGCCGGCTCCAAACCTGCTCCGTAATGTACTTAAAACGCGCTTTATAGGACTCTTTTTCAGCGTCGGTCCATATTGGCAATTCGGGATTGTCCTCCCAGTTGGCATTACCTAGCTCCTGCGCAAATTCTCGATATGTCAGGAACCTGAAATGCAGGTTAACGTTAATAGAAAGCAAGCTCGTGCTGGGCGAGTATTGCGCATCGAAGCGCCCTATCCCGGTTGATGGTCGCCATCTAGCAACATTGAGCCAGCCCTGCCGCTCGCTCTCTAGAAAATTGTCTTTCTCGCTCATTTGTGGCATCGCAATCGTGCTCCTTATTCTTCTTTTTTCCCCTGTTGAATCGGCTGCGTAGAACAGCACATTCGCTCGGGATTTGCAGCCTTGGGCAGCCAGAATTCAAGTTTACATTTTACCTGGAAGATCACAATCGACCATTGATCATTCACATCGATCCTGGCGGCTTGAGATCTAGACCACTGAGAAAGAGGCTGAAATTCGGCGTTCGTCCGGTGTAACGATCGACTTCTCAATCAAACAGCCGATCACGCGAGCCTCATTGTCGTCGAGTTGTTCGAGCACGTCTTATCCTCTTTGGGAGGTCGGATTGTAACCCTACACTTGTCTCGAATCCGGCCAATTGAGCGGTGAGGCGCTGCTACGTCGCAATAAAGGTCTCCATCCTCTACATTGTTATTAGTCGATTCCAATCGACATCGTCGTTGTAAGGATTCAAGGGGATAGAATTGTGAAACTCAATCGCATTCTTCTGGCTGCTGTTCTAAGCACCAGCTTAACGCTCACCGCAAATGCAGCGGTCAAGGTCGATGTCATCAAGAACCCGTACGGTGGCTCACGCAACGTGCCGGAGCTGTCGACCAATCCTGACTACATTCAGGCTGCGGGGCTCGAACGTCTGATCGGTGAATGGGGTGGCGAGCTCATTCGACCCATTCAGGACATTCGCCTAACTGAGGAGCAGGAGCGCCAATACGGTGAATGGAATCGCATGGCAATGGCGAATGCAAATTTTGCCGATGCCGTTCGTGAAGGATTGCAGGATGGTCTGATCACGATTGGCCTGGAGGCGAACTGTAACGATCTGCTCGGTATGCTCGCGGGTCTCAAATACGACTCTGACGGTAATGCGCGCCGCGTTGGGTTGGTCTTCATCGACGCACATGGAGATTTCAATACGCCGGAAACGACGTTGTCCGGAATGCTCGGTGGCATGCCCGTGGCAGTTGCCGCAGGACATGCACTGCACAATATCCGCATGACTGCCGGACTGGCAGAGCCGTTGCCCATGAGTGACATCGTCTGGGGAGGTGTACGTGACCTGGACCCGCTCGAGGCCGATCGTTTTCGCGAACATGAGGTCCAGCAGTTTTCCGTGCAGGATATTCGCGAGCTATCTGCCAACCTTAGAACGCAGATGGATGACCTCGCCGACAGAGTCGATGTGATCTACGTTCACATCGATATGGACGTGCTCGACCCGGCGGAGGTGCCAGGGCATGACCTGGCCGTAACAGACGGTCCGAGCAGCGAAGATCTCGCCGCGGCACTGACATTGATGTTCGAGAACCCCAAGACCGTCGCACTCGGTATAGCATCCACGCCGTCATTCAATCTCGATCCCGACGGCGTCAGCCGACAGGCGGCGCTCAACCTAATAGAAGGTGCCATCCGGGGCGCGCAGGCTCGTTAGCAAATACCTGTCCGGTGTGAGGCGTAAGCCAGATATTTGGGGTCGGATATTCGGGGTCGGAGTAGAAACCAATATTTGGGGTCGGAGTAAAAACCGATATTTGAGGTCAGAGTAGGATCGACGCTAGGTTTTTACTCCGACCCCAAATATCCCAGGTTTTTACTCTGACCCCAAATATCCGTTTGCCCCCCGGCGATTCAATCGTCCTGCTTGACTACAGGCACCACCGTCACCGGACAGCGCCCGGCCCGAATCAGACCCTGCGACACGCTGCCCAGCAGTATCTCCGCCATCATGCCGCGGCCATGGCTGCCGACTATGATGAGATCGGTGCCTTGTTTCTCGACCATTTCCAATAAGGCTTCGACCGTAGGGCCCTGAACCAGCATCGCCTTGGTCTCTACGCCCGCTTCCCGCAGCCTGTCCGCGTACTCCTGCAGCTGCCGGTGCTCGTCACGCAGTTCCTTCGCCACCTGACCGCGAACCACTTCGGGGCCGGCATCGTAGCCGACGAAGTCGGGTTCCGGCTCCGCCGCATGCACGATCCAGAGCGACGCGTCGAGGCTCGTCGCAAGTCGAGTCGCGACCTTCAGGATCAGGTCCGTAGGGTCCGAAAAATCCACAGCCACCAAGAGCTTCATGTGTTTCTCCAGTCAGTCATCCGAGCCGGGCCGGTTAATGATGTCATGGACGCTCTGCCCCCGGACTTCAAGGTAGCGCTGTTCGAGCACGGGGACGATTCGACGGCTGAAATCATCCTGGCTCTGGCGGCTAAGGTGCGACCATTCCGGAATCTCCAGCTCGCTCGAGAGTTCAGGGTAATCCATAGAATTGATCGAAACGGCACCGAAGCCTGCTGTCATCGGTTCCCAGGTCAGTTCGTCGTATCGGGTCGCGAGATCATGCTCCTGGTACTTGCCATTGCCGGGCATGCGGATGAAGACGACGTCGCCACCGCGCGCGCGTAACTGTTCGACGAGCGGCGCAAAGAACTCCGTGGCCGTCTGCGCCATTTCCTGCATGCGCTCAGGCGGTTCG
Organism: uncultured Woeseiaceae bacterium; assembly: GCA_945788575.1. Classification (GTDB taxonomy): domain Bacteria; phylum Pseudomonadota; class Gammaproteobacteria; order Steroidobacterales; family Woeseiaceae; genus UBA1847. Next base: position 4,826 of record CALZMR010000181.1, read on the forward strand.
GGAGGGCGACCGAGGCCTCGCATCCAGAAAGCCAGTATCTGTTCGTTATCGAAGCCGCCTTCCACTTCTATTGGCGCCCACATGTCTGTCTGCCGGTCCGGGTAATGATTGCCGAGCTTCCATTCACCGGCGTTAAGATTCCAGACGCCATCGCGCTCCGGAAAGTCCGAATAATGGTCGATCAGCTCGAACAGTTTGAAACCGTCATCGAGAAAACCGAGGTGCCGTGACAGGACGGAATGAATGGCGTGCCCGCTGAGCTCCGATGGCGAGGGACTCTCATACCAGCGCAGCGCATCTCCACCAAAGAACCCTTCGTCAAGCCGATTGAACAAGAACGGCGTCACGCCAACCAGCACGAGGCCGTCGAAGTCGGTGTCCTCGACAACACCTTGCAGCATCAGCGCAGGCCCGGTGCCGGCGATGGCCAGTTGCAGGGGACGCGTATCGAGCTCCTCCTCGAGAATGGCCAGGTCTGCCGCCCACAGCATGCGGCTCGATCCCAGCAACAGCACGCGAATGTCATGGTCGGGTTCGTCGAGCTTGCGTCGCTCCTCGGCCCACTGGACCGTGAAGTTGGTGTAGGCATCGTACGTCCCGGGGATGTGCTGCATCGAGCGCGCCCTGGCCTCCCAGGCTGCGACGGCCGCAACTACGAGTACGGCGCAGATCAGCCACGCCAGTCCCCAGTTACGCTCCGGGACCTTCCGATAAGGGACGTCAGAACTGGAAGTAGATGAAGGCATTGCCTGAACCCTGAGTAATGATTATGAGGAACAGCATCGCGGCCAGTGTTACGCCCAACAGCCACGCAGGCGTTTTCTGAACGACCGACTCGATATTCGTGTCACGCATGCGCCAGTGAATGCCGACCATGAGCGCAATGGTTACGGCCACCTGGATAATCCACAGCGTCGGCAGTGGAGTCCCCGCGTCCGCCGGCGCGAAACCGAACATCGATGCGATCATGCGCCACGCCGTGGCGAAGTCCGCGGCGCGGAAAAACACCCACGTCAGGTTAACGAGGAAGTAGGTGAAGAGCGCCATGAATATTCGAAACAGCCATGTTTTGGCGATCGCGGCACCGCTGAACCTGGCGGTCAGAAAGCGCTCGGCCGCAAGGTACAGGCCGTGCAGCCCACCCCACACCACGAACGTCCAGCTGGCGCCATGCCACAGGCCGCCAAGCAGCATGGTCACCATCAGATTGACGTAAACCCGGCCCGGGCCCTTGCGGTTGCCGCCCAGCGGAATGTACAGATAATCGCGCAACCATGTGGACAGCGAGATGTGCCAGCGCCGCCAGAAATCCGAAAAACCGATCGCCGCGTACGG
>CALZMR010000182.1 GCA_945788575.1 uncultured Woeseiaceae bacterium
ACGCCCCGGCCCGCGGCCGTTTCAAGGTCTATCTGATCGATGAAGTACACATGTTGTCGAGGAGTTCCTTCAATGCGCTGTTGAAGACTCTCGAAGAGCCCCCGCCGCACGTGAAGTTCCTGCTCGCGACCACCGACCCGCAAAAACTGCCGGTGACGGTGCTGTCGCGCTGCCTGCAGTTCAACCTGAGCCGCCTGACGCCGCGGCTTATCGGGGACCGACTGAAATACATCTGTGACGAGGAAAAAATCGAGGCGGACGCCTCGGCGCTCGGCATGATCGCTCGTGCTGCCGATGGGAGCCTGCGTGACGCGCTGAGTCTGCTGGATCAGGCGATCGCGTATTGCGGCGGCAAGGTCGAGGAAGTCCCCGTGGCGAAGATGCTGGGCACGATCGATCGTGACCATGTCGCACGCATTCTGCGCCTGCTCGCGGCTTCCGACGGACCGGGCCTGATCGAGACTATCCGTGAGATCGACGAGCAATTTCCCGACTACGGCCGCCTGCTCGAGGACTTGTCGCGCACGCTACAGCGTGTCGCGATCGCCCAGGTGATCGGTGGTGCCGATACCGACGAGGAACTGGACGCGGACGAGATTGCGGCCATTGCCGAAGCGATTCCCGCGGCCGATGTACAGCTCTTCTATCAAACTCCGGCCCGCTGGTTCGGGCGAGGCCGCCACGGGTGGAGGTACGCGTCAGCCGGCCGCCGCAAAGCCCCAACCGGTCGAGACCAGGCCCCCTGCGAAAGAGGCCGCTCCAGCGACTGAGACGGCCGCCCCGGCGACAAAATCTTCCGAGGCCGCGTCGTCGTCATGGGAGGACCCGGATTGGGCGTCTCTGGTGCCGTCTCTCGGCCTCAAGGGCGCCGTCCGAATGCTTGCTATCAACTGCGCATTCCTGCGCAGAGAGGGCAACGCGGTGCATTTCCGGGCAGACAGGAACGCCGAGGCGATCTTGACGCGTGAACGCCAGGCATCGCTGGAAGAGGCTCTTTCCAGACACTTCGGTGAGACCTTGAAAGTCTCGATCGCAATTACGGAGGAGCCGACGGCCGCCGAAACAGAGACACCGGTAGAGACAGAGGCACGTATCGCCGATGAGCAGTACGAAGCGGCGCGCGAGGCGATCGAGTCCGATCCTAACGTCCAGACGCTCAAGAATATGTTCGGCGCCGAATTGAAAACCGACTCGATCGAACCCATTCAGCCGCAACGATCGGATTGAGGAGCGAATCGTGATGAAAGGTGGAATCGGCCAGCTCATGAAGCAGGCGCAGCAGATGCAGGCCGACATGAAGAAGGCTCAGGAAGAGATGGCTTCGCTGACGGTTACGGGCGAGTCCGGAGGCGGCATGGTCAAGGTCACGATGACCTGCCAGCACCAGGTTCGCGCTCTCGAGATCGATGAAAGCCTGGTCGGCGACGATAAGGACATGCTCGAAGACCTCGTGGTTGCCGCGTTCAACGACGCCCAGCGTAAGGTCGAATCGACGGTCCAGGAGAAGTTCTCCGGAATGGCGGGCGGCCTGAATCTTCCGCCGGGTATGAAGCTGCCGTTCTAACCCGACCAGCGCCTTAGCATCCGTGTCTTACTCGCCACTCCTGACCAAGCTGATTGACGCGCTGCGCTGCATGCCCGGCGTCGGTCAGAAGTCGGCGCAGCGCATCGCGTTTCATCTGCTCGAGCGCGATCGTGAGGGCGCCGCATCAATGTCCGCGGCGCTGTCGGAAGCCGTCGAGGGCATCGGCCACTGCAAGCGTTGTCGAATGCTAACGGAACACGAGCTCTGCTCGATATGCTCCGCGGCCGGGCGCGATGGGACTCAGCTCTGTGTGGTCGAGACACCGGCAGACGTGATGGCCGTCGAAGATGCAACGGGTTTTCGAGGCCTGTACTTCGTGCTCATGGGGCACCTGTCGCCGTTGGATGGGATCGGTCCGAAAGAACTCGGACTGTCGGCGCTCGAAGAAAGACTGGGCGCCGAGAGCATCCAGGAAATGATCATCGCCACCAATCCGACCGTCGAGGGCGACGCGACGGCTCACTATCTCGCCGATCTCGCCGCCGGGCACAACGTTCAGGCGAGCCGAATCGCACACGGCGTGCCGCTGGGCGGCGAACTCGAGTACGTCGACGGTGGTACCTTGTCGCATGCGTTCTACGGCCGTCGAGTCGTCGAATAACGGACTATGATTGCAGTCGAGCCGCTCCTGCTGGGCGGGCTCGTCGAAAGGGGGAACATCGATGTCTGACTGTCTTTTCTGCAAAATCCTGGACGGGGAGATTCCTGCCGACGTCATCTATGAGAACGATACGGTTCTGGCATTCCGGGACATCAACCCGCAGGCGCCAACGCACGTACTCATCATTCCGCGGCAGCACGTTGGCACAATCAACGACATCGAGGCCGAGCACGAGATGATGGTCGGCCGTCTGTTTTCAGCAGCGAAAGCGATCGCCGCTGAGGAAGGGCTCTCAGAGAAGGGCTACCGGGTCGTTATGAATTGCGGAGAAGGTGCGGGGCAAAGCGTGTTCCACATTCACCTGCATCTGTTGGGTGGCCGCGGCTTCGACTGGCCGCCGGGCTGATCGAGTCGTGGAGGCGGACCTGCTCTGGGATGGGCCGAGCACGGCGGAGAACTATATTGTTCTCGGCATTGAGTGGTCGTCAATCGTGCTCGCCTGGGCCGCTTTGCTCGCACTCGTAGTCGGTGCAGCGGTGGTCGCATTTCGATCGCGTCGTCCCGGCGGGTACTGGATGCTCGCTGGCATTGTGACTTTTGTTGCTGGTCTCGCTTATACGTTTCTTGGGCCGCCGCAAGCTGTCTATGAACCGTCATTGGCCGATAGGGCCTTTAATTACCTGGGTCCGGTAGTTCCGTTCTTCCTTTATTCGATCGGTTTCTTCCGGCTCGCCTGGTCGCTGCGAAGCGAAAGGGCGGCAGCGGGATCTCAGTAGCGGTCTTTGGTGAGGCGCTCGGTTAGAGCGACCGCGCGCCTGTAACTCTCATAGCGCCGCGAGTCGATCTCGTCGGCCTCGACAGCGTTCTTGACCGCGCAGTCCGGTTCTCGGAGATGCCGGCAGTTCGCGAAGCGGCAGTTCTCCCCTGCCTCATGCACCTCGCGATAACCCGTGATCGCTTCCTCGGGCGTGCCGAGGGCGGGTGCGAAATCTCGAACGCCGGGTGAGTCGATCACATTGCCGCCGGAGGGGAGGGTGATCATCACGGAGTTCACCGTGGTGTGCTTGCCCTCTCGGTGTTTATCGGAGATCTCGGCGACCCGCTGCGACGCCTCGCCGGATAAGAGGTTGATAAGGCTGGATTTTCCGACACCCGACTGGCCGACGATGATCGCCGTCTTGCCCGTCAGCAGTTCTGATAGCGCGTCAACGCTCTCGGCCGTCTCGGCGCTGGTGGCCAGCGTCTCGTAGCCGAGATCCCGGTACACCGCGAGCGCGTCCCCGTCTGGCGGCTCGATATCGATCTTGTTGAAAACCACAGCGCCCTCGACCCTCATGAGTTCCGCCGCGCAAAGGTAGCGGTCGACGATGTACCAGTCGGGTTTCGGCATTGCAGCGGCAACGACGACGAGCAGATCGACATTCGCGGCCAGTACCTCACGGTGACCTCGGACGTTCGGCCTCGCAAGCTCGTTGCGCCGTTCGTGGATGGCCGTAATCAGCCAGTCGTCTTCGTCGGGCAACGCCTCCGCGCGTACCCGATCGCCGCAGACAGGTCTTAGCTTCTTGCCCTTGATGCGGGCGTCGACTTCGTCGCCATTGTCGAGACGCAGCCGCATACGGCGGCTGTAGGTGGCGATTACTGTCGCGTCCTGATGAGTCATTCGGATTCGGTTACTGGCTTCGGCGCAGTATGCCCGCATGCACTGTGTGGTGCACGGCCGGTGCCCATGTACACTACACGCATGGATAAGCGCAGCAACCTGATCTGGATCGATCTCGAGATGACCGGCCTCGATACCAAGGCCGATACGATCATCGAAATCGCGACGATCGTGACAGACAAGCATTTGAACGAACTCGCCGAAGGCCCCGTCATCGCTATCGGCCAGTCCGAAGCGACGATGGCGGCTATGGACGAGTGGAATACACGACAACACGGCGAGTCCGGCCTGACGAAGCGAGTCCTCGACAGCCATGCGACGCTCGCCGACGCCGGGCGCGACACCATTCAGTTTCTTTCGGCATGGGTGGACGCCGGCGCCTCGCCGATGTGCGGCAACAGCATCTGCCAGGACCGTCGCTTCATGGCGCGCGAGATGCCCGAGCTCGAAGGCTTCTTCCACTATCGGAACCTGGACGTCAGCACTCTCAAGATTCTTGCGCAGCAATGGGCGCCGGCAATCGCGAACGGATTCATGAAGGAATCCGAGCATCGCGCGCTGGCCGATATTCGAGACTCGATCGCCGAGCTCTGCTGGTATCGCGACAATTTTCTGGACGCATCCGTACTTAATCGAGACTGATGGACAGACCGGCATCGGCAGCAGAGCGCAACAGCGCGCCGATTCTTGCGGTCTTGCGGACCGAGTTTCGCGATCGTCAGGATATTCTGGAGATCGGCTCTGGCGGCGGCCACCACGCCGTCAGTTTCGCGATGGCGCTACCGCATGTCCACTGGCAGACCAGCGATCTGGATGAGAATCATGCGGCGATTCGGGCGCAGATAGAAGCATCGGGGCTGCGGAACGTGTCACCGCCGCTTGCCCTGGATGTCCGAAATGCTTCGACACCTGTACAGCAGTATGACGCCGTCTACAGCAGCAATACGGCCCACATCATGAGTGCGTCCGCTGTCGAGAGCATGCTACCGCTGGTGGCCGCCGCACTGGTCGATGACGGTGTGTTCTGCTGCTACGGACCATTCAAGCGAGACGGGCGATTCAATGCGCCGAGCAACGAGGCCTTCGACGCTTCACTCCGCTCCCGCGATCCCGAAATGGGGGTCCGGGATCTGACCGACATCGATGCGATACTGGCCCGGCACGACATGACCCGACAACGCATTTATGCGATGCCATCGAATAATCTGCTCGTTGTTTGGCAGAAGTGGAAACGATGACGATGCACCACGGCGGTTGCCATTGCGGGAGAGTGCGCTTCGAAGTCGAATCGCCGGCCGCTATCGAAGCGACGCGCTGCAATTGCAGCGTCTGCACCAAGACAGGTTTTCTTCATCTCTTCGTTTCCAAGCGCGCCTTCCGGCTTACGAGTGGAGAAGACGACCTCGAAACGTATACCTTCGGGACGGGCACCGCGAAGCATCTGTTCTGCCGCCATTGCGGCATCAAGTCGTTCTACATTCCCCGCTCCCATCCGGACGGCTTCAGCATCAACGTCAACTGCCTGGACGACGATACGATCGAGTCCGTCGAGATCAATGACTTCGATGGTCGAAACTGGGAAAAACACATTGACCAGCTGTCGCCATTAAGCGACTGATTTTGACGCGTTTTTTGACTGGTCTGATCGGAATAGTTGTCCTATAGTTGCGGCTCGATTCCCAATATTGAGCGCTATGTTCCGGTATTCCCTCGCCATTGGCGGCATTTTTCTTCTTCTCGTGCGTCCGGCTGCGGCCGAGTCAGCCTGGGTCAGCGATGAGTTCGAGATCATGCTGCGTACGGGCCCAAGCACGAGCAACGCGATTCAGCTCATGGTTTCGAGCGGCACTGAGCTCGAAGTTCTGGGTCGCGACGACGAGGCGGGCTTCACTCAGGTCAGGACCCAGGGCGGGACCGAGGGCTGGGTATTGACGCGATATCTGATGAATGAGCCGAGCGCTCGCGAGCAGCTTGTCCAGCTGACCGGTCAGCTGACGGATGCGGCGTCCGAGGGCTCATCACTCAATTCACAGCTTGCCGCCATTCGCGGTGAGTACAACGCGGCCGAGCGGAGAATCGCCTCGCTGGAGGCCGACAATGCGCGCCTCGAACAGGAACTCACCGACATCCGGCGGACGGCAGCCAACGTGCTGGCGATCGATTCGCAGAACGAGGAGCTCCGCCAGGAGCTGATGGACTCGGGGATTCGGGCCGATACTCTTGAACAGCAGAATCGCGAGCTGACCAGTCAGACGAGACGCTACTGGTTCATGACGGGTGCTTTGGTACTCGTCGTAGGTATCATTCTCGGACTGTGGCTGCCGCGCATCCGCTGGCAACGGCGGTCACGCTACGACAGGTTCTGATGGCCTCTGTCGCGCTGTTCGCCGGGCGGTCCGGTACTGGCAAGACTCTGGCCGCCGAGGGCATAGCGGAAGACCTCGGCGCGAAGCTCCTCAAAGTCGACCTCGCCGGGACGATGTCAAAGTACATTGGCGAAACCGAGAAGAACCTGAACAAGCTGTTCGATGAAGCGATGGAGTCCTCCGTGGTGCTGTTGTTCGACGAGGCGGATGCGCTTTTCGGCAAAAGGACCAGCGTCAAGGACGCGCATGACCGGTACGCGAACATCGAGAGTAACTTTCTACTTCAGCGGCTGGAGAAACATCCGGGGGTAGTGATACTCGCGACCAACCGGAAACGGAACATCGATCAGTCGTTCCTTCGCAGGCTGGATGTGGTTGTCGAATTCCCCTTGCCAACAGACGACGAGCGACTACGCGTCTGGGCGTCGCGGCTCGAGTTACCGAAGCGGCGGTCTCCCCGGGCCGAGTAGGGCTCGAGACCGGTTAATCCGTAT
>CALZMR010000183.1 GCA_945788575.1 uncultured Woeseiaceae bacterium
ATCGGTTGTATCACGATCGACCCCAATAACCCCGACACGATCTGGGTCGGCACCGGCGAGAACGTCTCAGGTCGACACGTCGGCTACGGTTCAGGCGTATACCGCAGCCGTGATGGCGGACAGAGCTGGGAAAGCATGGGGCTCGGGGGTTCCGAGCGCATCGGCATGATCCGGGTGGACCCGCGCGACTCGAACACGATCTTCGTCGCCGCACAGGGTCCGCTATGGTCGGGCGGCGGCGAGCGCGGCCTTTTCAAATCCACCGATGGCGGTGAGACCTGGCGCGAGGTGCTCGGTGACGGTCTCGGCAACGACGACAGTGACGACCAGTACACCGGCGTCAGCGAGGTCCACATGGATCCGCGCAATCCCGACGTCATGTACGCCGTCAGCTGGCAACGCATGCGCAGCGTCGCGGTGCTGCTGGACGGCGGACCGGGCACGGGTATCCACAAATCCGAAGACGGCGGAGAAACATGGCGCGAACTCACGAGCGGGCTCCCGGAAGAGATGATGGGCAAGACCGGCCTCGCGGTCTCCCCGCAGGACCCTGACGTCATCTACGCGACGATCGAGTTGTCGAACCGTACCGGGGGCTTCTGGCGTTCGGACGACGGCGGCGAGAGCTGGGAGAAGAAGAACGAGTACCTGTCGAGCGGCACCGGTCCTCACTACTACATGGAATTGTTCGCAAGCCCGCACCAGTTCGGTCGCGTCTACCAGGCGGACGTGCATCTTCACGTCACCAACGACGGCGGCGACAACTTCACGCGGCTGCAGCACGACACCAAGCACGTCGATCATCACGCGATGGCGTTCGATCCGAACGACGAAAACTATCTGCTGGTCGGCAACGACGGGGGTATCTACGAAAGTTATGACCTGGGTGCCACGTGGCGTTTCGCGTCGAACATGCCGATAACGCAGTTCTACAAAGTAGCCGTCGACTACGACGAGCCTTTCTACAACGTCTACGGCGGTACTCAGGACAACAACAGTCAGGGCGGCCCGTCGCGGACGGACAACAATGTCGGCATCCGCAACTCCGACTGGTTCGTCACGCTGTTCGGCGACGGCCATCAGTCGGCAGTCGATCCCAACAATCCCGACATCGTCTACGCGATGTGGCAGCAGGGAAATCTCGTCCGCTACGACCGGCGCACCGGCGAGCAGGTCTACATCCGACCGCAGGCACCCGAGGGCGAGCCACCCGAGCGCTACAACTGGGATGCGCCGATTTTGATCAGCTCGCACGACTCGTCGACGCTTTTCTTCGGCACCCAGCGCGTCTGGAGGAGCGACGACTACGGTGACACGTGGACGGCGATCTCGCCCGACCTGACGCGGAACGAGCAGCGCACGCGCCTGCCAATCATGGACCGGACGTGGAGCTATGACGCGCCGTGGGATCTGTACGCGATGTCGATGTACAACACGATCGTGAACGTTTCGCAGTCGCCGATCGATCCGAACCTGATCTATGTAGGCACTGATGACGGCATCGTCCAGGTAACAGAAGACGGCGGTCAGAACTGGCGCCGTATCGATCGCCTGTCCGGCGTCCCGGACCGTTTCTTCGTCAATGACATCAAGGCCGACCTGCACGATCCGGATACGGTCTACGTCGTCGTCGACGATCACAAGAACGGCGACTTCGCGCCGTACATCTTAAAGAGCGAGAATCGCGGCCGCTCGTGGTCCAGCATCTCGGGCAACCTGCCTGAACGGCACATCCTCTGGCGCGTCGTGCAGGATCACGTCGAGCCGGATCTGTTGTTCGTGGGCTCCGAGTTCGGTGTGTTCTTCACCATCGACGGCGGCGACGCCTGGACGAAGCTCACCGGCGGCACGCCGAACATCCCGTATCGCGATCTGGCCATCCAGACGCGCGAGAACGATCTGGTCGGCGCGACCTTTGGACGCAGCTTCTACATCCTCGACGACTACACGCCGCTGCGTTACGTCACTCAGAGCATGCTCGAGAACGACAGCGTGTTGTTCCCGGTGCGCGAGGCCGACTGGTACGTGCCTCGGCGGCCGCTGGGCTGCGGTGACCCTGGATGTCAGGGCAGCCAGGGCGACAGCTTCTACGTTGCCCCGAACCCGGATTTCGGCGCGGTGTTCACGTACTACCTGGCTGAAGGCCTGCAGACGTCACAGGAGTCACGTCGCGAGGCCGAGAAGGAACTCGAAGCGGAGAACGAGAATGTCAGCTTCACGGATCTCGGCACTGTTATCGACGAGCAGCGCGAGGACGCTCCCGCGATAGTCTTCGCAGTACGCAATCAATCCGGCGATCTCGTCCGTTACGTTGAGGCGCCTGTCGAGGCGGGCTTCCATCGTGTCGCATGGGATCTGCGCTATCCGTCGCTTGAGGCATGGGTTCCGAGAGAAGAAGGCGACGATGGCGATGGCGGCATGGGCGTGCTGGCCGCTCCGGGCACCTACACGGTGTCGATGCACCAGCGCATCGACGGTGTGCTGACCGACCTCGGACAGACTCAGACGTTCGATGTATCGTCGATCCGCAACGATCCGGTCCTTCCGGGAAGTTCGCAGGAACAGCGCATTGTCTTTGGCCAGGGTGTGGACGAGCTCATTCGCGCCGCTGACGGAACGATGAATGCAATCGATCGGATTTCCGCCGAACTCGACACGGTCAAGGAGACGCTCGGGCGCTCAACGGCCGACGCTTCGCTGTACGAGATCGCCGATTACATCCAGGAGCGCATGCTGGCCGAGCGCGATCGATTGGCGGGCACCCAGACGCGCGACATTTTCAAGGACTGGACGGACATGTCGCTCATGGACCGCATGTGGCACGCCCGTTTCGCGCCGAATTCCAACGCCTACGGCCCGACGCCGGCACAGCGCGAGTCCTACGAGATCGGCCGTCGCTTGTATGAGGACGTCGTCTCGAATCTGACGGAACTTGTCGATGTCGAATACGAGGCATTGAAGGACGCACTGGATGCGGCCGGAGTGCCCTGGACCCCCGGCCGGGGAATCCAGTAGGAGTTTGACTCAACAATGCCCGCCGCAGCCTGCGGCGGGCTTTTTTTCAGTCGTTCAGCACCGACTCGAGTACTCGCTCGAGAATATCGAAGCCTTCGTCGATCAGTTCATCGGTAATCGTCAGTGCCGGCAGGAAGCGAATGACGTTGCCGCGGACGCCGCAGGACAACAGAACGAGGCCGTGTGCGTAAGCCGCTCCGATCAAAGCCCTGGTGAGCTCGGCATTGGGTTTCTCCGCGGCGCCGTCCTCCACGAGCTCCATCGCAATCATCGCGCCGCGCGAGGTACGAATATCGCCGATAAGATTCGGGTGCTTCGCCTGCAGGCTGCGTAAGCTGTCGTCGAACTTGGCAGCGATCGCATTTGCACGTTCGACCAGCTGCTCCTCTTCCATGACGTCGAGAACGGCAAGCGCTGCCGAACAGGCGACGGGGGACCCCGCGTACGTGCCGCCGAGCCCACCCGGCAGAGGAGCATCCATGATCTCAGCCTTACCGACGACGGCCGCAAGCGGATAGCCGCCGGCGATGCCTTTCGCGACCGTCACGATGTCCGGTTCGATGCCCGCGTACTCACACGCAAAGAACCGTCCGGTGCGGCCGAAGCCCGACTGAATCTCGTCGGCAATCAGCACGATGCCATGCTCGTCGCAGATGTCCCGCAGTGCACTCATGAATTCGTTCGGCGCGGCGTAGAAACCGCCCTCGCCCTGAACCGGCTCGATGATGATCGCGGCGACATCGCTCGGCGCGATGTCGGCTTTGAACAGCCACTCCAGGGCCTTCAGCGACATCTCGACGGACACGCCGTGATAGTCGATCGGGAACGGTGCATGGTAGACCTCGCCCGGGAACGGCCCGAACAGGTTTTTGTACGGCGTGATCTTTCCGGTGAGACCCATCGCCAACAGCGTTCGGCCATGGAATCCGCCGTTGAACGCGATCACGCCGCGCCGCCCGGTAGGGGCCCGCGCTATCTTGATCGAGTTCTCGACGGCCTCGGCGCCGGTGGTAACGAAGATCGACTTCTTGGGCGACTCGCCCGGCGCCAAAGCGTTCAGCTTTTCGGCCAGCTCGACGGCCGACGGGTACGGCGTCACCATCACGCAGGTGTGGCTGAAACGCTCGACCTGATTCTTTACGGCGTCGACGATCTTCGGATGGCTGTGCCCGGTATTGCAGACCGCAATGCCAGTGCCGAAGTCGATGTAGCGCTTCCCTTCGACATCCCACATCTCCGCGTTCCGCGCGCGTTCGATGAAGACTGGAGCCAGATTTCCCTGGCCGCGCGCGACGGCGGCCATCTTGCGCTCCTGCAACTCGGCATTGGACACGGCCGGAGCCCCGACATCACTTACTCTCGCATTGCGCACTCTCTTCACTCCAAATCGGCTCTCGATAATTCCATTGGACGAACTCGTTCTCGGCGAACGTCCGGACGACCTCGATGTCGCGACGGAATACAGCTCCGCCCGTCCGTTCTGGCAAGATTGCATCCATTGTGCGACATACACTATGCAAATTGGGTCAGAATTTGGGCATTTGGCCGGAATTGCGCGGTCGGCAGCACATCGGACTGTTACATAGATGCCGAGGTGAAGGAGTGGCTTTGTGAGCGAGCAGCAAATCGTCATCGTAGGCGCCGGGCAAGCGGCCATCCAGGCTGCGCAGTCGCTGCGCAAACGCGGTTTCGACGGCAGTATCGTCATGCTGGGCGACGAAGCCTATCCGCCCTACCAACGGCCGCCGCTGTCCAAGGCATTTCTAAAGGGGCAGCTCGACGAAGGGCGACTCGCATTCAAAGGCGAAGCGTTCTATGAAGGACAGACTATCGATCTGCGCGTGTCGAGCCGCGTCGAGCGCATCGATCCCGAAGCGCGCGAAGTCGTCGTCGAGGGAGGCGCAGCGATTCGCTACGACACGCTCATCCTGTCGACAGGCTCCACGCCAGTGCGGATTCCGATCCCCGGTGCCGATCTCGACGGCGTCCATGTGCTGCGAGGCATCGATGACGCGAAAGCGCTCAAGGCGCGCCTCGAATCAGCCGGCCACCTGGTCGTCGTCGGCGGCGGCTATATCGGCCTCGAGGCCGCGTCCGCCGCACGTCAGATGGGCCGGCAGGTGACGCTCGTCGAATGTCTGCCGAGACTCCTCTCGAGAGTGACCTCGCCGGAAGTCAGCGACTTCTATCTCAGTCTTCATCGCGGCCATGGCGTCGACGTCCGCCTCGAAGACAGTGTCGATGTGATCGAAGGCGAGACTGCTGTCACCGGCGTCGTCCTGTCGTCCGGCGAGCGACTCGACGCGGACGCCGTGCTCATCGGCGTCGGCGTCCGTCCAAATCAGCAGCTAGCTGACGCAGCAGGCATTGCTTGCGACGACGGCATACTGGTCGACGGCAACGGTGCTACTTCAAGCGCCGGAATCTATGCGGCAGGCGACTGTACGCGCCGCGACATCAACGGCGCGAGCGTGCGTCTGGAGAGCGTTCACAACGCCCTAGACCAGGCGGACCGAATCGCCGCCCACATCGTGTCGGGCGAAGATCTGCCTTTCGACCCGCCTTGGTTCTGGTCCGATCAATACGAAGTCAAACTGCAGACAGCCGGTCTGTTCAATGACTACGACGATTGCCTTTTGCGCGGCGACGTAGACAAAAACAAGTTTTCGGCGCTGTATTTCCGCGACGGCTCGCTCATCGCAGTCGACTCGGTTAGCGACCCTGCCACCTTCATGGCAGCAAAACAGATTCTCAAACAGGGAATGACGATATCGAGATCCGATCTCGACGATGCATCGGTCACGCTCAAAGAACTCTTCATGAAGGCCCGGGAGAAAGCTCAATGACCAGGATCGTATACGTCGACAGCGACGGCAAGGAGACCGCAGCCGACGCCGATAACGGTGTCAGCGTCATGGAAACTGCCATGAGCAGCAACATTGACGGCATTCTCGCCGAGTGCGGCGGTGCGTGTGCCTGCGCCACCTGTCACGTCTACGTGGACGAGAAGGTTCTGGCCATCGTCGGCAAACCGGACGAGCTCGAGCAGTTCATGCTGGACTTCAACGACAACACGCAGCCCGACTCTCGGCTGTCCTGCCA
>CALZMR010000184.1 GCA_945788575.1 uncultured Woeseiaceae bacterium
AAGGGGAACGCCGTGCTCGTAGTTGACGAACTGGTCAAACAATACGGTGAACTGACGGCCGTCGATCGAATCTCATTTTCGGCGGAGAAGGGCGTCGTCTTCGGACTGCTCGGGCCGAATGGCGCCGGTAAATCTACGGCGATCAACTGCATATCCGGACTGCTGGCGCCGACGTCCGGCCATATCTCGGTCGACGGTCACGACATCGTCAGGGATGGCAAAGCCGCGCGGCGTTCGCTCGGAGTCGTTCCCCAGGAACTCGCCTTGTATGAGGACCTTCCCGCGGTCGAGAACTTGCGCTACTGGGGCCAAGCCTACGGTCTCAGCGGTAAGGCGCTGGACGACCGGGTTGCCGAAGTGCTCGGATACATCGGACTTGCCGACCGCGCGAAAGATCTGCCCAAGAAGTTCTCGGGCGGCATGAAGCGTCGGCTAAATTTCGGCTGCGGCATCGTGCACAAACCGCAGCTCCTGCTGCTGGACGAGCCGACGGTCGGCGTCGATCCGCAGTCGCGCGCGAAGCTCTTCGAGATGGTCGAAGCTGAACGTGACGCCGGCGCCTGCATCCTCTACACCACGCACTACATGGAAGAAGCCGAGAGGCTTTGCGACTCCGTGGCGATCATCGATCACGGTAAGCTGATCGCAAGCGGCTCCGTTGGCGAGCTCAAGGCGCAACTGGGCGCTCGTGATGCGCTGCAGCTCTCCGGTGAATTCCCGGTGGACGAGGTGCGCAATGCCCTGGCTGCTCTCGATGGATCGATCGAGGACCTCGAGGTACTGAGTGTCGAAGCCGACAGTCTGACGCTGACGCTGTCGCAGGCATCGCAGCATCTGCCAACATTGTTTCGGGCGATCTCGGATGCTGGCGGGTCCGTCGTCGAGACGAGCCTCAGAAGCCCGAATCTGGAGACGCTGTTCCTGCTGCTGACCGGCAAGGAATTGCGCGAGTGAACCTCGCGTTCCTTGTCGCTTCGATGCGGAAGGACCTTGCGCGCTGGCGGCGAGATGCGCCCGCAATCCTGATCTGGCTGGGGATCCCGTTTCTTATCGGCGGCTTGATCACGGCGATGATCGACAGTGGAGGCGGTGCTTCGCCCAGCGGGATTCTCCTCATCGCGGATCAGGACGAGACCGTGCTCAGCGGCCTGGTGGCAGGCGCCTACTCGCAGGACCAACTCGGCGAACTCATCTCCGTTCAGCAGGTGGACGCCGAGCAAGGTGAGGCACTCATCAACGCGGGCGAAGCGAGTGGTTTTCTGACGATTCCCGAGGGATTCCAGGAAGCTTTCCTCAACGACACGCCCGTTACTCTGACGCTGAAGACCAATCCGTCGCAGACGATCCTGCCGGGCATCATCGAAGACGTAACTGAGGTATTGCTTGATGCTGGCTTCTACGCGCAGCAATTGCTGGGTGATGAGATTTCCAAAATCCAGAACGCCGATTCCGACGATGTGCCCGACGAGGTCTTCGTCGCCGAGGTCGCGGTCGACATACAGAACCGGATCGACGCCATCGCCCCGAAGTTGTTTCCGCCGGTTCTGGAGGTCGAGATCGTCGAGCCGCCGCCGGCCGAGCCGCAGCCTGACATAGCGCTGTTATTCCTGCCCGGCATCGTCATGATGGCGATACTCTTTTCGGCGAACGGCCTCGCCAACGACTATTGGCTGGAGAGGGACAGCGGCACGCTGCGCCGCCTTGTGACCGCGCCTGGCGTGCTGTTTACATTTGTGGCCGGGAAGGCCGCGGCTGCACTGGTGATCGTTGCTTTCGTGGCCGGAGTTACGCTCCTCGTTGGATTCGCTTACCACGGCATCGGCTGGAGTCGATTTCCGCCGGCTCTGGTCTGGGTCGCGTTGTCGGGGGTTGGCCTTTTCGCTTGGTTCGCGGCGCTGCAGATGCTGTTCTCGAGCAGTAAAGCGGCGAGTGTCGTTTCGCTGATCGTGGTATTCCCACTACTCATGGCCGGCGGCAGTTTCTTTCCATTGGCGGCACTCCCGGATTGGATAGCTGCGATCGGTCGACTGTCCCCGAACGGCTTTGTGGCCGATCGGCTGACCATGGAATTCACGGCGGCTGGCGCGTGGGCCATTCCCGCGCGTGACTGGCTTGTCGCTGCCGCGATTACGATCAGCGGTCTGGCTGTGTCCAGCTGGCGGCTCAAGACCGGTTTTGCGAGGCAATAGCCGATGCTTCGTAATCTTCTCTTCGTCGCGTGGAATGACGTCAGGTTTCAACTCAGAGACAGCTCGACGCTGCTCTGGGTGTTCGTCATGCCGCCGATCTTCTTCTACTTCATTGGGACCGTTACCGGCGGCTTCTCCTCAGGCCTCAGCGGCGGACAGGCGACTCCGCTGACGATCGTTGCCGAGGATCCGGGATTCCTCAGAGATCAGATCGATCTGCGCCTGAGAGACAACGACTTCGCGCCGGAGTGGGTGGCGACGAGCGAGCCAGGTCCGGACGTCGAAGCACCGACACGGACGCTGACGCTGAGCGCCAATATGACGGACATGGTCCTTGACGACGAGGTCGTTACGGCCAGCTACGACACGCGCGCGAACGCGCTGTCGCGCCAGTTCGAGGAAATCCGTGTGTATCGCAGTCTGTACACGGCACTCGCGGACATCGTCATTGCCGAAGTGAATGCCGAGGGCGCGCTGGATGCGGCGGCTCTCGTCGCGCTCAACGATACACCGCGCATCTGGCAGTTGAGCGTCTCACCTGCCGGTGAACGACAGGAGGTTCCGTCCGGATTCGAGCAGGCAGTGCCTGGCATACTCGTGATGTTCACGCTGCTCGTGTTGTTGACGAGTGGCGGGACCATGCTAATTGCCGAGCGGAAACAGGGGCTGCTTAGAAGGCTCGCATCGGCGCCGATTTCCCGAAGCGAAGTCGTCGCTGGCAAATGGGCGGGACGAATGATTCTCGCGACCGTCCAGATAACCGTCGCACTGATATTCGGCACCTTCCTGTTCCAGATGGACTGGGGCCCCAATCCTGGCGCCGTCATCCTGATCCTGATCGCCTGGGGCGGTTTCTGTGCGTCGGCCGGGCTCTGGCTCGGAAGCGTTGCGAAGACCGAGGCGCAGGCGGGCGGTCTTGGCGCTCTAGCGGCCAACGCTCTGGCGGCACTCGGCGGCTGCTGGTGGCCGATCGAAGTCACGCCGGAATGGATGCAGTCACTGCAGAATTTCCTGCCGACCGGCTGGACGATGGACGCCTTACACAAGCTGATCAGTTTTCAGTCAGGCCCCTCGACAGTGATCCCGCAGTTTCTGATTCTGATTATCGCCGCCCTTGTCGTAGGTATGCTGGCCGTGCGGCGGTTCCAGTATCAGTAACTGCCGGAGTTCGGAGGGGTCTTGGTTTCGCGTCGACGAATAAGTTCTGCACCTCATTTGCCGATGGCTATCGCGTTGCTCGTGTTCGCGCTTCCGGCGAGAGCCGACTACACGTTGACGGTTGAGGTGCAGAATCTCGAGCCCCTGGCAGGGCAGGTATCAATAAACGTGTTCGGCGAGGAAGACGACTGGATGCGACAGCCGTTGCACTCAGCGACCGAGCCGGTGTCGGAGGTAGCGTTTGTCGTATTCGAGTTCGACGATCTTGAGTCTGGAAGCTACGGCGTGAGCGTCCTTTACGACGTTAATGCAAACGGCAGGCTGGATACCGGATTCCTGCGTATCCCCAAAGAGCCGTTCGGCTTCTCGAACAACGCCAGGGGCCGCTTCGGGCCACCCGGCTGGGACAAAGTGAGCTTTCAAATAGACGGCGACACCCGGATCGAGATCAGGGTAGCCGCCGTCCGCGGTGACAGAGACGCCGAAGATTAGTCGGCGGCGCGTATGTTCTCCGCAAGTCCCTGCTGAAGATACTCCAGCGCGTCGTCGGCGCGGCCAGTCTCTTTAAGGGTGTCACCCAAGAGCATGTAGGCCGCATTGCGGATCGTCTGGTTGTCGCTGTCTTCCAGGACCTGAATAAGTACGTCTACCGACTCCGCCTTGTTGCCGCGTTGTTCGTAGACTTCCTGGATCTTCTGCATCTGCATGATCGCGGCCATCTCGGGGTTCGATGCCACCTCGTGCGTGGCTTCGATGATCTCAAAATAGTCGGTCATGATCTCGAGGAAGGTCTGCATGAGCGCAAGGTCGTCCAGCGACTGTGCGCGCGCACCAGGGGCGCTGATGAGCAAGAAGCTCGCTGTAATTCCGATAGTGAGTGTCTTAAGCATTCGCATGGTCTTTCTCCTGCAAGTTCTCGTGTTCGGTGTCGAGGCTAGTCTGCGGCCTCTGCGTATTCAGCTGTGGTCGCGGCGGCATTCTCGGTACCGTTACGCTGCGCAGCTGAGTAAGGTTCGGTGTCGGCACTGACAGTCTCTCCGGTGTATAGGAGGCCAGGGCCGAGAGTGAGGGTTTCGTTGGTGGCGCCGATTGTGTCTGTGTCTGCGATTGTGCCGGCGGTTGTGTGCCCGTTTGTTGTGCGAGGAACGGGATTGCAAGCATGATCGCGAGCGACATCGTAACGGCCGCCGGTATCCACGCCCGGATACGATCGGGGCGGTCCGCCACTTCGGCACGAACGCGCGTTGCCAAGTGCGGCGGCGCTTCCACGGCCTGGTAGTCGCGTTTCAACTTGTCGAAGTCGTCATTCATGGGAAAACCCAGCCTCGTTCATGTCCAATCTCAGTCGTGCCACGGCTTTGTGCAGCAGCGCCTTGACGGTGCCTTCGCGACAGCCCATCGCCTGGGCAGTGTCTCGCACCGAGAGCTCCTCGAACATACGCAACATCACGACCTCCCGCTGGCGCTCGGGTAATTCCTGAACGAAGGCTCGTACCCGTTGCGCCGCTTCGTGCTCGGCCACGTGACGTTCCGGAGCCGAGTCGGGGTCGGCGGGTTCATCGTCGAGAGCATCTGCACGCCGGCGCCGGTTAAATTCGTTGCAGACGTATCGGGTCGTTCGATACAGCCAAGTGAATGGCGCCGCGCGAAATCGGAACCTGCGCAGGCCCTTGTGGCTGCGTACGAAGACTTCCTGAGTCGCGTCGGCCGCGTATTGAGCGTCATACAGCCATACGTTCGCGAGCCGGAAGATGCGATCCTGGAAGCGGCGCACGATCGCATCGAACGCAGCGCTGTCCCCGGATTTGAAAAGCCTGACCAGTTCAGCATCGGTTTTGTCATCCAGACTCATTGCCAATCGTCTTACCCATTAGTGCAGTTCGACCGCGAAACGTTTACGTCGACAGGAAGCCAATCGGCGCGACGTTGCTCTCAGGCGAGTAGAACGATCTCACGTTGGGAAGCACCTGGTCCAGTTCGGAGGCCGATACGCCGAACCAGCGTGCAAGCTCCGCGAAATACTCGTCGACCGACGTCGTCGGTGCATAGACGCCGCGCCCGACGTCGAGTGGACTCGCGGGCGAGAGCAGCGGGTAGTCGCCGTAGATCGTGCCGCCATTCACGGAGCCCCCCATGACGATGTGGTGTCCGCCCCAGCCATGGTCGGATCCCTTACCGTTGGAGGTCAGCGTCCGGCCGAAATCCGAGGTCGTGAACGTAGTAACTTCGTCGAAGACGCCGAGTTCGACCAGCGCATTCCTGAATTCCTGCAGACCGCGGCTGATCGCCGGCAGCATGTTTGCTTGATTGTCGAGTACGTCGTCGTGGTGATCCCAGCCGCCGACGGTGACGAAGAACGTCTGTCTCGATGCGCCAAGTGCGTCACGCGATCCAATCACTCGTGCGATCTGACGCATCGCCTGCGAGAAATAGCCGGGCGAGAACGACGTCGTTAGCGTTGGCGACGTCTGCAGCGCATCGACGAACACAGCCTGGGCATCGATCGCACCGCGCAAACGCCGCGAGTACTCACGCCGCAGAATATTCTGCTGCTGAACGGCCAGCAGATCGTCGACCATGCGCTTGCGGAAGGCGCCAAAGTCACTTCCATCGTCATAGGCATTGATGCCCGGGGCCCCGTCGCCGGCCGAATCGATGCTGTACTCGCTTACCTGATTACCGCTCTGGAAGACATTGGAGCCGGACAGTGAAATGTTCATCGAAACGCCGTTCTGGACGTTGACGCCCTGCATGAGGTCGG
>CALZMR010000185.1 GCA_945788575.1 uncultured Woeseiaceae bacterium
GGCGATGATCGAGCCTGCCATGACCGTGGTTCTTGGGGCGATCATGGGCTGGATCATGCTGTCGGTACTCGGTCCGATCTACAACACGATCAGCGAGTTGGGGGTCTGACATGTCTGCGACACGGGCCTTCTATATCATCCAGGGCGGCCTTCGCGTCTGCGAGTTCAGCGGCGGCGAGTTCAATGAGTCCCGCATCTTCACGGACAACGACGACGGACTGCGGGAGTTCGATGCTTACCTCGCGACCACGAAAATGCGCCAGAGCCTGATCGTCGTCGACGTGATCGAGGAGATGTTTGCAACGGACACGATTCCAAAGCTGGGATTGCGCGACCAACGTGCGCTCCTCGAACGCCGAACCAGGCGCAAGTATCCACGAACGCCATACCGTCTGCCGATCGTGCTGCGCCGTCGCAGCGGCGACGAACGTGACGTCGTACTCAGCGCGATATCGAATCACGAGCTTCTCGATCCGTGGGTCAGTGTGATGCTAAAGCACCAGACGCCACTGTCCGGAATCTACTCGATACCGCTGATGGCGCCAGCGCTGCTCGAGAGCTTCTATAGTTCGACAGACACTGTGCTTTTCGTCACTCAGCATCAGGGTACTCGACTGCGCCAGGTATTCGTGCAAAACGGCGTCGTAAAGAGTGCAAGGCTCTCGCAGGCGCCTCGTCTCGAGGATCCGGACTACGCCCTATCGGTTGTGACGGAGATACACCGCAGCCGCCGCTATCTGGAACGCACAAGGCTGCTGTCGCCGATGGAGCAGCTCGATGTTTGCATGATCGCCGACAGCGATATCGCGCGGCGCATCGTCGACAGCGCCGAGTCGGATAGCCCTATGCATCTGCACTTCGTCGATCCGGTGAAAGCCGTCAAGAAACTCCAGGCCGGCCGCAACATCGAGGCCGACCATCTCGAGGGACTGTATATCTGTCGTGCCCTGCGCCATCGTCCCCGGCACAGCTACGCGAATTCCGGCGAAAACCGTTACTGGCAGATGAGCCGGATTCGTCGCGGCGTTATCGCGGCGAGCGCCGTGACGGCGGCAATCTGTTCGGCCTTCGCCGGCGCCTGGCTGGGGGACGCGCTGCAGCTGCACCGAGAATCAGCATTCGTCGAAGCGCAGGTTACTCAGCTGTCAGAAACCTTCCGCAGGGAGAATGAAGACTTCGGGCCGATCAAGGCCGATTCCTATGCGATGAAGCTCGCGGTAGATACCGGTGATTTCATCCTGCAGCAGCGCGTGCCGGTGCCGTGGGTCATGCAGCAACTCGGTACCGTGCTGAGTGACTATCCTGACGTGCAGATTAATGGCCTCTCATGGCAGGCCGACACGGCGGCTGCGGCCGTGCCGACGCGACAACGTCCGGGCGAACCCCCGCCCGCTGTTCCGATTCCCGAGATCAGCTCGGTCACGGTGACCATCAGCGGCAGTCTCGAGCCGTTCGACGGCAATATGCGCCGGGCTTTCGCACGTATTGACGAACTCGTGGACGACCTCGCTGCACGAACAGCGTTCGTCAATGCGCGTGCGGTCGAATACCCACTCGACGCCAGTATCCGCTCGTCCGTTGCCGGCGAAATCAGTCGCGACGAACGATCCGACGAGGCCCGATTTCAGTTACGCCTCGTGTACCCGCTGACATCGGAGTTGGTCGCGGAGAGAAACGATGATTCCATCTGAAATCGACTGGACCTTCGTGCGCCGGCACACCCTGATTCCGCTCGCATGCCTGCTGGTATCCGCGGCGGCTGTGGTAGCAGGGCACGTCCTGAAACAGCAGCAGCTGGCGCTCAATGAACAGCTCACGGCCAATCAGGTTGTCGTCCAGGAGGACTACGCAGCGCTCGTTCAGCGACGGCGTATTGTCGATCGCTATCACCGGCGCTACCAGCAATTCGCGGCAATCGGCTTCGTCGGTATGGAAAGCAGGCTGGATTGGATCGAGACTCTGCGCATGAGTTCCGGGGAACTCACGCTGCCCCGTGTCAGTTACATCATCGAACCGCAGCTCAATGCCGTCGCGCCGGTACAGTCGATTCTGGGCGGGGACGAAATCTCGATTCACGTCAGCCGCCTCGAACTCGAGATGAGTCTCGTGCACGAACTCGACCTGCTTCGCTTCGTCGATGAACTCCAGCAAAACGCACCAGGGTTGATCAAGGTCGACCGCTGCGAACTTCTGTGGCAGGCCGATCCGCAGCAGCAACTGTCAGCCGACATAAATATCGGCGCCAATTGTACGCTGTCGATCTACAGCGTAATCACGGCGGACGTGCCGACGGGAGGTGAGACGTGAGACTGCTGCCGATGATTCTGCTTCTCATCGCCTTGCCCGTCTTAACCGCTTCGGCCGACGAGGCCAGCGTCTACGAGTCAGTCGACGAAATCGCGATCGGGCCGGTATTTCTGACGCCCAGCGAGCGGCGCTGGTTGGACGCGAACCGTCATCTGCCGCGGCGCTCGGCCTCACAGGAGCAGGCGCAGTCTGCGGATGGGGACGAACAGCGGCCGCGGGCGACGCCGGCCGGCTACATTATCAATGGGTCGGGAGAGACACGCCGATGGCGTGACGGCGAGTTTTCGCGAAGCGTCGATTCTGCGGAGGCCATGAGCTTTCCCGACGATGTGCAAATCCGTCGGCATTCGCCGCGGCGCTCGGCCGATACCGAAGCGGAAGAGTCGAACGATGAGACGGCCGACGAATAGTCCACCAGGCCGTACGCAGCGCGGAGCGGCACTGCTTCTGATTATGTTGGCCATTATGGTGGCTGCCTCAGCGGTGCTGATTACGAGGCTTTCCGTTAGCGAGCTTCGTGCCGCTCAGATCGATCGGACACAGGCCGCGCTGGGCGCGGCTCGCCGAGCACTGATCGCCTATGCGGCGGTGCAGCCGGACATGGTCTTCGGCAAAGGTGTAGTGCTTCCCTGCCCGGATTTCGACGATTCACTGGGCCTTCCCGAGGGGGTGGCGCACGAGAGCGACTGTGGCGCGTCCGGCACAACGGTTATCGGGCGTTTGCCGTGGCGTACTTTGGGCATCGATCCGCCGCGGGATGGGAGTTCCGAGTGCCTATGGTACGTAGTCTCCGGCGCGTTCAAGGACGCCGGGGCGGCCTCGTCGACGCTGTCGAACCCCGACACCAATGGCCAGTTGCAGCTCTGGGGAATCGAGGCAGGCAGCGTGACGGAAGGCCAACAGCCGTCCGAGCGCATAGCTGCGATGGTCGTCGCGCCGATGGCGGCACTCCCCGGACAGGGTCGCCCGGTAACGAATGGGCGGCAGTGCGGTGATAGCTTCACCGCAAGCGCCTATCTCGACAGCGATCCGATGTCCGGCATATCTAATGCGATTTTGAGCGGCAGCCCGGACGTCGTCGATCTGCTCGCCGTCGCGGCAGGCTACAGCGAGGTTCACAACGATCGAATTGCTGTGATTACACGTGAGGATCTCGCAGCCGCGACACTCGACCGACCGGACCAGGAACCACAAATGCGAGCGCTCGGGCGTGCCGTCGCCGCTTGCATCGCGGATTACGCTCGCCACAATGCCGGCGGGCCGAATGATCGACGCCTGCCCTGGCCTGCGCCATTGGCGCTTGCCGACTATCGAGTCGATGCCCAGTACGATGACGATGCCGGCGCGTCGATGTCGGGCCGTATCGCCGACGTCATGGATGACAGCAACGCGCTGACCGGCAATGCGGTCGTCAGGGCACTCTCGGACTGCGACTCGGGCGCCGTTCCCGCGTGGTCAGCAGGAATGCGAAATCTCTGGAGCAACTGGAAGGACCATTTCTACTACGTTGTCGCGGAGTCGCATGTGCCAACGGCGGTCGTCCCGAGTGTCTGCACCAACTGTCTTACGGTAAATGGATCGGGGCAATACGCTGCCGTTGTCATGTTCGGGGCACGGCGACTCGAGGTGATCGGACAATCGCGCGACGCACCCCCTATCGATCCCGACACGAAACGGGATGTGGCGAATTATCTCGAGGCTGCGAATAGCCTGGCATTCCCCTATGCGGGAGGTGGTTTTGACTTCGTGTCGCAACCCGCAGGCAACACGTTCAACGACCTGCTTTTCTGTATTGATGACACGCTGGGCGTCAGCGACTGCTGAGCATGCGAGGAACACTAATGATCAATTCGAGGACGATGGGACAAGCACCGGATAAGCAGCGCGGCTTTACGCTCGTCGAACTGGCGATCGTGATCCTGATCATGGGGCTCGTACTCGGCGGATTGGCGATGCCGCTGGCAACTCAGCGAGAGAACGCTCGGCTGCGCGACGCGGCCCGGCAACTCGACGGCGTCGCGGAGGCGCTAGAGGGCTTCGCGCTCGTGAACGGCTACCTGCCATGCCCGGCAACGCCCGGCAGTAGCGGCACAGCTGCCGGTGGCGGCGGAGTCTGCACGGTTCAGCATGGCTTCGTTCCCGGAACGACATTGGATATCCCGGGGTCTCGCAACGCCGACAACCTGCTGCTCGATCCCTGGGGCTCGCCGCTGCGCTACAGCGTGTCCAACTCGGACGCCGACAGTGATGGACAGTGGGATTTCATTACGCCGGGGGAGATGCGTGACGTAACGATGCCGCTCCTGAGTCCGGATTTGACGGTCTGCTCGACGGCAACGGGAGCGTCTGCCACCGCATGCGGAAGCGCGAATGACACGCTGTCTGGTCAGGCGCCAGTAGTCGTCCTTTCTCTCGGCAAGGATTGGAACTCGTTCAGTTCGCCCGACCAACTGGAGAACGTCGGTGGCAACCTCGGCGGAGGACCCAGTGGCGCCAGCTATCGAGTGCCGTCAGACATCGTGTTCGTGTCTCGCGGGAGTAGCAATCAGCCGGGCGGCGAGTTTGACGACAGTCTGCGGTGGGTGTCGGCGAACGGATTGTACCGAGGCATGGTCGTCGCGGGGCGCTTGCCCTGATGCCGGGGCTCATTTCTGTGAGGCAAACCGCTAAAGGATGGCCAGGGGCTGCCGATACAAACCTCAGGAGCGCGTAAATCGCTCATAAATTTAGAGTTTTTCGAAGAATTAGGTATATCGAGAGGACACTATTGTGAATATGAGCTTCGGCGCAAAGCGCAGACAATCGGGCTTCACGCTCGTCGAAATCGCAATCGTTCTGGTCATCGTCGGGCTCTTGATCGGCGGCGTGCTGAAGGGGCGCGAGATGATCACGAATGCGAAGATCAAGCGAATCGAGAACGACTTTGCTGGCGTCTCGGCGGCTATCTATGCCTACCAGGACCGTTATGGTGTTCTGCCGGGCGACGATCCCTCAGCGTCGACTCGCTTCCCGGGTACGTGGCGCGCTTCGGACAACGGCAACGGTAACGGCAATATCTCCGGCGGCTGGTCCAGCACCAACAATGCCTCCGAGTCTCGCAAGATCTGGAAGCACCTGCGCGGTGCCGGCCTGATCGCGGGTCCAGTCGACAACACGGCCGCCAGCTATCAGCAGCCGAGCAATGCGTTCGGCGGGCTCGTCGGTATCGATCTGAACGTCTACAACCTGAGCGGACACAACATCGTGTTCGGCGAGATTCCGGGCGACATTGCGTCGATCCTCGAGTCGCGCGGTGACGATGGTGTGCCGAGTTCGGGCAGCATCCAGTCACACGCGTCGCAGACGGCATATGACATTCAGACGCGCTACGACGTGGCGTACCGGCAGTAAGGGAACCGGCAGTCATGAGCAATGGCACCAGCCTCGGCGGGGCTGGCGCTCTGCTGACTCAGCAACTGAGGATCGAGTCACGGAAACAGGTAGAGCCCGGACAACCCCGGGATTCCAGCGGAACCGGTCATCCAGGTTGGTGCCGCAGTTACTTCAGGATTCCACCGCTGCGGTTCATTCAGGACTCACGCACACTTACATGGATAGCAAGGTATTGAGATAAGCCCGGGATACCAGTGGTAAGAGCCGTTTAGACTGGTGCCCGGGTCTCCCCAGGATTCCACCAATGCAAGTCGGTCTGATTTGTGCCCGGGATACCACCCCCCCAAAGGCGATTCCCCACAAGGGAATCTTGCCCGCCGCGAGAAACCGCGGCGGGCCTTTTTTCGTTTGTGAAACGGTTT
>CALZMR010000186.1 GCA_945788575.1 uncultured Woeseiaceae bacterium
CCGGAAGCCGCGCTGGCCACCGTCTACTCGGCAATTAACCGTATTCCGGAAGCCGCGCTGGCCGCCGTCTACTCGGCAATTAACCAGGGATCGAAGATGCCCAGATTCTCGAGCTGCTCGACGAGGATATCGTACTGGATGACCTCGGATACCGGGCCGATGCGCACTCGGTAGATCGCCGACCCGCTGCCCAGGTCCTCGTGAACGAAGGCATTGTCGATGCCGTTGCCGGAGAGCAGCGACAGCCGGCGCTGCGCGTTGCCGCGCTCGCCGAACGCGCCCACCTGAACGAACAGACGCTCGCCATTCACGTTGCGAATGGGGTCCGGCTGCTCGGCGATCGGCGTTGCCGCCGCCGGCGGGGCGGCCGTGACTTCTCGAGTCGGCCGGTCGCCGCTCGGTTCGTCGAAGGTAATGGCCGTGACTTCGACGAGGCTGGTGCCGTCCTCGACCATGCCGAGGCGTAACGCGGCCGCGTAAGACAGATCGATGATTCGGTTGTGGACGAACGGGCCGCGATCGTTGACTCGAACGACGATGCTGCGGCCATTCCTCAGGTTGCGGACCTCGACATAGGTGGGCAACGGGAGCGACTTGTGCGCGGCGGTCATTGCGTACATGTCGTAGGGCTCGCGGCTGGAGGTCAGGCGGCCGTGGAACTTCTCTCCGTACCAGGAGGCGACGCCTCGTTCCGAGTACCCGTTTGCTGTTGGCAGCACCGTA
Organism: uncultured Woeseiaceae bacterium; assembly: GCA_945788575.1. Lineage (GTDB taxonomy): Bacteria > Pseudomonadota > Gammaproteobacteria > Steroidobacterales > Woeseiaceae > UBA1847. The sequence goes on from CALZMR010000186.1 coordinate 724, forward strand.
TAACGAGTGCCGAGCACCTCATACACCGGGCCGTTGCCCCAGCGGCTGTAGGGCTCCGGACGAGGCACGGCGTCAGCCGGTAGTCTGCCGATACGGCCGCTCGGCGCGCTATCTCTGACCGGAGCGCTGCCACAACCGGCCAGCAGCAGTACCGCGGCAATGGTGGCGAGCAGGAATAGCCGCTCAGCTCGCACCGTCTGTAACCTCGAGTGCCACTTCGCGTCCGAGCTGATGCACGGCAAGCGCATACATCACGCTTCGGTTATAGCGCGTGATGACGAAGAAATTATGGAAGCCAACCCAGTGTTCCGTGCCTTCGGCACCGTCGTAGGTCAGGAGTTGGCTCGTACTGTCGGCCGGTTGCTCGGTTACGAACAGAACGCCTTGCTGGCTGAGCGCCGCCACGGTCGAGTTCGGCTTGAGCACGTTCTCCGGCGCAGGCCCGCTCCAGTTGCTGCCGAGGTTCGCCCGGGTCGTGACTTCCTCGCCCGGCTTCCAGCCGTGTGCGGTGAAGTAGTTGGCGACGCTACCGGCGACGTCGGTCCAGTCGTTCCAAATGTCACGACGCCCGTCACCCGTCGAATCGACCGCATACGCTCGGTAGCTCGACGGCATGAACTGAGGCCGCCCCATCGCCCCGGCATAGGAGCCGGTAGCATCGCCGGCGTTCATGCCTTCTTCCCGCACGAGCAGCAGGTACGCCTTGAGTTCGCTGCGGAAGAATGTGGCGCGTGGCGGATAACGGAATGCCAGCGTCGACAGTGCGTCCAGTACGCGATAGTTGCCGGTAATGCGGCCGTAGTAGGTCTCGACGCCGATAATGCCGACGATGATCTCTTCCGGTACGCCGCTGGAATCCGCGATCGACTCGAGCATGTCGCTATGCTCCCGCCAGAATGCGGCACCGGCCTCGATGCGCTCGCGGGTGAGGAATATCTCTCGGTACTCCGCCCAGGATAGCGTCCTTTCAGCCGGGCGAGCAATGGCTTCGAGGATCGAGTCCTTGACCTCGGCGTCGAGCAGCGTCGCTTCGAGCTCGGCGCGGTCGAAGTCGTGCTCGCTCACCATTTCGTCGATGAAGGACCGGACTTCGGGCTGATCGAGTTCGATCGCGTGCGCCGTGAGCGCTGCCAGTGACAGCACGCCGGCGAGAAATAGAGACTTCATCAATGCGGCAACAGTTTCCGATGGGAGTGGATCGACATCAGAATACCGAATCCAGCCATGAGCGTCACCATGGACGTGCCGCCGAAACTGACCAGCGGCAAAGGTACGCCGACGACGGGCACGAGGCCGGACACCATGGCTGTATTGACGAACACGTAGACAAAGAACGTCAGGCTGATCGAGCCTGCCAGCAATCGTGAGAAGGTGTCATGCGCCTGTGTCGCTATGTACAGGCCGCGGCCGATGACGAAGACGTACAAGCTGAGCAGCGTCAGTACGCCAAGCAATCCGAATTCCTCGCCAAGAACGGCGAAAATGAAATCGGTATCCCGCTCGGGCAGGAACTCGAGGCGGGCCTGCGAGCCATTGGTCCAGCCTTTGCCGAACAGGCCGCCGGAGCCGATGGCGATCTTGGACTGGATGATGTTGTAGCCCGCGCCGAGCGGGTCGCTGTCCGGATCGAGCAGCGTCAGAACGCGCTGCCGCTGGTAGTCCTGCATGAAGTGCCAGAGGACCATCGCACCCGGCACGGCCAGCACGCCCATGGCGATCATGAGCTTGATGGACAGGCCCGCAAGCACGACGACGATGATGCCGGATGCGGCGATCAGCAATGCCGTACCCAGGTCCGGCTGTCGGGCGATCAGAAACGTGGGGACCAGAATGATGAGCGCCAGCACGATGAGCGCGCCGGCTCGCGGCGGCATGTGCCTGTCGTGCATGTACCACGCCGCAAACATCGGTACGGCGAGCTTCATGATCTCCGACGGCTGAAATCGGATGCCGATATCGAGCCAGCGCTGGGCGCCCTGACCGACTTCGCCGATGGTCAGCACGAGCAGCAGCAGAATGAGACCGGCAAGATAACCCCACGGAGTCCAGCGGCGGAGAAAGTCGGGCGGGAACTGGGCGATGACCAGCATTGCGACCAGCGCGACGCCGAGGCGGACGAGCTGGTTGACCGTCAGACGCATGCTTTCGCCGACCGCGCTGTACAACACGGCGAGTCCCAGCGCGCAAATCAGCAGCAGTCCGCCAAGCAGCGGCCCGTCGATATGCAGCCGGCGCATGATCCGCGCGAAGTCCGTGAGCGGCTGAGCCTTGCGAGTCAGCAGTCGGGAAGTTTCACTGAGCGGCATCGTTGTATCCCAAATGCTGGTCCATTACGGCTCTTGCGATCGGCGCGGCCACGCCGGAGCCGCTGCTGCCATTCTCCACGATCACCGCAACCGCGATCTGCGGGTCGTCGACAGGCGCGAACGCAATGAATAGAGCGTGGTCTCGCAGGCGTTCCGCGACCTCATCTTCGTCGTACTCTTCCTCCTCGGGGACCGAAAACACCTGCGCGGTGCCGCTCTTGCCGGCCATTCGATACGGCGCGCCGCTTCCGATCGCGCGTGCCGTCCCGCGTTCGCCCTGCATCACGCCGTTCATGGCGTCGATGACGGTGTCCCAATAGAAGTCGTTAGCGATGTCGACACGGCCAACTTCGCGCGGCCGCACGAGCGTTCGCTCGCCTGTCAGCGGGTCCTCCCACGCTGCGACAAGATGCGGTTGGTAACGAACGCCGCGCGTCGCCAGTGTCGAGGTCCCGCTCGCGAGCTGCAGCGGTGTTGCGAGCATAAAGCCCTGGCCGATCGAGATATTCACGCTGTCGCCGTCCCGCCAGGCGTCGTTACGGTTCTGGAGCTTCCAGTCGCGCGAAGGATTGATGCCGGATGCCTCGCCAACCACGTCGAGACCGGTCGGGTGGCCCAGCCCGAACTGGTCGAGATAGTAGTGCATGTTGTCGATGCCGAGATCGCCGCTGATCTCGTAGAAGTAGACATCGCAGGACTGCTCGATGGCGTCGTGCAGGTCGACCTCGCCGTGGCCCTCCGGACGCCAGTCACGATAACGACGAGTCGAGTTCGGCAGCAGCCAGTGGCCGATGCACATGCTCCTGCGCGTCAGGTTGGTCGCGCCGGATTCGAGCGCCGCAAGCGCAAGCATCGGCTTGATTGTCGAGCCGGGCGGATAGGTGCCTACCACGGCGCGATTGAACAATGGGCGCTCCAGGTCCGTCTGCAGCACCGCGAATTCCGACGTCGTCATGCCGGAGGCGAACTGATTCGGATCGAAGGACGGGGAACTGACCAGCGCGAGAACTTCGCCGCTCCAAGGGTCCATCGCGACAACCGCGCCGCGGCGTCCCTCCAGCGCGTTCCAGGCGACGAGTTGCAGATCCAGATCGATCGACAGGTATAGGTTGTCGCCCGGCGACGGATGCGCGTCGCTGGGCAAGGTCTCCTCGAGGTCACGAGTGTCGGCCGGCACCACCCGGCCGCGAGCGTTGGTCACGACATGCCTCAAACCCGGGTCGCCGTGCAGACTGCTCTCGAAGCTGTACTCGATGCCGGTCTTGCCGGTCTGACCGGTTGCCGCGTAGCGCGCCGGGTCCAGGCTCTCGAGGTCGCTCTCGGACAGCGCGCCGACGTAGCCGACGGCATGCGCAACTACCGGGCCGTGCGGATAGGAGCGAATCAGCCGTGGCCGAAAGTCGACGCCGGGGAACCGCGGCCGCTGAATCGCGAAATTGGCAACTTCCTCGTCGGTCATTCGCAGCCTGAGCGTCACTGGCTTGAAGCGCGGCCCGCTGGCGATCAGGTTTCGAATCCGCGGAATGTCATCGGTCTCGACCAGGCCCATACTCGCGAGCCTCGACAGCGTGTCGTCGATATCGGCGACCTGCTCGGGTATCAGCTCGAGCTGGTAGGCCGGGACGTTTTCCGCAAGCACCCGGCCGCGGCGGTCGAAGACAAGGCCACGTATGGGCGGCACTGCTTCCATTCGCACGCGATTGCCGATGGAACGCTCGGTAAAGAACTCGTAGTTGACGACCTGAAGCTGCACCAGCCGTGCGATAACGACGCCGAGCAGAACGACGGCGAGCACGGACGCGAATATCACGCGGCCGAGGAACAGCCGGCGTTCGGAATGGTGGTCCTTGATCGGTGAGAGCAGCGAAGCCATGTCAGCGTGTGTTCACGTTACAGGCCGGATCAGCGTCCCAGCTGCACGCGGTAGCGGATGCCGCTCAGGAATGTGTACAAGAGGGGCCAGAGCAGGGAACCGGTGAGCACCGGCCCCCAGTAGACCACGGCGGGCGCAGTGACGCCGGCGACGCCGTTGATCCAGAACAGCAGGAATTGATACAGGGACAGCAGTGCGAAGACCGTCGCCGTCAGTTGCAGCAGCGGGAATACGCGCATCAGCAGGTGGAATTTGGCCGTGACGAAGACGACGACGCAAATCGCAAGCGCATGCTGTCCGAGCAGCGTGCCCTGAGTCACGTCGAGCACGATGCCGACGAACCAGGCGATGCCGACCCCGTAACTCGCCGGCACGCTAATCGCCCAGAAAATGAGGATCAGGGCGATCCAGTCGGGCCGAAACGCATCGACCGATGCAGGCAACGGCATCATCGTCAGCATCAGCGCGATGACGATGGTCGCGACCACCGGCAGATGTCGAAGGGCCCGGCCGTTACTCACCGTCTTCTCCGGCGTCGTCAGGCTCGGCGTCGGCACTGGGCTGCGACCAGATGAGCATGATCTCGCGAATCTTGTCGAGAGCCGACGTCGGCGTCGCCGAGATGTCGGCAAAGGGCTGCTGCGGCACACGAATCACAGTGTCTACCACGGCCACCGGGTATCCCCGCGGGAAAGCGCCGCCAAGGCCCGAGGTGACGAGCAGGTCGCCTTCCTGGATGTCCGCATTGTTCGTGAGGCCCGGCAGGTCGAGGCGTCCGAAGTCGCCGGTGCCGTAGGCGATCGAACGCAGCCCGCTGCGATTGACCTCGACCGGCAGCGCATGGCCCGGGTCGCTGATCAGAATGGCTTCGGAACTCAGCGCCGAGGTCTGAATGATCTGTCCGATGACCCCATTCGCATCGACGACCGCCTGGCCGTCGTAGACGCCATCCCCCGAGCCGATATCGAGAACGACGGTGTGCCGAAACGGGTTGGCATCGACGGACATGATCTCCGCCACGCGCACGCTGTCTCTTACGTTTCGGCGCGCCTCGAGCATTGCGCGCAGACGGTCGTTCTCCGCCTCGAGCGCGGACATGCGCATGAGTCGTACCCGCGTCTGCCGGTTTTCCTCGCGGAGATCGTCGTTCTCGCGCTGCAAGTCGTCGCGCGAGC
>CALZMR010000187.1 GCA_945788575.1 uncultured Woeseiaceae bacterium
CTTTAGTGGAACGGATATAGCAAGGCGTGTGCAACCTGCCTTGATTGGAACTGCAACGCTAATCGCGGATTGATCTTTAGTGGAACGGATATAGCAAGGCGTGTGCAACCTGCCTTGATTGGAACTGCAACGCTAATCGCGGATTGATCTTTAGTGGGATGCGAGGAGGAACGAGCAGGCCCATGGTCATGCTCGTCCTGCATGCGTCTATCCTCCGCGGGGAGCAAGCCTGGACAAAAAAGCCAGCAACGATTCCAGGAAAAAAAAAGCCCCGCCGAAGCGGGGCTTTTCTGTTTCTTACGACTCCGATTACTGCTGGTAGCGGAACTGCAGATACCAAGCGCCACCGTTGAATCCGAACGGGCTGGCTTCTGAGTACAGCTGACCCAGGTCACCAGCGCCCGGGTTCCTGTCCGGGTACTCATCGAAGAGATTCTCGATACCGAAGACGACATCCATGTTGTCGTTGATGTGATAGCCCACTTCGACGTCGATCAGGAACGCGGCGCCCATATCGGGCACACCGTTGCCTGTGTCGTCCCACTCACCGTAGTAGTTGAGACGCGCCAGAGTGCGGAAGTCTCCCATCATGTGCGTCCATGAGACGTTCATCTTCCAGTTCGGCAACAGGTCCTCGAGGGCCTGTACACGACCGGCGCCGATCGGGTTCACCGTTCCGACGCTGTCAACTTCGGTCTTGTTGTAGTTGGCAGCAACCGTAACCTGCGAGTCGCCTCCAGCCAGATCGAAACCGAAATTACCGACGATGTCGAAGCCTGTCGTTGTGGTATCGAAGCTGTTCGAGAAGAAGCGGAACTCTGACAGATCGTCCAGGCCGATGTAGTCCTGACGGTTGATCGTGCCATCAGCATCAAGGCCGGTCAGAGCGGCCGAGACCGTCGTGTAGTTGTTGACGTTGCCATCTGCGAAATTCAACGCGTCCAGGAAGTCGACGTTGGCACCGAGAGCGACACGATCTTGGACTTCGATGTTGTAGTAGTCGATCGTCCAGCTCGAACCGCCGACGTCGAACGCCACGCCGAATGCGAAGTTCTGCGCATCCTCAGGTCCGAGCGCCGGGCGGCCATTGCCCTGGCTCGCGATGAAGTCCGCTGCGAGTTGCCCCGCCGGAGACGACAGCGGCAACGTGCCCTGATCTACGAGCACACCGTTGACGTTCTGCGTGGTGACGTTCGTGATGTTCGCCTGTCCGGCCGTCGGTGCATGGAAGCCCGTCGAGAAGGCGCCGCGAACGCGGAACGTGTCGTTGACGTGGTAGACACCAGCGATCTTGAAGTCGGTCGTGTCACCGAATTCGCTGAAGTCCTCGAAGCGCACGGCTGCCTGCATTGTGAGGGTGTCCGTCAGATCCGCTTCCAGGTCGATATAAGCTGCCGTACTGTCCTGCTTTGCCGACGTGGTGTTCGGGAAGCCACCAAAGCCGTTCGAACTGGACGAGAAGCCCTGATCGGCAAGCGGTCCAAGCGCGAAGGATGCTGGATCGCCTGCGAACAGGTCGAACTCCTCTTCGCGGTATTCAAGACCGAAAGCGACGTTCAGATCCGACGCAAGGCCCGCATCGACACCGTAGACAAAGTTCGCGATGAGCATCGTCTCGGTCTGCTCCTGGCCGCCCGGAACGAAGTCGCGCGGCGTGTTCGGGCCGAGCGAGGCGTTAACCGTGTTGCGGATGAAGAAGTCAGTGCGGTTGGAGCCCTGCTGTGCGGCGAAGTCGTACGACAGACCGTTGCCGATAGCCATCTCGCCGCGAACGCCGATCGTGAACGAGCTGTCTTCATTGTCGCCACCGAAGCGCGGCACGAAGCCGGTCGGGATCGATTCAATGAAGGCAAAGCAGTTCGCATCGGCCGTTATCTGCGCCAGGAGTGTCGCATCGGGAATCACGCCATTGATCGGGATACCGTCAATGCAAGCACCGCCGACACCGAGGCCGTCGAGATCGCCGACGAGGACCGAAGGTACGCCGTTGGGATCTATGAGGCCGGTCGCCGGATCGACGAGCGGGCCACGGTATACGCCGGGGCGCTGAGCCGCCGAGCCCGGTCCGGTCGGGTTCCGATAGAAGAAGCCACCCTCTACGGTGCGTTCGCCGTAGTTGCCGAAGAAGTACGCCTCTGCGTTATCAGTCAGCTCGATGGCCGAGTTGAAGAAAAACTTGATGTCGTCAGTGACGTCAGGCTGGCCCCAGTAGTGTGGTACTTCGGCGGTATAGCTGTTGATCGTCAGGAAGTCCGCGGGCGGCGTATAGCCACCAGCGATCATCGCCGCTACGTCATCACGAATAACCGATCGGACCGTGCCGTCGACTTCTCTGAATTCGCCGGTGATGTTGAGGAACCCGGCGTCACCAAGCGGCAGTCCAATGTTGCCGGCGATGGTGAGGTTATTGCCATCGCTTTCGTAAGTTGAGCCGTACTTGGCCTGCAGTTCGACACCCTCGGCGTCTTCGCGAAGCACGAAGTTGATCACGCCGGCGATTGCGTCGGAACCGTACTGCGAGGATGCGCCGTCGCGCAGGACTTCCACCTGCCTCAGAGCGAGTGACGGAATGGCGGAAATGTCCACGCCCTGTGCACCATCGGAAATACCACCGCCGAGGAAGGAGATGATCGAGCCGCGGTGGCGCCGCTTGCCGTTGACCAGCACCAGAACATTATCGGGCGAAAGGCCGCGAACGTTCGCCGGACGAACGATCGTCGCCGCGTCGCTGATGGGTTGAGTGTTTACGTCGAAAGACGGGACAGCCGTACGCAGCATATCCTGAACGTCCGACGATGAATTCTGCCGGAATTCCTGACCGCCGATGACATCGATCGGTACCGGCGAGTCGGACGCTGTGCGCTCCGCCCTACGCGTGCCCGTCGTCACGATCTCTTCGATTGCCTCCTCTCCCTGCGCCACGGACTGTTGCGGTAACGCAACAGTCATCGGCACAACAAGAGCCAGCAATACCCCCTTCTTAATGCTGAACTTGCTATCCACGTTTGTTCTCCTGATTTTGTGAAGCCCTTGGCGATAGAAACTGTGACACCTCTCACAAAAGGCCGTTCAATGCCTTTTCGATATGGCGAAATGACCGTTTCCCGACCAAGGGCGTCTCGTTGCGAATTCGCTACAACGGAACAAGCGAACTATTCGCTTTTGGAATAAGAGAGTCAATAGTTTTGACGGTAACGAGACAATAATCGCGTATTTGTCCGGGAATGGAAGCCGCTAGTGGGCCTGGTTACCCACTGGCGGGCGCGGTATCCCGAGGGGCCAGATCGGCCGGCAGATGAAAACCGAGGTAGGTTCGGCAGAGCGCCTGCGCCTCGGCCAGCCGCTGATCGCTGATTCGGCCGTCGGTCCGCATGGCATCGGAATACACGGAATCGGCGAGCTGCGTGTAAAAGGCCAGCTTCTGGTACCAGCCCGGAATCGGCGGAATCTCGAAGTAGCGGTCGAACATTTCGGCCAGGCATTCGCTGAGGCTTCTTACCGCCGCACTGTAAGTCTCAGGCAGGTTTGAGCGTATCCGGGGCATGACCCTCAGCGTTTCAGCGGTATCGGCCCAATATCGCGTGCCGCGCGCGACAATTCGATCCGACAAGATCGTCCAGTCGGCCGGCGGTTCGTCGAGCTTCAAGTCACGCAGGTAGGCGACGAAATTGCCCAGCCATTCGCCGGCCAGATCCTGCAAGAGGTCCTCGACACCAATGTAGATACGGTATGCCGAGCCGCGCGAGACACCAGCCGCCTCGAAGACGTCGGCGAACTTAAGGGGCTCACCGCCGCCCTCTGACAGCATTTGCGCTGCGACGCTCAGCATTCGCCGCCGATTCTCGCGGCCGCGACTTCTTAGCTTGGGGATTCTTTCCGGCGACCTCGTCATTCTTGTGCGGAAAATGGGCGCTTGTTAAAGGGAAAGGGTGCGAACATCGGCGGCATATATGCCAGACGGCCATATGTGGTGCAATACCGGGTAATCGCAATGGGTCGCAAGTGCCTGTCTTTACAATGTTTTTGTAAATGGCACCAACGCGTGTGAGTGAAAATGGGTATTTTCGACCATCTGTATTCCGCAAAAACCGGTGTCCGGGACTCGCGAGGCACCTTTCTCAAGCGCTTGTAATTGCCCTGAGCCCGTCACACACTTCTGCGCTCGGATGACACAGGGACACCTCAAATGACGGCAACTTTCGATTTCTCCGGACAGCGCGTTTTCGTCTTCGGCGGCACGAGCGGCATCAATCTCGGTATCGCCAAGCGCTTCGCCGAGGCCGGCGCGGCTGTCGCCGTAGCAAGCCGTTCGCAGGAGAAGGTCGATGCCGCGGTTGCCGAACTGACGGCTCTCGGCAGCGAGTCCGTGGGCTTCGCACTGGATGTACGCGACGCGGAAGCAGTGGCTTCTGCGCTCGAGCAACACGGTGCGCCCATCGATGTGCTGGTATCCGGCGCGGCGGGCAACTTTCCGGCGTTCGCGAACGACATGTCCCCGAACGGCTTCAAGTCCGTGGTAGACATCGACCTCCTGGGCTCGTTCCACGTTCTGAAAGCGGCCTTTCCTTATCTAAAGAAGCCGGGCGCGTCGGTCATCAACATCTCCGCACCGCAGGCATTCGTCGCCATGCCGATGCAGAGCCACGTGTGTGCCGCGAAAGCGGGCGTCGACATGCTGACCCGCACACTTGCGCTCGAATGGGGCCCGGCAGGCGTCCGCATCAACAGCATCTCGCCCGGGCCAATCGCCGACACGGAAGGCATGCGGCGGCTGGCGCCTAACGAGAAGATTGCCGAGCAGTACAAAGGCAGCGTCCCGCTGCAGCGCTTCGGCAGTGCCGGCGAGATTGGCGACGCGGCGATGTTCCTGTCGTCGGATGCCGCCGCCTACATCAGCGGTGTCGTTCTGCCGGTCGATGGCGCGTGGTCTGTATCCGGTGCGGGTGCGGCCGCGCTCGCGATGGCACAGCAACACGCGCGAAGCTGAAACCGTCCGGAAACGCCCGAGAAAAGTTCCATAACGAATCGTTTGTTCTGTCGGGGCAACCGAATCCTTTCTTCCTGCATCTAAGCAATACGTTCACCCAATACGGGAGGACGAAAACGCATTCTGCAAGAGAGTTCGCTTGGGCGGCGCTCTTTCTTCAGAGACTTGAGCAGAGGAGAGAGGAGTATGAAAAACAAAGACGAGGCGACCGCTTTTTCGGGCGGCAACGCTGCGAGGAAAAAACTGACAGTGGCAACCGCCGCGGCACGTGGTGAGAGCAAGGCCAGGGACGACAAGGCGCTGACGGCGTTCGACATTCTGAACCGTTCGCAACGGTCGTTCGTCGTCGCGGGTGTATTCGCGTTGATGCTGGTCGGATTTTGGCAGACAGCCATCGCCGCGGCACCGAGCCAGTTCGAGTCCGACAGGATCGTCGTAGCCTATGCGGACCTGAACATTCACAGTCAGGCCGGGGCGCGAGCACTGTACCGGCGACTACAGAACGCGTCGGAATCCGTCTGTCAGGTCGAGTCGTACCGCGAACTCGGCTCACTGTCCCGCGTTGCCGAGGCGGAGAGCTGCTACGTCGAGACGCTCGACGAGGCGGTTGCGCAGATCGACAGCAAGGCGCTGAAGGAGATTCACTCCAGTTGATTGTGGAGATGGATATCACCGCACTGGAGAGAACACGCTCGGATTGATCTGCTGGTTGTGCGGAGACGCAACAATGAAGACCCACTCAGATTGAGTACCCCCGCAAGGATACTCTTGAGTGACGAGGCCGCTCTTTGAGCGGCCTTTTTTTGTGCCCGAATAATGTGCAATCGCACTAATCAGGAAGGCTCCAGAACTTCTCCAGAAACAAACCAGCCGCGCGGAAGGACTCTGGAGGCCTTGCTGCGCAACGATTACCTCGTCTGGCACGAAGCGATACCGACGGTCCGACCGGGGCCTCGACCACCCGCCAGATTAAGGAGGAGACCGTGAAAACTTATTCGAAGACACTCATTTCCCTGCTTCTGGCACTGACTGCAGCCATGACCGCAGCTTGCGGTGGTGGCGGCGGCTCATCACCGCCGCC
>CALZMR010000188.1 GCA_945788575.1 uncultured Woeseiaceae bacterium
TGTTGTGGCGGTCGCCGCAGTCTTTCCCGATACCGCTGCGGTTAAGCGGCCCCGGCGTGTACAATGCGCCCCACGGAAATGCCGGAGTCGGCTTGGCAATCGCGATAACTCATTGAGTTGTCGAGGAAAGTCCGGGCTCCTTCGGACAGAGCGCCAGGTAACGCCTGGGGGGCGCGAGCCCATGGAAAGTGCCACAGAAAACAAACCGCCTGGCCGCAAGGTCGGGTAAGGGTGAAAAGGTGCGGTAAGAGCGCACCGCGCGACTGGTAACAGTTCGCGGCACGGTAAACCCCGCTCGGAGCAAGACCAAATAGGGGAGTGCGAGGGTGAAAGCCTTCACCGCCGGTCCCGAGCGGACTCCCGGGTAGGTCGCTACAGGCAGCTGGCGACAGCCGTCGCAGATGAATGATTGTCCTCGACAGAACCCGGCTTACTGCCGGCTCCGGCCTTTCCGATCTTCCTACCCCGTCGCCGGGCCCCCGGTGTACCCAATGAAATCAGTGATTTAGAGATCATTCTTGGGTGCTCGCCCAGGCTCATTCGCGAATTCGCGCAAATCGCGCCCAGACTATGCCGCAATCGAGGCATGTCGCCGTCTGCCGACCCGCTTCTCATATCTCTTCGAGAAACGAGACATAACTAATTGATTTAATTAGCGCAGACCTTGCCACAATTCGCCCGATTTGGGCCACGATATCGCCCCTAAGTGCCTGTACAACAACAACTAATTGCAGAGGCGTGTTGACGCTCCCAGGGGCCGCACCTATAGTGTTGAAAAGTGGAAAAATGTGGGAGGAGATGGGCAGCGTGCCCGGATATCGCGCCAGAAGAGCGATCCCCGGACTGTCCTCACCGCAATGTTTCGGGGCGCAACAAAAGTCACTTTGGACGCCAAAGGGCGTATGGCCATACCGACCCGGTACCGGGATCGGCTGGCTGCGCGTTGTGATGGGCAAATCATTGTGACCGTGGACAAGGACCACTGCCTCCTCGTGTATCCGCTTCCGGATTGGGAAGAACTCGAGCGGAAGCTGGTAAGGCTTCCGAGCATGAATAAAGCGGCGCGGCGTCTCGTGCGAATTATGGTCGGTTACGCAACCGAGGTCGAGGCGGACGGCAGCGGACGCATTCTCGTATCACGGGAGCTTAGGGAATTTGCAGGGCTGGATAAGCACGCGGTGCTGATCGGGCAGGGCAACAAGTTCGAACTTTGGGATGAACATACCTGGAACGAAAAGCGCGAGGCGTGGCTCGAGATCGAAGACGACGGCGAATTGCCGCCGGACCTCGAGTCGATCGCGTTCTAGGCGAAGCAGGCGGGTTCATATCTCATGAGCAGCGACGCGCATGTGCCGGTGCTGCTGGGGCCGGTCCTCAACGGATTGAGGATTCGAGAAGACGGAGTGTACGTAGATGGAACGTTTGGCCGTGGGGGCCATTCGAGCGCAATCCTGGACGCGCTGGGAACGGACGGAAAACTCATCGCGATCGACCGAGATCCGGACGCGATCAAAGCGGCGCCAGACGCGCTCACAAGTGACCCGAGATTTGAACTCGTTAGGGGGCAGTGTGCGCAACTTCAGGCAATCGTTGAAGAAAGAAAACTCGGCCGAGCAGTGGACGGAATTCTCCTCGACCTCGGCGTCTCCTCACCGCAGCTGGACGAAGCAAGCCGCGGTTTCAGCTTCCTGCGCGATGGACCGCTCGACATGCGAATGGACCCGGACTCCGGAACGTCCGCTTCCGAGTGGCTCACACGGGTCGACGAGGCGGACTTGAAGCGCATTCTCAAAATCTACGGCGAAGAAATCCATGCCGGGCGGATCGCGCACGCGATCGTGTCCGCGCGTGAGGTCGAGCCGCTTCAGACTACGGCCGCGCTGGCTGAGGTCGTCGCCGGCGCGGTGCCTGCGAAAGTCCGCGCAGGCCGGATTCATCCGGCAACGAAGACCTTCCAGGCGATTCGCATATTCATCAACGACGAGCTGGGCCAGCTCGAGGCGGCGCTTGCGCAGGCCCTCGAGGTGCTGCGCGAAGGCGGCCGGCTCTGTGTCATTGCCTTCCATTCGCTGGAGGACCGGATCGTCAAGCGCTTCATGCGCGAACACTCACGTGAATCAGAGCAATATCGCGGCATGCCTGACGTGCCCGCGGAGCACCGCCCGGCACTGGCCCTGATCGGCAAGCCGGTGACGGCGACGGTCGCCGAGGTCTCGGCGAATCCACGGGCACGCAGCGCTCGGCTCCGAGTTGCGGAGCGACTGGCATGAGCGAGCGACGCGAGCCGGTTCTCTGGGTGTTCGTCTTTGCGGTCGTGTGCGTCGTGAGCGCACTCGCGCTCGTGTATACCAAACACGAGGCGAGAACGCTGTTCATCGAACTCGAACAGCTAACCCACGAACGAGACGACCTCAATATCGAGTGGGGTCAGTTGCAGATCGAGCAGAGCACCTGGGCGACTCATGCCCGTATCGAACAGGTGGCTACCGAAGATCTCGAGCTTACGCGCCCTGGCGCTACCGACATCTACGTGATCCAAAGACAATGACACGCGGCGCCGAGACAAAGACACAGTCCTCACGGCGTTTCGTCCTGCGCGTGACCGTCGTGCTCGCGTTCTTCGTGCTTGCGTCCGGGGCGCTGGTCGCGCGTGCGGTGCACCTGCAAGTGCTGGATACGGAGTTTCTCAATAGCGAGGCAGACGCGCGCCACCTGCGCGTCGAGAGAATTCTCGCCCACCGCGGCACGATTACGGATCGCAACGGCGAGCCGCTCGCCATTTCCACGCCTGTCGACAGCATCTGGGCGAACCCGGGCGAACTCGCCCCGGCCGTCGACCGAATTCCCGAGCTCGCCGCCATGCTGGACCTGGATCCCGAGCAGTTGATCCGCCGGGTCACCCGCAGCATGGATCGCGAGTTCCTTTACCTTCGCCGTCACCTGAGCCCTGACCATGCTGCCGAGGTGCTCGCGCTCGGGCTTCCCGGCGTGAATGTGCAGCGCGAGTACCGCCGCTATTATCCTGCCGGCGAAGTCGCCGGCCATCTCGTTGGTTTCACGAACATCGACGATGAAGGACAGGAAGGGCTCGAGCTCGCCTTTAATCACTGGCTGGCAGGCGAGTCGGGCGCGAAAAGGGTGCTGCGGGATCAGCTCGGCCGGCCGATCGAGAATGTCGAGAGCATACGGCCGCCACGTCACGGTCGCGAACTGCGCACCAGCATCGATCTCCGGATTCAGTACGTCGCGTACCGCACGCTCAAGACGGCGATACGCGACTACCAGGCGGAGTCCGGGACGATCGTCGTTCTGGACGTCAACACGGGTGAAGTCCTGGCGATGGTCAATCAGCCGGCGTACAACCCGAACGATCGCTCGCAAATATCGGCGGAGCGATACCGCAATCGAGCGATTACCGACCTGTTTGAACCCGGGTCCAGCCTCAAGCCGCTGATTGTCGCGGCCGCGCTCGAGAGCGGCATGTATCGGCCGAGCAGCATCATCGATACGTCGCCGGGGTCGATCACTATCGGTGCCAAAACGATCGAGGACAGCCGCAACCTCGGCCGGGTCAGCCTGACAACGATTCTTGCGCGCTCGTCGAACGTCGGAGCGACCCGGCTGGCGATGTCGCTGCCGCCGGATCAGCTCTGGGGAACCCTGAGCGACTTCGGGCTCGGCTCCATGACCAGTAGCAGCTTTCCCGGCGAGTCCTCGGGCGTCCTGTATCACTATGACGAGTGGCGAGAAATAACTCAGGCAACCCTGGGCTACGGCTACGGAGTTTCGGTCACGCCGCTGCAACTCGCCCAGGCCTACGCGGTACTCGGCAACGAGGGCCGCATGCAACCGGTTTCCCTGGTTGCTCTCGATCAGGCGGCCGAGGGAGAGCAGGTCGTCAGCGAAGATACGGCTGCCGCCGTCAAGCGCATGCTGGAGGAAGTCGTTCGCCCGGGCGGAACGGGCACGAAAGCAGCGATCGTCGGCTACCGGGTTGCCGGCAAGACCGGGACCGCATGGAAATCCGGCGTTGGCGGCTACTCCGAAGACGAATACTTTTCGATTTTTGCCGGGCTCGCCCCTGCCAGCGACCCCAGGCTGGCGGTCGTGGTCGTCATCGACGAGCCGAGCGGCGAGCTTTACTACGGCAGCGATGTCGCTGCGCCCGTATTCGCGAACGTAACGGCCGAGGCGCTGCGCCTCCTCGCCGTACCACCTGATGCACTGCCAGCGCGCGACGCGGGCAGCGTGATTCAGGCGATGAGCAACCAGGCTGCGAGTCAATGAGCATGCCGGCAGAACAGCTGACAGCCGCCCACTCGCTAGATGAACTTCTGGCGGGCATCGTCGATGCACCCGCGATAGCGCTCAATGATCTCACCGCGGATAGCCGCAAAGTGACTGCGGGCACGTTGTTTCTGGCGGTTGCTGGCGCGACGCATCACGGGATCGACTTCTGCGAGGCAGTGGCACGAGCTGGTGCCGCGGCGATTGCATGGGATAGCGATACGGCCGACGAATTTCCTGGCGAGCTCGGGATACCGAACATAGCCGTGCCGGGTCTCGCCTCGAAACTCGGCGAGATCGCCGATCGTTTCTTCGGAGAGCCGTCACGGGATCTGCAGGTTATCGGTGTAACGGGAACGAACGGTAAGACGACGGTCGCATGGCTTCTCGCGCAGTGCTTCGAAGTGCTGGGCGCAAGTTGCGGTTACGCTGGCACACTCGGTTACGGCGTCGGCGAGCTGGTCAACGACGATGACATGACGTCACCGGATGTCATCGAGATGCATCGTCGACTCGCTCAGTTCCGCGATGCCGGCGCGCACTATGCCGCCGTCGAAGTTTCATCGCACGCGCTCGATCAGCGTCGCGTTGATGCCGTGCGCTTCGACTCGACGCTGTTCACGAATCTGAGCCGAGATCATCTCGACTATCACGGCGATATGCTGGCCTACGGTGAAGCGAAAGCCAGGTTGTTCGTCGAACACAGTGCCCGGCGCAGGATCATCAATCTGGATTCGGAGTTCGGCACGGAACTCGCCGCACGCTGTCATGAAGAGGTGATCACGGTGTCGACGAAGTTCGACCGTGTCGCCAACGGCAGGCCGTTTGTCTTCGTTCGCGGAGTGGTCGCCAAAGAGTACGGCTCCGAGGTGCGTATTCAGAGCAGTTGGGGCGAGGCTAAGCTTCGTGTGCCGCTACCCGGCGACTTCAATGTCGCCAATGCCGTTCTTGTTCTGGCCTATCTTCTGTCCGGCGGTGTCGGCCTGGAAGACGCGTGCAACGCGATCGCGAACGTTGCGGCTCCGCCGGGCCGCATGCAACGAGTGCCGGCGGACCACGGCCCATCGGTTTACATCGATTACGCGCACTCGCCCGAGGCGCTCGAAGTTGCGCTGCGTGCGCTCAGAGCGCACTGCCGCGGCCGGCTCGTTTCCGTGTTCGGCTGTGGCGGAGAACGCGACGCCGGCAAGCGGCCGATCATGGGACGTATCGCGGAGCGGCTGGCGGATCGCATCGTCATTACGAACGACAATCCCCGTAACGAATCTCCGGCCGCCATAATCGACGACATCGTTGCCGGTCTGAACAATCCGGCAGGCGTCAACGTGATCGAAGACCGCGCGGCCGCCATCGGATGGGCGATCAGCTCTGCAGCTCCGAAGGATCTGGTGCTGATAGCCGGTAAGGGCCATGAGGACTACCAGATTCTCGGCGAAGGGCGCGTCGACTTTTCGGATTTCGTCGTTGCGGCGGCAACACTGGACGGGGTCGATAGATGATGACGACCTTGTCGAACGCCGCGGAATCAATACAGGGAGCGCTGTCCGGTACGGACCGCGTCTTCGACGGTGTGAGTATCGATACGCGCACCCTGAAGAGCGGCGAATTGTTCGTGGCGCTCCAGGGGCCGAACTTCGACGGCAACAGCTATGTCGGGCAGGCCAGAGAACTGGGTGAGATCAGCGAGAAGGCGCGGGATAAGAAACTCAAACCTTCCGATATGCAAGGTGGCTGCATCACTATCTCCAGCCTCGGTGGTATTGGC
>CALZMR010000189.1 GCA_945788575.1 uncultured Woeseiaceae bacterium
TTCGTACCTGAGCTCGCGTGGCGCCAACTGCTATATGCTCGGTCGTCGCGCAGTTTGTGCTGCTGCAAATGATGAGCACAATCCTGCCAAGCCCGTCCAGCCGATACGAAAGACCGCGATGTGATCCGCGTGCGCCCGGGCCAAGGGACTCGCCCCGTTGCCCGATGAGCAAGCCGGCGTCCCGTGACCCGACGCCGGGCTGAAGGTAGATCGTTTGCGCAAGGCTCTCCGAGCAGGCAAGAAGCATCAGACCTCCAACCAGTAACACCGTAACAAGCTTGTCCACGCTAATCTTCGCCAAGGCTCAATTCCTCCCGCAGTGCATCCCGTCCCGCTTCCCGGTATTCCGAGCGGGTGCTGTCTATGAGTTCGGATAACCGCAGGTCGTACTGAACGTCGAAGACGAGTCGGTGAAGCTGCGATGAAACGATCGTTTCAACGATTCCCTCGGGTCCCTGTTCGGACGTTCTCACGAACACGTATTTGTTGTTGAACTCGCCGAGCAGATAAAGCTCTCGCTCGTCGGTGCTGCTATGGTCGACCGGCGTATCGAGCAGGTCGTCACTCTCCTGCGACAGCCCCGCATAGAGGATCGGAGTCACCCTCCAGTCGTAGATATGCTGCCCGTACGATATCGGCAGATACACGAGCGCGCACGCGAAGAGCACGGCCACAAAATGATAAGCAAGACGCCAAATGTCCGGCTCGTCCTCCGGCATTTCGCCATACAAGGCGGATATGAAGAAACCGCCGGTAATAATTACGGGCATCGTGATGCAGAAGAAGGCGACGGTAAGGCTAGCGTGTGCAGATCCGCTGCCGGGGACATTGAAAATTCGGTTTGTTACGACCCCGGAGAGAACGCCATTCAATATGGACCCGGTAATGAGTTCGAAGACGATAACCAACACCAACAAGGAACCCAGCACGGTCAGCTTGATACGTTGCTTGGGCATCAACAACTGTCCTAGCTTGAGGTTCCGCTTGATGTTGCTTCTGCGCGGCACCAGCGACCAGTACAGCACCGCGACCAACGGGAAGAACACGGGCGCTCCAAAGAAGGGAGACTTGATAACGTCGAGGAGGAATCTGCCGCCTGCGCGCACGTAGAATTCGTGCGACAACCAGACCATTCCTTCGAGCTTGTGTTCCGCGAGATAGGTCTGGACGATTGCAAACCCCAGCACGAAAAACAGGACCGCGCTTCCTGCAAGGATCTTCAACACGGTAAGCAGAGTTTCGGGGGCAAAGGAACCTTTGGTCTTTGCTTCTTTCTTGCTTGCTGTCTCGTCGGGCATTCTGGAGATGCCTCTTGTAAACGTTAGTTACATGGCCAGGTTGCCATGCCACCGATACGCTGCCGGGCAACTCGGTACGAGTCTCCGATTTCGGTGCAGAAGTCCTGCGTGCATCGAAATCGTCATTGAGAACAATGTCCCAAATATGGACAAATGGTCAATCGGGGAAAGTACTTAAGATTCGAAGGCGGGGGCGAACCCGCGGTGACTCGGAAGCACGACCTTGGACAGGCACATCAGAGTCATTCTTATGTGCCTGTCCAAAATGTTCAGTACTCGCTTTGCTCGTACGTCCAATTGCTTCGCAATTAGTCTGCCCCTGGTCACCGTCATCCAGCGGGTCTCTACCATACTTGCGTCAAATCGGCCGTTAATCGACCATGCGGCTATCGGCCACGCGGAGGACACAGCCAGTGCTCAAGCTTCACGGATTCTCAGTCAGCAACTACACAAACATGGTCAAACAGTGTCTCCTTGAGAAAGGCGTCGAATTCGAACAGCTGCCAACCCGCCCAAGCCAGGAAGATGATTTCCTTGCAATGAGTCCGATGGGCAAGATTCCTTGCCTGGAAACAGCGGACGGTTTTCTCGTCGAGACATCTGCCATCCTTGAATATCTGGATGAGATTCATCCGGATCCGCCGATGTATCCCTCCCAGGCGTTCGCGAAGGCGAAGGCAAGAGAGATCATCCATGTCAGCGAGCTGTACATCGAACTTGCGGCGAGGCGTCATCTGGGCAACGCATTTTTCGGTGCTGAGCGCTCCGAAGAAGCCTATGCCGAAGTCAGGCCACAAGTGGAGAAAGGCTTACGGGCATTCAAACAACTAACCAACTTCGGCCCGTACGTGATGGGGAGTGAGTTTGGCAACGCCGATGTCTTCGTGTACCACGTTTTTCGCCTGGCCAGTCAAATCCTCAAGCGAGTCTATGACTGGGACATCATGGCGGAAGTCCCCGGCCTTGCCGCTCACGTCGGTGCTATGGATGAACGCGACACAACGCAGCGAGTCATTGCCGATCACGAGGAGGCCATGGCGGTGCTCATGACGCAACTCAAGGCAGCCAAATAGGGAAGCACGACCCTGGACAGGCACATTAGAGTCAATCTCATGTGCCTGTCCAAAATGTTCAGACAGATTTGGGATCAGAGCGAATGCACGATCTTCGTTCCGGAGATTGCGGTCTGACCCCGGGTGCCTGAGCTATTTCTACTCTGACCCCAAATATCAGTCCCGCGCCGGCTCCAACCGCAACAACGCTCCATTGTTCTCCTCAGTCAACAGATACAGAAACCCATCCGGCCCCTGCCGCACATCCCGAATACGCTGCCGCTGCTCGGTAAGCAGAGACTCTCGGGCGACCTCCTCGCCGGCATCGTTCAGTACGATTCGCTCAAGATGTCCCGTCCCGGGGATGCGTCCTGTCATCATCGAGCCCACGAACAGGTTGCCCTGCCATTCCGGGAATGCATCGCCTGAATAGAAGGTGAGGCCGGAGGGAGCGATGGACGGCGCCCACAGTACCGCCGGTTCGAGCATGCCTTCAGACCAGAAGTAGCGACTGACGCGCGGCCCGTCGTAATGACGGCCGTAGGAGACATGCGGCCAGCCGTAGTTGGCACCGGGCTCGATCAGGTTGAGTTCGTCGCCGCCCTGCACGGCATGTTCGGTTGCGTAGACGGTGCCGGTGGTCGGATGAATGGCCAGTCCCTGCTGGTTGCGGTGGCCCATCGAGTAGATCTCGTCTTGATACGCCGCTTCTCCGACGAAGGGGTTATCGGCCGGAGCGCTGCCGTCGTCGTTCAGGCGCAGGAGCTTGCCGACATGGCTGTTGCCGTCCTGGGCAAGCAGGGCGTTGCCCCAGAAGCTCGAGTCGCCGTCATCGCGCTCGACGCCGAACGCGCCGCCGACGGTCATGAACAGCGTGCCATCCGGCGCGAACAGCAACCGGGAGGAGGCGGTAAAGGTCCCGAGATCCGCCAGTCCCTCCGTCGGTGATTCTTCGACATTCCACGGTTCGACGAAGAAGACGTCCTCGACGTCGTGCAGCATGTCGCCTTCGAACCGACCGCGCACGAGGGCGACACCACCCTGGCCGTCGGGCAGCGCTCGTGTGTAGGTCAGGTACACCAGCCGGTTGCGTTGGAAGTCGGGGTGTACGGCGACCTCCATGAGACCGGAGAAACCCCGGGCCTTCACATCCTCCGGGACGCCCTCGACCGGGTCGGGCAGCAACTCGCCATCGCGGACCAGCCGCAAGGCGCCATGGCGTTCCGTCACGAGGATGTCGCCATCAGGCAGGAATGCCAGCGACCATGGGTGAGACAAACCGCTGACGATGGGTACGACACGGACATCGGGGATGGAGTGGGTATGGATGACGAACGGCGCAGTCGGCAGTTCGACACGCGGCAGTCCGGGTGGCGCGGCTTCGTCGGTAGGCTCGACATTCTCCCAATGGGCACCTTCCTCGATCCATCGCCGCACGAGCTCGATCCTGTCACGCGGTATCTCCACCCCCATCGAATACGGCGGCATGCGATCCTCGGCCGTACTCGCGTTCATGCGCAGAAAGACCTGACTCTGACCGGGCTCGCCCGGGACGATCGGATAGCGGCCGTCGGCGATCTCAGAGAAGGCGGATTCCGCCAGGTCCAGACGCAGGTTGGCTTCGCGCGAGATATCCCATTGCCCGTGACACGGGTAGCAGTAGGTCTGTAAGAGCGGCTGGATGTCGCTGCGGTAGTTGACGGGTTCCTGTGCCTCGGCCAGGCCGGCCCATCCAAATGCAAACGAAAACAGCGCAAGTACTGGCGTACGAGCAGTTGATCGATTCATCCGGCAACCCCCAGGCTGATTCATTCTTCTTATACAGGAGATTCTAGCGTATCCGTGACATGCGGTATTCGCAGGCTTTTTACCGGGTTTAACGCGTATTGGGGTCTATACTCCTATTAATGGCATTTGCTGATACGCCAGAAGCTCCAGCGTCGAATAGATAAGAGCCAAGGAGAAAAATGAGGGCACATACTTTTGTCGCGGACCGTAGTCTTCGGTCACGCACGTTTGGCTTGATATTTCTCAGTCTTTGCGCCGTATTTTTTGTCATGCAGGATGCCGCCGCGGAAGCGTTCAGCGAACATTGCGACGAGCTCACATCGGTTGTCGTGCGCGCCGGTTCCTGGATTGATGGATTCGAACTGATTTGTGCCGATGGCACCCGCCGCCAACGTGGCGGAACTGGCGGTACTGCACATACGTTCACCCTGCATCCCGGCGAAGTAATCCTTGCGGTCGGCGGTACCAGGAATGCGCCAGGACATCCCTACGTCATTTCACTAAAGATCATGACAAATATGCGCCACTCGCCGGTGTATGGAAACGGCGATCCGAATGTCAGAGGTGCCGAGGAATTCGTCTTTAACACGAGCGCTTATCAGATGATTGCAGGATTGCAAGGCAGGGCCGGTCAATATCTGGAAGACGTCACCGCGATCAATCAGGTTGCTTCCAGCATCGACGACCATAAGCCCATCCTGCCTCCAGATGAAAACCGCCCCGAGCCCGTTCAAAGCGTCCGGGTGCTGTTCGCGAACCAGAACACCGTACCCATGGTCCTGGCCCGCGTCGATCCGGAGGCCGGTCTGGTCTATCAGTTCGAACTGCCATTCCAATCGAGCCGGCTGGAGTGGTATCCGATCGGCACAGAACTGGTCTTCGGTCCGTCGAGCGGTGCGCCTGTGGGCAGTTACACGGTCAATGCAAATGCTGAGCAACGGCTGGATATTCCGGGCACAGCGCAGCCGGTGGCGCCGCAGTTGCCGGCGCCGCCAGTGGCGTACACACCGCCGCCGGATCAAACGCCAACGCCGGTCAACGCGCCGCCGCCGGCCCCTGTTTACACACCGCCGCCGATTCAAACGACACAAGCCACAATAAGCAGCGACGGCTCGACCAATGCCACCATTACAGCCGGTATCGGAGCGGTCGATGAATCGAATCGTGCCGCGCCGTCAACTCAATACAGGACCCAGGGCGTCACGCTCCGGCGCAACGTAATGCGCAATGAAGGCGAATATTTTCCGGTTACGCTGGATTTCAACTCGCAGATTTACGCGTGGTACGAAAACGGTTCGACGTATCTCCGCATCGATACGTATGGCTCGCACCTGCGTGTTGATAACTTCCGGAGTAGCGAGCGTGAGCGTGGTTTCTTTATCGACAGAATCAACATAGACACACGCTATCCAACGTCATTGCGATTAGCCGATTACTTTCCGCAAAACCAAATGGACTCGAGACAGGTATCGTCCAGCCGATCGCTTACGACGGGCGCCAATATCGGCGTACACCCCTACTCGACCGGCATTAGCTCCATGCTTACGACTACCCATTCAGCATCTGGCAATGTCCCGGACTTCGATTCGGAAACCAGCATTGGAGATTTCAACGTGGTTACGAGCTGGAAACTCTGCGGCATTCCGGGACAGGACGAACCAGGCGGAAGTAATTGCGTTTACCATGAACCGATTGACCTCGGGTTCAGGGGTGATGGGCGGTGGATAACCGAACTGTCAGAGCTGCCGCCTTTGGCTACGAATTTCTCGGCGCTGCGGCAGACCTTTGTGCTGAGCAGGCCGGGTACGCTGTCTTCCGTCCACGAGGTGTCGTTCCGGTTCAGTATCGATCTTACCTACGTCGAGCTAATCGGGGAATTAGAGCCTGAGGTCGTAAGAGGGCTGCGTGAAATT
>CALZMR010000190.1 GCA_945788575.1 uncultured Woeseiaceae bacterium
ACACGAGCTTTCTGCTGGCGTTTCTCGCCGCTGCTATCGCGTTTCCGCACCCGCTGACCATCGGCTGCTTTGTTTACGGAGTGATCGCGTTGTCGATCACCGCGGCGGGTGAAGAGGCTCGACTCGCGGCGTCCGAGTTCGGCGACGAGTACAAGAAATACATGTCGGTGAGCGGGCGCTTTTTGCCCAGGTAATGCAGCGATGGACACTTACATCAATCACATGGCGAGCGCACTCGGCTCGCGTCAGCAATCTCTCGACGACGCGGGCTCGCTCGGCCAACTCATGTCGCCTGCCGAGGCGCTGCGTGACTCCGGGTTTTTCACGCACCATGTCTGTCCGGACGACGAGACGGCACTCGATCTGGCGCTGGCTGCCTTCAATGCCAGCGGCATCGACGCGCCTTCGGTAGATGCGATCATCTACAGCACTTGCCTGCCGCAGAATGGCAGCGAAAGTGACATGCCGCTATTCGAGGAAACCGGTGACGTTAAACACGTCATGCGGTTTCCGGCCAGCGACCTGCAGAGTACCTGCGGGATGCGGGACGCTATCGTCATCGGCCTGAATCAGCAGGCGTGTACGGGCATGCTCGGTGCTTTAAGGCTCGCACGATGCATGCTCATCGCCGAATCGACCTTCGACAATATCCTGTGCATCACCGCCGATCGGTTTCCGCGAGGCGCGAAGTACGAGCAGGCCTATAACCTGATATCCGACGGTGCGGCGGCCTGCCTGGTTTCGCGCGAGCAGCAGGGATATCGTCTGCTCGACGTGCATCACATCACCAATGGCGCAATGGTCACCGCGAGCGACGACGAAACGGTCGGCAGCTACTTCAACTATTCCGGACGTCTCGTTGACGAGACTCTGCAGCGAAACGATTTGAGTCTGGCGGACGTACGCTGGGTCGTACCCCAGAACACGAACAAGAAGGCCTGGCAGATTCTGAGCAAGTTGCTCGGCATCACCGAGGAACAGGCTTTCTTCCCGTCGATCGATTCCGCTGGCCACGTCATCAGTGCCGACAACATCATCAACCTGTCTGCGCTGCAGTCCTCCGGCAAACTACAAAGCGGGGACAAGGTGCTGACATTCATGGCCGGATTCGGCAGCAACTGGCAGTGCGCGCTACTGGAGGCAGTATGAACGCAATTCCGTTCGAGCAATTTCTAGCCGATCTCTCCAAGACCTCCGAGGACGCGTTCATCGATCCTCGGGAATTCGACTGGCCGGAGAACATGGAGCCGACGGGCTGGTATTTCACGCCGGAGCTGATCTCCCTGTATGGATCGGACACGTGGGAGTCGATGGATGAAGCCGCTCGGCAGAAACTGAGTTTCTTCGAGGCCGTGAATTTCTTCAGCCTGAACATTCACGGCGAGAAGTTCCTCATCAGCGAGATAAGCCGGCGCCTGTTCGGAGACGACAGTTCCGAACTGTCCCGCTATCTCACGCACTTCGTCGATGAGGAAGCGCGACACATGATGTACTTCTCGGGCTTCTGCCGCCGATATGCAGGCAAGATATATCCGGACCGTACTCTTCACGGGGCGGACAGCGGCGACGAAGAGCTGGACATGTTCCTGCTGTTCGCTCGTATCAACGTCTTCGAGGAAATCGTCGACCACTATAACCGAATCATGGCGAAGGACGAGCGCCTCGAGCCCGTGGTGCGCGAGATCAACCGGATTCACCACTTCGAGGAATTGCGCCATCTCAATTTCGGCCGGCGTTTTCTTGCGAACTGCCTGGAGCGCCACGTCAACGATTGGGACGACGACCGTCGCGCCTATCTGCGCGCCCATCTTGCGGGCTATCTCAACCTCGTCTGGAAACAGTACGACAACCCCGACGTGTATCGCGACGCGGGCATCGAGGACTCGTTCGACGTCTGGCAGGCGCAGGCGACATCCGACAGGGTTCTGGAGCATCGGCTCATCGTCAATCGAAAACGGCTGAGCTACCTGCGCAAACTCGAATTGCTCGAGGATGCGGCATGAACACTCAGGCCATCGAAGCAGTTCGCCGTTGCCTTGCCAGCGTCAAGCCCGGTCTCGATGCGGCTGCCATTGCTGTAGATCCGCCGTTGCTCGAAGAGCGCATTATCACGTCTTTCGATGTGCTGGACCTGTTGACGCATCTGGAGCACGCGAGCGGCCGCCCCATCCGGCGAGAGCAGCTAAAGCCGGGAAGTTTTCGCGACATCGCGACGATTGCCCGTATCTTCATGAGTCAGGAGGGCGAGCAGTGAACAGCCCGGCGGAGAAACTCGAGGACGATCTGCATTCGTCCGAGGACGGTTGCGCGACACTTACCGGCGAGCTGTTCGAGTGGGCCAGCCGTTTCGATAAGCACGTAGCTGATTCGGCATCGTCATACGGCGCGTCCGACTACCGATTCCCGAGCCTGATCGCGGCGAAGTCACTTGCGCCCATCGCCTACCTGCGTTCATTTCCGCATCTGGCGACCTTCGTTACGTCTGGCCGCCGTGATGACGCCGCGTTACGCGCGTTGGCCGAGGAATCGGGCACCGCTGAACAGATCGATGTGACGGCGGATCGATTCGACACGGTAGACCATCTTCTTACGCCGGCAACGTGTTATCACTTTTATCCGCTGTTCGCCGGTCAGCATATCGAGTCGCCGTTGCTGTTGACGGCGCGCTGTCAGTGCTTCCGGCGTGAAACGCACTACGTCCCGCTGCAGCGCCAGTGGTGTTTCGAGATGCGTGAGGTCGTGTGCATTGGTGATTCAGGTGGCATCGACGAGTTCGTCAGTCACTGGTCGACCGCGATGGAAGCGCTTGCCGGATCTCTCGGGCTCACTGCCGAGTGGCAGTCGGCGACCGATCCGTTCTTCGACCCACAGGGCGACCCCAAGGCGCTGGCTCAGATTATCGAGCCGTCCAAACAGGAACTCTGCATCCCCGGCGGGCTCGCGATCGGGTCGGTGAACAAGCACCGCAGTTTCTTTGGCGAGAGCTACGAGATTCATTGCGGGGCCGAGCCTGCGCAGTCCGCGTGTGTCGCGTTCGGCATCGAACGCTGGCTGTCGGCCATGATCGACGTACACGGTTCGGACGTGCCGAGTTGGCCGAAGCCAGGAGAGGCGCAATGAGCCTTATTGTCATCACGGGTGCGGACGGCCATCTGGGCCAGGCGCTGGCCACCGATCTTCTGGATCGGACGGAGTCGCGCCTCGCACTTTTTTGCCGTGGGGACGACGAACCGGCGCGGGCTCGGAAGCTTACCCGCCTGGGTCGGTTGGCCGGCAATCCGCGTTGCCAGGTGATATTCGGCGATCTCGATTCGCTCGAGCCAATGGCAGAGCTGGCGCGTGAGGATATCCGCTACGTCGTTCACTGTGCAGCGGCCACCGACTTCGGAGTCGTGCGTGAGCTTGCGCAACGGGTAAACGTAGACGGCACGCAGCGAGTGGTCGACTTCGCCAGAGCGTGCCCGAATCTCGAACGTTTCGTATTTCCGGGTTCGCTGTATGCGGCCGGTCTTCGCGAGGGCAGTGTCAGCGAGGAGTTTCTGGAGGAGCCCGCGGAGTTCGCGAATCACTACGAATGGTCGAAATGGGAGGCCGAGCGCATTCTTCAGGCGGCGGACGATCTGCCGTGGCAGATCTATCGCGTGGGCACAATCCTCTGTGACGACATTTCCGGCCGCGTGAGTCAGTTCAACGTGATCCACAATACGCTGAGCCTGTTGTACTACGGACTGCTATCCGTGGTGCCCGGCGCAGCAGACACGCGGGTCTACATCACGACGACCGACAGTACTGTAGCGACCATCGTTCAGCAGATGCATGACGGCGAGGACCGCCGAATCCTGAACGTCACCAATCCGGGCGACCTGAGCTTGTCGCTGCGCGATCTTCTCGACCGTGTTTACGACGCCTTCATGCGCGACGAGCGCTTCGCGAAGCACGGCGTCCTGAAGCCATTGTTCTGTGACTGGGAGTCTTTCGAGACGCTCGCGCAAAGCATCGACAGCTTCGGCGGCGCGATGGCTCAGTCGCTGAAGAGCATCTTTCCATTCGCGCGTCAGCTATTCAGTGACAAGGATGTTCAAGTGAGCACGCAGGACGTTTACGGTTCAACCGCCGATGTTGGCGACCTCATCGATGCGACCTGTGACTACCTGACGGCGACGCGCTGGGGGCGTGAGACGGGGGAGGGCAGACAATGCGCCTGACCGAGATCGAAGCACGCGCGGCAACGACACTTTTGACGCCGATCCACGTCGTGGCGCAATACACGGACGATGATGGTCCGGCGCTCAACGCAGTCGAGGAAGTGCAACTCGCCTCGTTCGAGTTCGAGAACCGGCGTCGAGACTGGCGCCGGGGACGGGTGGCCTTGAAGTCGCTGTTGAATTCTCTCGGTCGATCCGACGACACCAGCCGCCTCAGCTTCCCCGACGCTCAGCTTTCCCTTACGCACGGTGACGGCACGGCATACGCCGTCGGTACGTTCGCGGCGAATGGCGGGATCGGCGTGGACTTCGAGACCGTGCGGCCCGTTCGGGATCGAGTCGTTGGGTGGTTCCTGAACGAGCCGGAGATCGACTGGCTGGCTCAGAGCATCCCCGCGGATCGCGACAGAGACGTTATTCGACTGTGGACCATCAAGGAAGCGGTGTTCAAGTGCCATCCGGACAACGCCGGTCTCGTACTGAGCGACTTCACGATCGCAGATCCGGCAGCCGAAGTTTGCGAAGTGCGGGCCGCTGACGGACGCAGATTCCAGACTATGAGTTGCCACATGGGCGACGGGATACTTTCAATCGCCGTTCCGGGAGATTGCCATGAAGATTGACGAGAACCTTCACTGGATACTGAGCTTCTATCGCACATCCGAGATCAGTGGCGCATTGTTCTTTGGTGAACTCGCCCGCTCGTTACGGCCGTCCGCCATCCAACAGGACATGACCCGGCACTTTGCCGACGAGGCGAACCACGCCCGCTACTGGACCGACTGTCTGGAGAAGCTCGGTGTAGAGCCGCTCAAGCTGCCCGTGGCCTACCAGAATCAGTATCTGGCCGCGGCGGGAATGCCGACGAATCTCATGGAAATCCTGGCGATCACCCAGGTGTTCGAAAAGCGCGTCGTCAGCCAGTACTCGCTGCACCGCGAATCGCCGGACGTGCCCGACATCGTCACCGAGACCATTGACACGATCATGGAAGACGAGAAGTGGCACATCCAATGGATCCGCGACGCGCTAACGGAGATGGAGGATGAATACGGCGCCGACAACATCAAGGATACGTTGCGCCGATTCACGCTCGCCGATCGCGAGGTCTATCAGAAGACGGCGCAGGAACACAAAGAGCGGCTGGGCGAACTGCGCCTCGCAACCAAGTAGCAGGAGATCATCATGAATACTCGCGAAACCGTACGAGCGAAGATGGCAGAAGTTCTGGGAAGCGCGCCGGAGCGAGTCAGCGACGATGCGGTTCTTACCGATCTCGTGAACAGCTCGTTCCTGCTCGTCGAGATGGTCATCGAACTGCAGGAAGAGTTCGACGTACGCTTTCAGCAGTCCGACATTGTCGACGTAGTCAATGTTGGTCAGCTGCTTGACCTTGCGGAGTCGCGCATCGAGGCTCGCGCCAAGGCCTGACGTGTCACGTTTCGACACCGCATATCTCCGGGCCCAGAAGGTCGCCGAACGTCATCCCGTCGCGACGTTCGGCTTGTTCGCATTGTTGATCATTGCGGCAAGTCTGGGCGCGAGTTCGATCCGACTCGACCTGTCATTCCGACCGTTGTTCGTCAGCAGCCCGGAACTGGCGGCGCCGACCGAGGAGTTCGAACAGGTGTTCGGTCAGTCTTCCGGGGCGTGGGTGACCGCGATCGTCGAGAATCGACGTCAATCGCCTGCTGAGTTCGTTCGCAGCGTTGCCGCGCTCTCGGACAGTGCCGCGGCCGTCCCGGGGATCAGCGAAGTGATGAGTCTGACCACCGCTCAGGTGCCGCAATGGAGTGCTGGCAGGCTGACCTTTGTCCGTCCGGTACCGGAATACC
>CALZMR010000191.1 GCA_945788575.1 uncultured Woeseiaceae bacterium
TGAGAACAGATTGGTCCAGAAATCGATTCGAGCGAAAAACTGTGTCCTCTGATCAGTGCCCTCGATCGTGTTGCTGACGAACTGGGCAATGAACATATAGAGCGCAGTCCCGAGCAAGCTGGCGAGCAGGGATTTTGCGCAGATCATCAGCAAGTAGGGGGAGCGAACAATCCTGGTGATGCCGGCGAGAGCGTGGCCACCCAGCGGCTTGCCACGCTCGGCGGCGTCGGGGTGTTCGTGTTCCCGGTCCGCGGCGACCCAGGCGCGCAGTCTGTAGATGCAGACGACCGCCACGAGCAGCAGCAATGCCGATATCGGCAGCACGTTTCGCGTTCCAATAGCGACGACGAAGGTCTCTGTGAATAGCGGTCCGAAGAGCGCACCGAGGCTGCCGCCCGCCGAAATGACCCCGAAAAGGCGCCGGCCCTGAGCGCGAGAATAGATGTCCGCCATGAAAGACCAGAACACTGAGACCACGAATAGGTTGAAGACGCTCAGCCATACGAAGAACGCTCGACCGATCCATACGGAAGCCGTTGCAGAACCGTCTTCCTCTTCAGCCTCGACGTTAGTCCCGGTATCAGGCTGGACGTCCACCATGGCCACGATTTCGGTGCCATTCTCAGCGACATCCGAATCAACTGACGCTGCCCACGAAAACAGCCCCCAGAAGATCAGGATGTTTGCGGCAAAGAAATAATAGACCCAGGGCAGGAACTGGCGGCGCCTGTAGCGTGACGCGATCGCCGCGAATATCGGCGATGCAAGCAGCATGACGACGAACGTCGCCGTGAACAAGTACGGGATCGTGCCGACGCCGCTTTCGACACCCATGCTCTCGCGTATCGATCGAATCATGTAGTAAGACGCGAGCACACAGAAAAAGTATGCAAACGACCACGCGACTGCGACATACTCGTGCCTCTGGAGACCGAGGCCCCGGGCCAGTGCGTGGCCGTAGGATTTGAGCTTTGCCGTCATGCGTGTGCCGTTGTCGGGCCTGGGTTGCCCGGATAGCGCATGGTAATGACTCGTGTGTAGTGAATGGAAGCGGTCGCGGTCTTCGCGCTGCTCGAGCTTGAGGAGGAAGCCATGGAAGCAGTCGCATTCGTTACGCTGCTCGCGTTAATGCAGTTCTTTATATTCGGTGTTCAGGTTGGCCAGATGCGCGCGAAGCATGGCGTCAACGCACCGGCGATTACGGGGCATCCCGAGTTCGAGCGCATGTTACGCATCCAGCAGAATACGATGGAGCAACTCGTCGTGTTCCTGCCCGCACTGTGGATCTACGGATACTTCGGCAAGCCGCTCTATGCAGCGGCAGCAGGGCTGGTCTTCCTCATCGGCCGATTCGTTTACAAGCGCGCCTACCTCGCCGATCCGTCCAGGCGCAGCACCGGGTTTACCATTGGAATTGTCGCAATCTCGGCACTCATCGTCGCTGGACTGTATTCAGTGGGCCGCGGGCTCTGGATCGAATATCTGAGCTGATTCGCCGGAAATTCCACCAGCAGGCGGCGGCACAACGCGCCATCCTCGGGGCAGATTCAGCCTTGGGAGAAAGCTGGTGCGGAAAGGGACTTCATTTTTATGGGCCGCGATGGCCGTGTTCACGTTTGCTGCCGATACACAGGCGCAGCAGGGATTTCCAGGTACCGACGATTGCGGTGCACTCGCGAACCTGGTTCACGGGGAAGTGGTCGCGTCGACGTTATTCAGTGGCTATAGGCTCGCGCCGGAACCGACGCGCGGTGAGCCTCTGATTTGCAATCAGACCGCCAGCGCAGTGGCATCCGGTTTCTCAAGCGCAATGGCGGCCATCAATGTCTACGTTGCCTGGTCGACACCTGCTGATCGCCCGGGCGATACCTGCCTCGGTCACGATATTACGTTGTGTTACCCGGTGCAGAGTCCGTTCGTGCCGAGCGGGGCATGGGACGCCGCAGATGTTGCGGCGACCTGGCAGGTGGTCGTCAACGTCGTGAGCCGGACAATGCCGCTGGGTACGGCATCCGATCAGAGCCGATTCCACGAATACGATCTGCGGCTGCGGCTGAACTTCGCGCTGTCAAACCGTTTCGCCGTTTTCGGCAATCCGGTTCACGGCTCGCCAAAGCGCTGAGCACCCGGCGTCCAGCGGCAGGGAGTCAGTAGATCAGGGACATGAGTCTGGAATCGAGGCCGAAAGTCTCTTAGTCTCCAGGTGTCTTACTGTCGCCGATAGGGCCGAGATGGCCGAAGATCGCACGAGCCCATCGATTGGGGCGCTGCAGCTAAAGAAGAAGATCTCTTTCGCGTGGGCGCTCAGCGCAGTTGTCGCAGCCATCTTCGTTGCCGCGCACCAGACCGGGGTCGTGTTACCCGTGCCCTTTTTAGCGCTGCTTGTGACCGTTGGTCTGTCCGGCGGTTTCGGCGGGTTGATCTCGGGCGTGATCGGTGGAGTGTTCATGAGCCTGTCGATCATCTACGCATGGGTGCTGGGCTTCGGGCCAGCGACGCTGACGGGCTCGATTCCGAACGTCGTTATTGGCTGCGCCGTAGCGATCGGTTTTGGCGGGTTTCTCGGTGCGATGCGGGACCAGATTGTCGATCTGGTCGTCGAAATCGACGAGCGAAGGCGTGAACTGGACGATCTGAATCGTCAGCTGGAGCAACGCGTCAGTCGCCAGTCCGAAGAATTGCGCAAGAGGCCCCGGCCCTGACAGGGATCGGGATCACATAAGAACCAGCCTATTTGCGTACCCAGCGTCCGCGCGCGTCCTGGTAGTAATGCCCGCTACTTGTTCGCTGGACGGCGAGTTCGTAGAAGCGGAAAGCAACCTGATTGACCGTCGCGCCCGTGTTGCTGGCGGTACGTTCGAACTGCTGCCGGCGTCGCGCATTGACGTCGCGTATCAGTGCCTGAACCTCGGCGCTCGCCGGCTGCTGGACCGCAGCGAGATAGCCGGTGTTGGCCTCGCCAACGAGGCCTTCATTCTTGGCCGTCTGCAAATCGATCGCCCACGCGGCCTGCATGGCGAATATGAGTATGAATGCCGTGAGTAGTCTTTTCATGATGCCACCTCAGAATACGTCACTATCTTCATCGAACAGTCCTTCGAGCTCTTCGTCGACCTGAATGCGGATCTCATGTTCGATCCTGACGTTCAGATTGATCTCGATGGGCTCAGACGGCGCTTGAACCTGCACCGTCGGCGAACATGCGCTCGCGACCGTTAAAACGGCCAGGCAAAAGAGTAGTCGCTTCATATCTGGATTCACTCTGCGGTCCGTTCCTGAAGTATATCCTCAATCGACCGAATTGCCCGCAGACTCCTGAGCATCTGTGGCACATTGTTCTCTACGTTCAGATTCAGGATGATCGGCTGGTTCGGGTTCATGTCAGGGTTTATCCCCGACAGTCTCATCGTCAGCACAAGATCGCCATCCGAATCGTAGTCTACGTTGGATGTCAGCGTATCGAACTCGAAATTGCTCAGCGCCCGGGTGACGATATTCAGGTTGCCTTCCGGCGCGGCATCCGCGGCTACTCCCGAGGAGTACCGAATGACACCGCCTGGATCGTCGCTCGCCAGTTGTCCGCTATCGATGCCGATCGAGTCCGCACCGATCGTGACCGGTATCTGGCCCGAGATCGAACCGCTCATGTCCACAGCATCGAAGTCTGCCACGTCGGCTATTAACGCTAGCTGAATGGCCTCAGCCGAGAATAGGATTTGGTTGCTGTCCGCGCCCGCCGAATAGGTAAATGGTTCGGCGGTAATCCTGCCCCCGAATGCTTCCAGCGACAGGTCTTCGATCGAGACTTCGCCCGCACCGACATCGATGCGGTAATTCGCGGCCACGTTCTCGACTGGCAGCCCGACGTCAATCAGCGGCACGCTTACGCTGCCCGGTTCGAGGTCGATGCCTTCGGCAGAATCCACGGTTCCCTTCAGCGCGGTCGTGACGCCGACGAAAGCATAGTCGTCATAGACGCCGGACAGTTTCTGCAGGTCCACGGCGACGTCGCCGTAATAGCGGGTGCCCGTATCACGGCTTTGCCAGTCGAGTTGCGCATCGAAGGTGAGTGCGCCGGACATGACGTCCCAGACAAATGGCCATTCGCGAACGTAGTCGGAGAGATGCGCGTAGTCGAAGGAGACGCGTGCGCCGCGGACTGAGACTGCCCCGGCGCCGGTATCGAAATTGCGGACGAGATCGATGCCCGCCTCGATCGCCGGATCCCGGACAGTTAGTGACGTTCGCAGCTCGTCGCCGTCGCGTGTCATCGTGCCGGTCAGCCCGGGGAGGGATATCAACAAGTCGTTCCAGACGGCTGTGGCTCCTGCCGCGAGCGATAACTCCGATTCGACCGTCGCGCCACTTTCGGAAACCACGAGTCCGGAAAACGCGAGTTCGCCTGACGCGCTCAGCTGTTCGGCGACCTCGAGACCGTCGAATACCAATGTCAGCGAATCGACTGCGGTCTCCCACTCTTCTGCAACCGTGACACTCGCTCCGGAAAACGCGCGAACTTCGGCCGACGCTGCGGCGATCTCGCCAACGCGAATACCTGTAAGTAACACGCTTGCCTCGGCAGGAAGGTCGATGCTCGTGACCTCGCCTATCTCGACGACGATCGGCGACGCGATCGAGGCAGTGTCCACGGCGTAGTCGGCCCAGGAGAGGCTCTCTCCGTAGACCGTGGCGTACATCGTGCAGCGAATCCCCGAACGGCACTCCAGATTGTTGAGCAAGAGTGGAAACGTGCCGTCTTCGATGGCGACCAGGCTGTCGATTCCTGAAGAGCGCGCTGACCAGGTCATGGCCGGATACTCGAACTGCACGTTCAGTGTTTCGGAATCAACGACATCGAACATTACGTTCGTATCTGCCGCGACGGCATATTGCATAGCGGTGGCATCCGACGAGGCGAGCGAAGCTTCAACGACGATGTCGCCAGGCTGTTCGCGATCGAACGCGATCGCCATATTGCCCGACAGCTGCGTCTCGAGGCCGGCGACTGCTTCGGGCAGCAAGTCCAATGTCCTGAGCGTCGGCAGCCAGTCGTCAATCCGGACCTGGATCTCGCCGCGCAACTCGAGCAGGTCGTCGATCGCCGCAGTGTCGAGTTCAGCGGCGATTTCGTCGTCACTTGCGAGAACGCTGATTCGGTATCCGTCGACGGCGTCGCCGTATACGATGATCTCGATCGCATGACCGTCGGCCTCGAATCTCGCATTCTGCCGGCTGCCGATGCTTGTCCAGACCGCTTCCTGTATGACCGGCGCTTGAGGCAGTCGCACCATGCCGACGCTGACACTGGTGTCCCTTAGCTCGCCCGGCAACGCGAGCAATTCCCAAATTGTGTCGCTGAAGCGTTCCCTGGGCGTGCGATCCGGGCCGAATTCCACCTCGAGGGATTCCGCATTGATTCGGGTCACGCCATTGCTTTCGGCTCCATAAGGAACCGACAGGCCGCGGATGTCGAAGCGGCTGCCGTTCTCGCTGATGACGACGAGACGGGAGAACTCGATGTGTGAAACGCCCATCGACCGGACCGAGAGTTCGGAGACTGCGAAGTTGGTATCGCTCAGCGCCGAATTGGCCAGCTCCCGCGCCACACGGTCCCGTCGCAGGTAGAGCGCCGTCACGATGATCATGACGACGATCAGTATTGCGGCTGTCCATTTGAGTCTTCGCACGACTGGCCCGGGGCGACGATAGGGTTGTCGCCATTGTACGAGAGCGCTGGGCGCGAAGCTGTAATACCGTACCGCAAGGGCCGCAGCGGCGGTTGCCAGCGTACTTTGCTTGCCAGCACTTTCTGCAACGAGTGGGTCTATGCGAGTAACGATTGATGGTACAGAGGTGGGGCCTGAAAGACTCGGGCCGCCGGCCATGAACTACGGTCAGTTACATCGGTGGCAGGACTTCACACAGGTGGCCTACGAGTACGTCGCTTCGGTCGAGGAGTTCGTGTCGGCTCTCGACAACTGGTTCGATACCTACAGGGCGGAGATTCAAGAGGAAGGCCGGGTCGGCCGAACAGGCGTTCGCCCGTGCCGAGTATCCCCCGCTTCGCGAGCTGATGGATGAGCATCGGGACCTGTTTCAGCGCCTTATGCCCGGGCTCGGTCTGGAGATCAACAATGCACTCGGGTCCCGGGATGGCGACGCGATTCGGTACGCGGTGAATTCGGTGGATTGGTTGCGGGTGGACGGTGGCGAGGTCAGGTTTGGCGGAGTCGCGTTCGATGTGCGGCGGATCGCGTCGCCATAGGGGGCTGTCTCGGACCCTCACATTGGCCACTTGCTTGGCTCGTGCGTCTGTCGTCGGGGAACTCAAACTTCGGAATCGACTCCAATGTCGAACCATCGGCAGCACGGTGCCTCACATCGCCGATCGTGAAGCGCTGGGCCAGCATTGGCAGAGGGTCTTGTCGGCTGAGGTTGAGGTCGAAAAGTTCGTTGGGGTAAGACAGGGCAATCACAAATCTGTACCGGCCGGCGTCCAACGGATTCCCGCTCGTCCCGACCAAACCTGGAATCGATTTTTGGGCAGGCCCGAGCTATTGTGGGTGTCCTGATTACGGATAACGCTGATAACGAGAAGCACCGGGCGGCAGGTTCGCTGAAAGCCCGGGGAGGCAGACGCGATGTCAATATCAAAGGCGGTGCTGATTGCCCTGTTGGTCGGTGTCCTCGCGCACACCGCGGATGCGGACGAGCACGTATCGGATCAACCGGCTGTCGTTCTCGACGAGGATCTCTGGGTGACGTTCTATGATCTTCCGTCGAGACGCTTCCGGCACATTCATGCAGCGATACTAAGCGGCGACAGGCGGTCGGCCTCGAGGGATCTCCGCGTGACGGCGAACTACCTCTCGGTCGAGGCGGAACGCGCGTCATCGGCATTGCAGGAACCGCTTACCGATGTCGTCGAACGGCTGGCTGCGGCAGCGGAGAATGTCGATCGGGCGACGCTGCAGGAGCTGGACGCACTGTTCGGACGAACTCACTGGCTCCTCGCACAGCACTATCTCGATTTTGCGCGCCGGTCTCGCGACGAGCGCCGTAATCGAAACGCCAGTCTGTACCTCTGGGCGACGACGCACCACATGGAGCGAGCGATACTGTGGAGCAACGTTGCGGTGTCGCGCGAAGTGCGGGCGACGCTCGAGGATCTCCGTGATATCGCCGCGCGCTTGCAGAGTCCGGCGTCTGCGGAGCAGGCATGGTCGGAACGGCCCGTCGTCCGAGCGGAGCGCCTGCTGAGACGCGTCGGGGATCAGATCGACAGGCGTGTCCTGCTTCCGGCTGGAGTGCCCGCCGGCGGGTGATTTGCCAGACCGCCATTCGCGACATGGGACAAATACCGAATCTACACAAAGGGCTGACGCTGATCCTTCAGGCGACGCTGGTCGTCGGTGTTGTGCTGTTTTGTTTGCAGGGACGGTGGATGTCGGCTGCGTTATCGCTCGCCATCGTCTTGATTACCTTGTTGCCGATTGTATTCGGCCGCCGATTCGACGTGCATGTGCCGCCGGAGTTCGAGGTCCTTGCCGTCGTCTTTGTCTATGCCTCTCTGTTTCTTGGCGAAGTGCAGGGCTATTACGTCCGATACTGGTGGTGGGATGCCGTACTCCACACGGGCTCGGGATTCCTGCTCGGCATTGTCGGCTTCCTGCTGGTTTATGTACTCAATGAGCGCTCGGACATCGAGCTGCACATGCAGCCGAGATTCGTTGCATTGTTCGCTTTCATGTTTGCCGTGGGAATCGGTGCATTATGGGAGATATTCGAGTTCGGCATGGA
Source organism: uncultured Woeseiaceae bacterium (assembly GCA_945788575.1). Lineage (GTDB taxonomy): Bacteria > Pseudomonadota > Gammaproteobacteria > Steroidobacterales > Woeseiaceae > UBA1847. Next base: position 7,801 of record CALZMR010000191.1, read on the forward strand.
TCAGCTGTTCGGTCTGAATATGCAGAAGTCAGGGTTGGTGGATACGATGTGGGACCTGATCGTGGACAGCGTCGGCGCATTCGTTGTGTCGATTCTCGGCTGGAGCTACTTGAGGACGGCCGGCAGCGATTCGTTTCTGGAACGTTGGATCGTGAACTTTATCAAGGCTAATCCGCGGCTCTTCAAGTTGGATGGACGTGAGTAAAGATGAGAAAGAATGACGAAAATATATTTGTTCCCCTATCGAATCGACTCGGCGGAGCCTTGGCTCGAGCCGCGGCCCGTTGGGTAGGTATTGCATTGACGGTGCTGCTGCTTACGGCATCTGGATGCGCGACACAGAGCGGGACGACAGCCCGCGGCCAGGAGGTCCGCATTCGCTATGCCATGGTGACCGATGTCGAGCGCGTTCGGCTGCCGTCTGCCGCGCCGACCGGAGCTGTCGTTGGCGGTTTCACCGGTTTGGTCCTGTCTCGCAATCAGTCGACGGGACGACGGGTAGCCAGCACGGTCGGAGGTGCGGCCCTCGGCGGGCTTGCGACGGCGGCGCTGGAAGGCGACCGGCTCGGTTATAGCTACGTGCTGCGATATCGCGACGGCTCCGTGTCGAATTTCATAACCGAAAAAGGCTATTTGCAGAGCGGCGACTGTGTGGCCGTCGAACGTGGGCAGTACGCGAACATCAGGCGCGTGGCGCCCTTGCTTTGTGCCGACAATGCACCACCGGCTGTCGAGCCATCGCACGTCAGCGATGCTGAACAGTGTCATGCCGCAAAGGAACAGCTCCTCGCGGCAACAAGCGACGAAGAGGTGGAACTCGCCGCCCGCAAGGTGTCGATCATCTGCGAGTATTGATGAGAAGGCCCGCCGATGGCGGGTCTTTTGTTTGTTTGGCACTCCCCAGAGGATTGGCTCAGATCGCCCTGGGGCGATCTTTGGGTCTTCGACCCGTCGCCGCACGCGGCGACGCCCAAAACGCTGGCGCGTTTTGTCGAACCAGCGATCCTACTCCGCCAAAGGAACTCCCAAATCAAAAAGGGCCCACTTTGTGGACCCTTTGTGATTTGGTACTCCCTAGGGGATTCGAACCCCTGTTACCGCCGTGAGAGGGCGGCGTCCTGAACC
>CALZMR010000192.1 GCA_945788575.1 uncultured Woeseiaceae bacterium
CGCATCGCCCTGCCTTACATGAGGGAATTGGGGGAAGGCGCGATTATCAATGTCGGTTCCCTGGCGGGCCGGACACCTGTACCGGGCGCAGCGACTTATGCGGCCACCAAGGCCGGTTTGCGCGCATTTACGTTGGCGCTGGCCGAAGAACTGCGTAGCAGCAAGATCAAGATTGGATTGGTTTCGCCAGGCCCAATCGATACGGCATTCATCATGTCGGACATGAATAAGGTGTCTGACATTACATTCTCACAGCCGATGAGTACGGCAGAAGATGTGGCGCAGACAATTCTGGACCTCTGCGGCAACAACATAAATGAGAAGACGATGCCGCCGATCAGCGGGATTCTTGCGACACTGACGTACCTGGTGCCGTGGATTGGCCGACAGATGAGACCAGTACTCGAACGCAAGGGCCAAAGGGTTAAGAAAAAGCTCAAAGCCGAAGCGAAGGCCCGCGCCGTGGCTCAGGGGGATTAAAAAAGGAGACCCGAAAAGGGGGGATTCCGGGTCTCCTTGCTGGTTGCTGACACGAAGTTGAGACCAGGCAGCAACCCTTTCGCTGTCAACAATTGATGCTCTTAGGCGTCCGGCGCTTGCATTTTATCCAGCCTGATGAGATTGGCTGCGACTGTCTTGGTAAAGTCAGTCTGAAAGTTGATCGCCGCGACAAAGTCGTCTCTTGCAAGTTCCTTATCACCGGTTGCGGCCAGGAGTACGCCACGGTTTGACAGGGCGACGGCCAGGTCCGAACGGGAGGCACGTACTATCAAACTGCGCTCGCTATTTTTCTCTGTTGCCCTGCTTTCTCGCGTTTTTGCAAGTGCGATTGCAGCGTCACAGGCAGCCCGGGCTTTCTCGGTTTCTTTCGTCTTGGCGTATGCCACACACAGATTGTTCTGGTGGGAAAAGCGGTCCGGCGATCGATGACCACCCGCTGTGATTCTTTGAATTGCCTTATCGAACTTGCCAGATACGATCGCGCGGCCGTATGCGTCGTCGACAACGACTGCCATGGTGAAGGGTGTCGCGCCAGGTTCCTTTGCTGATGCTGGCGAGGATATGGTTGCAACGACAAGCAAAGCGCCCAGTGCTGCGATTCCACGTTTAAATTTCATTTCATCGGATCTATTCATAACAAATGCCTCATAGCAGTTTACTGTAGTTTCGAAATGACAAGCCGCTTTCCCGGCCAGGTCGGGTGCTACAGTAATGTCGAGCTGAGAAACGTACAAACGAGAAAAACTCCGGCGCGGGTTGAAAAAATTTCAACCATCGTCGGCGAAATTCTGCAACACCCATCCTCTGAATAGCTTCACCTCTTCCTTGTCCCGATCCTCTTTGCGGCACACGAGGTAGTACGCATGCTTGGTGACCAGTTCGTGGTCGAACAATTGCACGAGACTGCATGACTCGATCCAGGAATCGCTCAGCTGTTTTGGCACGAGGGCGGCGCCGAGCCCTCGCTCCGCGGCGCGTGCTACGGCAATCATCGAGTCCAGTCGAATCGCGTTCGCGTGATCCGGCAGCTTGATTCGGGATGAGCGTTCCCACTGGTGCCACGCCTTGGGTCTTGATTCATGAATGACCAGCGGGAACGGGCTGATGATCTTGCCGGCCCGGATTCTTATGGTGTCATACAAGTCGGGCGTTCCGGCAGGAAGCAAACGCAACGGAAATAATCGCTCACATGCGAGCGCGTCGGGTGGCGTCCTGAATATTCGAATCGAAACATCGGCCGTACCAGGGTGCTTCTCGGGCGATTCGTCGCTGGTTTCTATGCTGATGTCGATATCAGGATGCTGCGCAACGAATTTCGACAGGCGAGGCACAAACAGTTCGCTGGCAAAGAACGGCTGTACGGAAATACGCAGCGACCGCGATTGCTGCGTTCTTGTGTGTTGAGTAATGACCAAATCGAAATCGCCAATCAAAGGATAGATATCGTCGTAGAGCGCGGTGCCGTCGGCTGTAAGGTGCAGCGAGCGTGGCGTGCGCTCGAATAGCTTGATTCCAAGGTCGGTTTCCAGTTGCTTGATCTGGTGGCTCACCGCGGACGATGTGAGAAACAGCAGCTCTGCCGTCTCACGGAAGCTTTCGCGCTCTGCGGCCACGCAAAAGACCCGCATTGCGCGCAGCGATATGTTGCGATTTGCGGTGCCCATACTTGACTCAAATTGCACAATTCGTGCCAAAGCCGCTGGATTGGCTGCTCGCTCTGAAAGCCAGGCGCGGCTTGGATTTAAACTCTATCGAGGAAATATTACCGGGATATTTCGCGCCAATTCAGGGCAAGGGATGTTTGTAATGAACTGTTATGAAGCAGCAGCAAAAGCGTCGCGAGTCAGATTCTCCCGATCACTGACCAGTACCCGCACATCGTCCTCGATGCGGATGCCGCCAAAGGGCCGCAACCATTCAATCGTATCCCAGTTGACGAGCTTCTCAGCCGGCGTACCGCGGAGGTTTTCGAGCAGCATGTCGATGACGTACAGGCCAGGCTCGATGGTGAGCACCATGTTTTCTTCGAGCACACGGGTTAGCCTGAGAAACGGATGGCCGCTGGGCGGGTCAATTGTTGTGCCGGATTCATTTTCCATGAAGCCACCGACGTCATGAACCTGAATGCCAAGAAGATGACCGAGCCCGTGGGGAAAAAATGCAGAGGTGACACCGGTTTCGAGCAACATGTCGGGGTCACCGGTCGCGAGTTCGGCGTCTACGAGGACCTCGGCGAGCATCTTGTGTGTGCCGATATGCAAATCGCGATAGTCGACGCCGACTTCGACCTTGCTGACGATTTCCCGTTGCATGGCGTCCATTCGGTCGATCAGGTCCTGAAAACGCGTATCACCGTCGGAATAGGTGCGCGTGATGTCCGAGGCATAGCCGTGCACCTGTGCGCCGGCATCAATCAGGAACGAGCTAAAGGAATCCGGCTTGCTGCGATCGAGATCGGTGTAGTGCAACACGGCGCCGTGCGCATTGAGCGCTACAATATTGCTGTAAGGTAATTCGGGGTCGGTGTGACTGACTGCTTTGCAATAGGCACGGTGAATTTCGAATTCGGGCAGTTCCTGGCGAAATGCGACTTCTGCTGCATGGTGTCCGCTTACGGCGCGCTGGGAGGCAAGCCGTAACGCAGCGAGTTCATACTCGGTCTTTACGCCCCGTGCGTAGTGCAGCATGTTGATGGCGGTCGTCGGGTTGACGCGCTCGATGCCAAAAGCCAGTTCCTCATCGTCGAACTCGCCGATGGCGATACAGTTCTCGCGATTTTCGGGCAGATGGGCGGCGACGTCTTCGATGGAATGCACGACGCGTACGTCAAAGTGGCGGGTCCAATACCCGTCAGGTGCTCCGGGAACCACATGCCAGTAATCTTGCGGCTGAAAATAGATGAGTACCGGCGTCTCACCGGGAGTGTAGACAATGTAGGAGTATGGCAGGTTGGTTAGCGGTGCCCAGCTCACAAAGTGCGGGTTCGCCTTGAAGGGATGATGATAGTCATCGAGAAAGGCGACCTTCGGGCCTCCCGAATAGATGACCGCATGGCTTGCGCCGGCCTGTTCCAGTGCGCGATCATGCCGCGCGGCGACGTCGTCAAGATGGCTCGCGTACAAAGCGCCGAGAGCCGGATTCTTGTCAGTATAGTCTCTGTCCATTGAAAGGATCATACCCTGTTGCTGGCGCTGGCGGCGAGTGCGATCATTGACGCCTCTCGTCACGCGGGACCCGCGTTTGTGCGTGGGGTGGAGTACAGGATGAAACGCAAATCATGGTTGATCTGCAGTATGTTGTTTGTCTCAGGGGCGCCCGGTATGGCGTCTGATCCAGGTTATGACCGGGTAGCGGGGCGTGCACACGCGTCGCGCTCGGAGATCATTGCGCCAAACGGTATGGCAGCAACAAGTCAGCCGCTGGCGACCCAGATCGCGATCGATATCCTCAAATCGGGAGGCAGCGCTGTCGATGCGGCCATTGCGGCCAACGCCGCGTTGGGCCTGATGGAGCCCACAGGCTCAGGCATCGGTGGGGACCTGTTCGCGATCGTCTGGGACGCGGAGAAAAAAGAGCTCACCGGGCTAAACGCATCCGGCCGCGCACCGCAAGCCATGACGCTCGAGTACTTCCAGGGAAATGGCATCGACAGGATTCCGCCATTCGGTCCGTTACCTGTCAGCGTTCCGGGCGCCGTCGATGGTTGGTTCCAGCTACATGGACGTTATGGGCGATTGTCGATGGCAGAGATTCTGGCACCCGCAATAGGCTATGCGAAAAACGGCTTCCCGGTCACGGAAGTTATCGCGCACTACTTTGAGTCCAACCGTAAGCGCATCGGTGAATTTCCGGGGTTCGCGGAAACGTTCATGCCCGACGGGCACGTGCCGCGTAAAGGCGAGATGTTCAAGAACCCGCGCCTTGCGACTACTTACGAGGCAATCGCTGAGAAAGGCAGGGACGAGTTTTACAAGGGCGAAATCGCGCGGAAGATCGACGCTTACATGGCAGAACAGGGTGGATTATTGGCTTACGAAGACCTGGCAGCGCACAAGTCGGAATGGGTCACGCCGGTATCGACGAACTACCGCGGCTGGGACGTGTTCGAGCTGCCGCCCAATGGCCAGGGCATTGCAGCGCTGCAGATTCTCAATATCCTGGAGGGCTTTGACATCGCGTCCATGGGCTTTGGCAGCGCCGAGTATTTGCATACGCTGGTCGAGGCAAAGAAGCTGGCATTCGAGGACCGGGCCAGGTTCTATGCTGACATGGACTTCGTCGGTGTTCCCGTAACACGCCTGATTTCCAAAGAGTATGCGGACGAGCGCCGCAAGCTGATCTCAGCGCAACGAGTGTCGAAACAGCTGCCGGCCGGCGACGCGAAGCTGGAGCAGGGCGATACGATTTACCTCACGGTTGCCGACAAGGACGGCAACATGGTGTCGCTGATCCAGAGTAACTATCGCGGCATGGGTTCGGGCATGACACCAGGCGACCTGGGCTTTGTTCTGCAGGACCGTGCGGAGCTGTTCGCTTTGGACGCAGGGCACGCCAATGTGGTTGCGGGCGGCAAACGACCGTTTCACACGATCATTCCCGCGTTCGTCATGAAAGACGGCAAACCGCTGATCAGTTTTGGTCTTATGGGTGGCGCGATGCAACCGCAGGGGCACGCCCAGGTGGTCGTGAACATGGTGGATTTCGGTATGAACCTGCAGGAAGCCGGCGACGCTGCGCGTGTCAATCATACCGGCTCGTCACAACCGACGGGATCCACGATGACCGACGGCGGTGTCGTGCACCTCGAGAGCAGCTTCAGCACGGAAACCCGCGAACGGCTCGAGTCATTGGGACACACGCTGGGCGAAAGCAATGGCAGTTTTGGTGGTTACCAGGCAATCATGTGGGATGAAGCACAGGGCGTGTATTATGGCGCGTCAGAAGTACGCAAGGACGGCCAGGCCGCAGGGTACTAGCTGCAATTCGCTCAGTTGGCGCAATACTGCGTTGGATACAGCCTCAGACTATGAGTAACGAGATTTACCTCACAGGGATTACGACGACCGGGACGCCGCACATCGGTAACTACGTCGGTGCAATTCGTCCGGGGATAGCGGCAAGCCAGGATTCGAAAAAAACGAATTACTATTTTCTGGCCGATTTCCACGCCTTGGCCAAGAACGAAGACCCGGACAAGATCAGCCGGTCGACGCTGGAAATAGCGGCCGCCTGGATGGCGCTGGGGCTCGATACCGAGCATGCGACGTTCTACCGGCAGTCCGATATTCCCGAGATTCCCGAGTTGACATGGGTGCTCACGAGCATGACGGCCAAGGGCTTGATGAACCGTGCGCACTCCTACAAAGCCGCGGTGCAGGCCAATCTCGATGGGGGCAACAAGGACCCGGATAAAGGCATAACCATGGCCCTGTACAGCTACCCGATACTGATGGCCGCCGACATCCTGATGTTCAAGTCGACCAAGG
>CALZMR010000193.1 GCA_945788575.1 uncultured Woeseiaceae bacterium
CGAAGACTTGCTCGATGTACCAGATGGAGATGAAAAGGACGAAGAAGACCAGTGACGGACCCAATCGGAATCAGTACGACGCTCAGCGACGTCAAATACGAGATTCGTGGCCAACTGGCCAATCACGCCATTGAACTCGAGCGCCGCGGTTACGAGATCATTTCGCTAAACATCGGCAATCCGGGGCTGTTCGGCTTCCGGACGCCCGAGACGATGCGGCTCGCCATGATCGAGAATCTCGCTGCGGCCGAACCGTATTGCCATCAGAAGGGCATCTTTCCCGCGCGTGAGGCTGTCGTCATGCAGCAGCAGGACCGCGGCATCCAGGGCGTAACGGCCGAAGAAGTCTTCATCGGCAATGGGGTCAGCGAACTCATCGATCTCTCTTTGCGAGCGCTCCTGAATCCGGGTGACGAGGTTCTGGTACCGAGTCCGGACTACCCGCTGTGGTCGGCAGCCGTGTCCCTCAATGGCGGCACGCCGCGCTTTTACGATTGCTCGCCGGAGAACGCCTTCGTGCCGGACCCGGAGCAGATAGCGTCCATGATCGGGCCGAAGACCCGGGCAATCGTCGTGATCAATCCGAACAATCCCAGCGGTGCCGTCTACGATCGCGACGTGCTCGTGGCCATCTCGGAGATCGCGGCAAAGCACGGCGTCGTACTGATGGCGGATGAAATCTACGATCAGATGGTCTACGACGACGCGGAGTTCATTCCGATGGCGACGCTTACGGACGCCGCCGTTTGTCTGACGTTCTCCGGACTATCCAAGATCTATCGCGCCTGCGGATACCGCGTCGGTTGGTGTGTATTCGGCGGCGACATCGAGCGCGCCCGCGACTACATCCACGGGATGGAGCTGCTCGCCGCACTTAGGCTGTGCAGCAACGTCCCCGGGCAGTGGGCGGTCCAGACCGCACTTGGCGGGTTTCAGAGTATTCGCGATCTGGTCAGCCCGGGTGGACGATTGTTCCAGTCGCGGCAGACGATCATCGAGCGCGTCGAGGCGAGTCCGTACCTGAGCCTTACGCCGCCCCGCGGAGCGATGTATGCGTTCATCCGCCTCGATGAGCGTTTCAAGGATTCGCTGGACGACGAGACCTTTGCCAACGAATTGCTCGAAACGATGCACATACTCGTCGCACCCGGGAGCAGCTTCAATACGCCGTACCGGGATCACTTCCGCATCACGACCCTGCCGGACAGCGAGACGCTGAACGTCGTGTTCGACCGGATGGACTCGATGCTGGACCAGCACCGCTGATCGATGTACGCATGGCTGGATGAAGCGCTTTCCGACGACGGCAGTTTCGTCATAACGGCCAATCGTCGCCTCGCTCGTGAGCTGAGGCGTGTCTACGGACAGCGACAGGCCGCCGCGGGCCGCGTAGCCTGGGCGACCCCTGACATCGCGTTCTTCGGCGACTGGATGTCCGAATTGGCGGATGCCCTGCCGCCGACCGAGAGGGTCCCTGTCAGGATCAACAGCCAACACAGTCGCATCCTCTGGGAGTCGGTGCTGGAGGAGGACATCGAAGATCCGTTGACGGGCATCGCCAGTCTGGCGCGTCAGTGTCGAGACACGTGGGCCCGGATGTGTGAATGGAATGTCCCGCTATCCGAGTGCCAGACGGATGCGACCGGTCGCGACCAGAGAGTCTTTGCGAGAGCAGCCGGCAAGTACTCAGCCAGGCTGGCGGAGCACGGCTGGATCGATGAGGCGATGCTCCCCTGGGCGCTGATCGAGAGGCTTGCGAGCGGCAAGCTTGGCGTTCCAAAGAGCGTGTTGTTCGTCGGTTTCGACAGGGCGACGCCTCGCATCGACGCTCTGCGTTCGGCGCTCACGTCGGCGGGATGCGAGCAGCAGGTCAAGGAGCCGGGTGCCTCAGGCGGCTCGGGGTTGCGCGCATGGGAGAGTCCAGACGCCGAATTGCGAGCCGCCGGACGATGGGCGCGTGATCGGCTGGCCGAGGATCCGAATTGCCGAGTCGCGATCGTCGTCAATCAGCTCGAACGCGACACGATGCGCGCGACACGCCTGTTGCGCGAGGGCTTCACGCCGGGATGGCAATACGCTGACACCGATTTCGAGGGACTGCTCAACGTGTCGTACGGACGGCGCCTGTCCGAATTCCCGGCTGTCAGGGTCGCATTGCTGGCACTGCAATGGATGTTCGGTGAACTTACCGGGACAGAGGCAAGCCTGCTACTTCGGACGCCGTTCATAGGCCGTGCCACCTCGGCCGGTCGTTCTCGCCTCGAGCTCAGGCTCCGGCGCTGGCCGGACCGCAAATGGACGCGAGCGGTTCTGCTTGAGGCGCTGTCCGAGTTCGATGAGACGCCGGATGCCTCGGACTGGATCGAGCGGTTCGCCGCACTCGACGAAGCCGTGCTCGCTGGACCCTCTCGCCGGTCGCCGCCGCAGTGGGCGCAGGCGGTCGACGGTGCGCTGCGCGCGCTCGGTTGGCCGGGCGAGGCGCCGCTGTCCAGTGCGGATTTCCAGCTCGTAAACCGTTGGCGCAATCTGCTTGGCGAGTTCGCTCGCGTCGAGCTCGTGGAGCCCTCCATGAGCGGCGGCGCGGCGATTTCACGATTGACCACTATGGCCTCGGAGACCCTGTTCCAGCCGGAGTCGCCGTCCAGCGCTGTGGATGTCCTGGGTCCCCTGGAGGCTGCTGGACTGGAGTTCGACCATCTCTGGGTAGCCGGATTGACGGCGGATGAGTGGCCACCGAGTGGAGCGCCGCTGGCGCTTCTCGGTCGTGATCTGCAGCGCCGCTACGGCATGCCCGATGCGACGCCCGAGGACACCGCGGAATTCGGTCAGCGAGTCCTCAAGCGCCTGAGGGCGAGCGCGCGGGATTGTGTGTTCAGCTATTCGCGGACCGTAGGCGACGCCGGTCAGCTGCCGACCGCTTTGCTGTCCGACGTGGACGAGGTCGACGGCGGGCCAGACCCGGGCTGGCATGCCGAGACACTGCTCGGTGAGCTGCCTGCCAGTATTCCCGATCGAGTGCCGCCCGTCGCGCCGGAGGAGGTAGTCGCCGGCGGTGCCGCAACTATTGGCAACCAGCAGCGCGATCCGCTATCCGCTTTTTGCTCTGGAAGACTGGGTGCGCAGACGCTCGATCCGTTCGTGGCGGGAATTACTCCGGGAGTGCGCGGTTCGATCATCCACGACGCACTGGAGAATCTGTACGGGCAACAGCCGAGCCGCGGCGAGATCCAGGCGTGGACGGCGGAGGAAATCGAGCGGCGGATCGAGCGCGCCCTGAATGCCGCCTTCTCGAGGCACGAACGACATGCCGATTCGACGCTCAAGGCGCTATTTCGTCTCGAGCGCCAGCGTGCGGCCGTGCTGCTGGCGCGAGTCATTGCACTCGACTGCATCAGGGACTTCGAGCGCGTCGCGGAGGTCGAGAAGCGCATCGATGCGACACTGGAGGCGATTCGATTGGGTCTCCGCTGCGATCGAATCGACCAGCTTTCGAATGGCAATCTGCTTATTCTCGACTACAAGACCGGCTCGGCAATATCGTTCCTGACGAACAAGGCGCCGCGCGATCCGCAACTGGTCGTTTATGCCGCGAGCACCAAAGGGGGCATCGACGGTCTCGGCATCTACAACGTCAGTACCCGCGGCGTTGCTGTCGACGGGGCAGGGCCCGGAATCGTCCAGACGGACGACTGGGCCGGTACTCTGGAGTCGTGGCTCAATGACGTGCGTGAGGCCGCGCGGGAGATCGCTAAGGGAGATGTTCGTATCGCCCGCAAGCAGGCGAGCAGGGACAGCCGTCCTTTGAATCTGCTTAGCCGCTATACGGAGCTGCATCGTGAGTCTCGATAACACGCTCCTCGAGGCGGACGGCCAGGCACGCGACGACGCGCTCGATATCGGCCGGTCGTTCATCGTGCAGGCGCCCGCAGGTTCCGGTAAGACCGAACTCCTGATCCAGCGCTATCTTCGGCTGCTGTCGACGGTCGACAGCCCGGAGGAGATTCTGGCCATTACCTTTACGCGCAAGGCTGCGTCAGAGATGCGGCTGCGTGTCCTCGAAGCGCTCGAACAGGCTGACCGCGGCGAATCCGTCGACGCGCCCCACAAGCAGATCACGCTCGATGCCGCGACCGAAGTGCTTGCTCGCGACGCGGCCCGAAACTGGCAGATCATCAGGCAGCCGCGAAGGATGCGCATACAGACGCTCGATGCGTTGAACGCGTCGATCGCTCGGATGCAGCCGGTTACGGCCTCGGGCGCATCCGCGGGCAACAACGTCGCGGAAGACAGCGATATGGGTGCCATCTACCGGCAGGCGGCGGCTGCGACGCTGGACTGGTTGGACGTGCCCGGCGATATCCGGGATGCCACTCGCGAGGTTCTGCTGCACGTCGATACGGATACCGGGATCTACGTCGAGTATCTGTCCCGAATGCTGCGCACCCGGGATCAATGGTTGCCGTTCATAAGCAGCGGCGGTCTGACTCGAGAGCAGGCCGAGATGCTGCGGAAGACCTTCGAGCAGAATCTCGAACAGGTCGTCGTCGACAATCTTCTCGCTTTGCTCTCGGTCGCTCCGCGTGATCTCGCCGCGGAGCTTTTCGCCCTCATTCCGTACGCGGCGTCGAATTTGCGTAACGACGGCGTCGACGATCATGCGGTGTTGACCCTCGAAGAGCGCTTCGAGTTTCCCGCTGCGGCGCCGGAGGAACTGCCCGCGTGGACAGCTATCGCGGAAGTCCTGCTCACCGGGGCGGGCACGATACGCAAACAGATCAACAAGAACCTCGGCTTCCCGCCGAAGGACGGCGGCCAGAAGCAGCAGATGAGCGAGCTGCTCATCGCGCTTGCCGATCATCCACAGTTCGTCGATCGCCTGCACCGCGCTCGCCAGTTACCGCCCGTCCGTTACAGCGACGAGCAGTGGAGGGTGCTGCTGGCGCTTTTCCGCCTGTTGCCGACGGCCGTCGGAGAGCTGCAGCGTCTGTGCGCCGCGCGTGGCGTGACGGACTACATCGAGATTGCGCTGGGCGCCGGGACGGCGCTCGGCTCGGCCGAATCGCCAGGCGATATCGCGCTACTACTCGACTATCAGGTTCGGCATATCCTCGTCGACGAAATGCAGGACACGTCGAGGGCACAGTATCGGATGCTCGAAGCATTGACCGGCGGTTGGGAGGACGGAGACGGCCGCACGCTGTTCTGCGTTGGCGATCCGATGCAGTCGATCTACCGCTTCCGCAATGCCGAGGTTGCTCAGTTCCTGCTGGCACGTCGCAACGGAATAGGGAGCATACGACTCGAGCAGCTCGTACTGCGGCGTAATTTTCGCTCCGGCGAGCATCTCGTGCATTGGTTCAACGACGTCTTTCCATCCGTACTGCCGGCTGTCGACGATCCGTTCAACGGTGCCGTATCGTACTCGCCGGCTGTAGCCGCGGAGCAGCATACAGGGCAGGGCAGCGTCTCGGTTCACCCGGTCTTCGGCAGCCGGAACGCCGACGAGGCCGAGTGTGCGACAGGACTTATCGCCGGCATCCTCGAGGAGCATCCGAACGACGATATCGCGGTGCTGGTTCGGCAGCGTACGCAATTGCCCGAGCTGTTGTCGCGACTACGTGATGCGGGAATCGCGTATCAGGCCATCGACATCGATCGGCTTACGGATCTGCCGGAGATCATCGATCTGCTCGCACTGACGCGCGCTCTGGCGCACCCCGGTGACCGCATTGCGTGGCTGGGACTGCTCCGCTCGCCGTGGGTAGGTCTTGATTGGACGGACCTCTGGACGCTGGTCTACGGCGCCGGAGCAGCGACGGCCATGGAGCTACTGGACGATGAAGCCCGGCTGGAGCGATTGTCAGACGGTGGTCGGGCGGCTGTCGCGCGCGCACTGCCGGCGATTCGCCGGGCTCTGGTAGCCGGGCGATCCGAGCCATTTCACCAGC
>CALZMR010000194.1 GCA_945788575.1 uncultured Woeseiaceae bacterium
CGGCCCCGTATACCATGCTTTTAGCTTCAGTCCATCGACATAGAATCGAAACTGGTCGTTCTGATTCGCGTACATTTTCAGTGCAACGAACAGGACCGGCGGCGCGGGCAGAACCCACCACCAGTTGCCTACGAGGAAGTCGGAGAATCCTATTAAGGCGCGTGTGTGGATGGGCAGTTCCTGACCCATGTCACGCATGAAGTCGACCATCTGCGGCACGACGTAGAGCATCATGAACAGCATCACCCCGAGCACGACAGTGCCCACAAAGGCGGGATAGATGATCACGGTCTTCGCCTTCGATACCAGTTCGTCCTGCCACTTCAGGGATTCGGTGAGCTTGTGCAGAACGGCCGGAAGTTCTCCGGACTCCTCTCCGACCGAAATAAGGTTGACGAAAACATCGTCATAGACATGCGGGAACTCCCGCATGGCCTGCGACAGGGTCTTGCCTACCTCGACAGACGAAATCAGCGCGGCAACTACTTCCTGGAAGGCCGGATTCTCGAGGCTGTCCCGCAAGTCTGTCAGCGCCTCGAGGATAGGTAGGCCGGCCTGTGTCATTTGCTGCATGTGGAAGCAAAAATTGATCAGCTCCTTGCGCCCGATCGTGCGGCGGCCGAAGCGACTGGCACCTCGCTCCGCACAGCGGAGCAGTTCCATTCCCGAATTCCGGAGCTGTTGTTCCAAGGCGCTGGCGCTATGCGCCTCCAGGGTACCGGTCACGACGCTGCCGCTCGGATCGACGGCTCTGTAGCTGAACGATGGCATTGGCCTACACCACCCGCTCGGTCAGATCGACGACACGCGAAATCTCCGAGATGCTCGTCGTGCCGGCCAGAACATGTCTGACACCGTCCTCGTCGAGTTCCTTGAAACCTGTCCGGGAAGCCGTTTCGTGCAGCTCGCGCCGAGTGCCATTTTGAGCAATCATTTCATCCAGCTCGCGGTTCATTTTCAGTACTTCGATGACCGCGACGCGCCCCTTGAAGCCCAGGTAGTTGCATGCTTCGCAACCTTCTTCCTTGTAGAGCAACACCGGCTTGGTAGTGCGTATTCCGAGAAGATGGCGCTCCGCTTCGTCCGGGGCATAGGCCTGCTTGCAATTTCGGCAAAGGCGTCGGACGAGCCGCTGCGCGACGATACCGATGATATTTCCTGCAAGAATGTGGGGCTTCACGCCGATGTCGAGCAAGCGAGGAATCGCGCCCAGCGCCGAGTTCGTATGCAGCGTGGAGAAGACCTGATGTCCGGTCATGGCGGCGCGAAACGCCATTTCCGCCGTTTCCTCGTCGCGGATTTCGCCGACCAGGATGATGTCCGGGTCCTGTCGCATCATCGATCGAATGCCGTTTGCGAAATCGAGTTTCGCCGCCTCGTTCAAAGACGTCTGCCGGATCATGCTCATCGGGTACTCAACCGGATCCTCGAGCGTCATGATGTTGACGGCTTCGTCGTTGCGGTGATTGAGCATTGAATACAGTGTCGTGGTCTTGCCGCTACCGGTCGGTCCCGTCACCAGGATGATGCCTTCCGGCCGTGCCATCATCACCTGTATGAGCGTCAGCGTCTCTTTCGTCAGCCGTAACTTGTCGAGCGGCAGGATGCCCTTTTGACGATCGAGCACGCGAAGCACGAAGTTCTCTCCGTGGGTCGTCTGCTGGCAGGCGACGCGGAAATCGATCGGCCGGCCCGCGAGCGTGAGAGATATTCGACCGTCCTGCGGCGCTCGCGTCTCGGCAATGTTCATTCGCGCCATGACTTTCAGGCGAACGACCATCCCGGGCCAGTAGCTGCGGTGCAGCGCCATAACCTGACGCATCACGCCGTCGATGCGGTAACGCACCCGGAGGAATCCCGCCTCCGGCTCGAGGTGGATGTCGGACGCCTCGCGTTTAACGGCATCCGCGAGTATGGCGTCTACCAGCCGAACCAGCGGGTGACTGTACTCTTCATTCTCGACGCCAAGGTTGAGTCGATCGACCTCACCGGTATCGATCTCGTGCAGAATTCCCTGGATGGACAACTCGAACTCATAGAATTGCTCGATCGCCGCTTCGATTTCGGCCTCACCTGCAACCATCGTGTGGATACCGACTCCGCTCGGAAGCAGGGCCGCAACCTGATCCATTGCCACGACATTGAAAGTGTCGGCCATGGCCAGGGTCAGAACTTTTTCGTTCTTGTCGAAATTTATCGGCAGCATGCTGTAGCGCCGCGCGATGTTCTTCGGAACCATCTGCAACGCATCCGGATCTGGAATCGCGGTCGCCAGGTCGATGGCATCGTGGCCGAGCGATTCTCCGAGCGTGTCGCGAAGCATGCTCTCACTGATGAGCCCGAGACCAACGAGGATGCGGCCAAGCGGTTCGTCGCGCCGACTCTGCTCGGTCAGCGCAACCTGCAACTGGTCCTGGGTTATGAGACCGGCGGCGATCAGGCGCTCGCCGAGAGGAAGACTCGGCGCCGCTGGCTCCAGCTTACGTACCGTAATGGTGGTCATGGCGTCGGCTCTCCAATCTCGGTGGCCCTCGCAAACGCCGCCCTTGCTTCCGGCCAGCGTGACTCCTCGGCAAGCAGCGTTCCAAGGGCGTTATAGAGGAGCGCTTCGTTCGGGTACTGCTGGAGGAGTAATTTGATCTCCGCCTCGGTTCCGGGCCGGCCCTGTCGGGCGCGCAGCGTAAGAAGCTCCGCTAGATTTACTCGTCGCACTTCGCCGGCGAGATGCGCTCGGTACAGAGCCGCGATCGTCGAGAAGGTGTCTTCCTGCAAGTCGGTAGCGCCAACAGGGGTTCTCTCGCGCACGCTTACGACGATCTCCGGACGTTCTTCCGGCACCGCGACCGGGAGCGTCGCGTCCGCCACGGCGGCCGAGCCTGTCACCGGCGTCGACGCGAACGGAAATCGTGTCGCGATAGGTGAAGTCGCGTCGCTTGCAGCTGATGAGCCGGCCGGGAGCGCCGAGTTTCCGATTGTCAGGCCCAGGTCTCCGTCGTCGGACATGACCGACTTCCAGACCGGTAGCGCACTCATCGTCGCAACAACAATCAATATGCAAAGCAAGGGCAACCATCGTGCGCTATGCTCAATGAGGCCCTCGGGTTGCCCGTGGCATACCGGGACCGTGGCTGGCGCGAACGCGACGGGTGACGGCGTATCGTGTTCGGTGAGTTCGAAGGCCTCTTCGAAGGCAGCACCGGCGTCCGCATCGACATATGCGTCCGACTCCGACTCGATCTCGACTTCCACGACAACGAGATCGTTCGTGGTCTGCATGAGTTCGAGCGCCTCGTCAGAAAGCTCGTCGACGAACTCATCGCCATCGTTACTCGCACCCTCGAGCGGCGTTTCACCAAGGCGAGCCGCATCTTCCGGCTCCGCGACGGGCTGGTCCGCTTTCGCCTGTCTGAGTGCGTCGACGAGCAGGTTCTTCATCGTCAACCGCCCTTAGCGATACCGGACCGGTGTGCTCACCTGCCCCGGATCGGGCACCGGATAATAGTCTTCGAGCCTCATGGATCCTTCCGGCGCCGTGCCATGATCAATGATCGTCGGCCGCAGAAAGATAACGAGTTCGGTCTTGACGAGTTCGTCACTGGTGTAGGAGAACAGTCTGCCGAGTCCGGGGATGCGCGACAGCCCGGGTACACCGTCCTGCTGGCTATTGCGCTCGTTCTGCATAAGGCCCCCCAGCACGACGGTGCGACCGTCGAGAACCTGCAGCAAGGATTCGATCTCACGCACCTGAATCTCGGGGATCAGATTATCGAAGTCCGCTCCGGCCAGACGCGGCGCGGGGTCGACCACGAAACCCGTGATCCGGCTGATCGTCGGCCGAATGTTCAGACTGACGTAGCCGTTGTCACTCACCTGTGGCGTCACGCTCATGACCAGCCCAACAGGAACCGTGTGAATCTGGCTGGTGAATGTGCGTCGTTCCGGAATGTCCGTCGTGGCGTCTCGGATATCCAGCTCTACGGTGAAGTAGACGCGTTCATTGACGACTTTCAGCAACGCCGTCTGATTGTTGAGCGCCATGATCTTCGGGCTCGACAATACCTTCGTGTCGCCGAACTCCTGCAGCATTCGAACGGTTGCCGAGATGCTGTCACCGGAGGTGTCGGTATCCGCGTAGCTCAGCGCTACGAACGGTGACACGCGAAGGTCGGGCGAGGTCATATTGGACTCGAAGTTCCAACCGTCGCCCGCTATCGCGGCGAGGCGCTGCCAGTCGACGCCGGCCTGGAAGCTGTCGTTGAGTTCGACTTCGACGATGGTCATTTCGATCAATACCTGGCGCCTCGAACTCGCCATGATGCGATCGAGGTATTCCTGCACGCGCCGGTGTTCCGCCTGCGTGCCGCGGATGGTGACGATTCCGGCGGTCGAATTCACAATGACCGAATTGCTTTCCTCGACACTGCCCGGCGCGGCGCTCACGCTGGCCACCAGCGCGCCCAAACCCATCTCGAGACTCGCCCAGAAATCGTTACGCGAGTTGTTGCGCACGGTCGTCGTGGACTTGTTGCCCTGACCGTCCTGCTGTGAGCCGGATTCCTCTTCGGAGACACTTCCGCCCGAGGTCGCGATCTGCGTCGCAACGCCAACCTCGCTCTCCGCGTTGCGCTCGATGTTCACGTAATCGACGACATAATTGTGCCAGTACGGCAGGTCGTCCATAACGATGAGATTGTTGCCGCGCAGTTCGTAACGGAGCATGGCCTGGGTCGAAATCCGGCTCAGGATCTCCTGCAGCGGCCGCTCGACGGCATTCAACGTAACGGTCTTCTCCGGAGACGTCTGCATATCGAGGTCGAGCCCCGCATCGCGCGCCAGCGAGAACAGCAGGTCATCGACCGGAACGTCCTTGACGACGACGGTATAGGTCTCGATGGGCTCCGGGGGAACGGGTTCCGGCATGACAGGCGCCGGCGGCACGATCGGCTCGGGCGTGGCCTCGTAAACGGGCTCGTCGACAACGTGTCCCGTAGAGAAACCCACACCGCCGTCTGACGCGCAAGCCGCCAGCATCGCGCAGACCATTGCCGACGCGATGCCGCGCAGTGCGAACATCGCCGGCGCGATACGGAACGATCGGTGTCGTCGCAGCATGTTAAAGCCTTTGTTGTTGCGTACCTATACCTCCGTGTTGTCGCCTGATGCGCTGATTTCTTTAGAAGCTTTGCCTCGTTCCGGTTAAAGAAGCGCCCCCATCCGCCGCTACTCAGGAAGACAAGGCGGTTATTCCCATGTATAGCGATCCCACAATCACTCAGGTCCTCGAACCGCCTCCGGGCGAGCCGACGCTTCGCCGGACGGTATTCCGATTCCTGGAGACCGCGAAGGATGATGACCGGGTAAGCAAAGCCATCGATATCGTGCTGATCGTGCTCATCGCGGCGAGTGTGATGGCGGTAGTTCTCGAATCGATGCCGAGCTTCGAGGCCAAATACGCGGATCAGCTCTATTGGTTCGAAGTCATCACGGTCTCGGTATTCACCGTCGAATATCTCCTACGTGTATGGAGCTCGATCGAACGTCACGACTCGCCGCCCCGGAGCGGATTCCTATCGCGTCTGCGATTCATGGTTTCGTTTCACGCAGTCATCGACCTGCTTGCGATCCTGCCGTTTTACCTGCTGACCTTCGGGCTGTTCGGCGGTCTCGACATGCGTTTTCTGCGCGCGTTCCGACTGCTTCGCGTATTGAAGCTAACTCGCTACTCGTCGGCGCTGAACATGCTCATGATCACGATCAACGAGAACCTCAAGGCGCTCGCCGCCGCGTTCCTGATACTAGTCACCGTCATGTTGCTGGCGGCTTCCGGCATGTACTACTTCGAGCGGCATTCACAACCCGTCGAGTTCGGCTCGATACCGGCGGCAATGTGGTGGGCGTTCTCGACTCTGACCACCGTCGGCTACGGCGACGTCATTCCGATCACGA
>CALZMR010000195.1 GCA_945788575.1 uncultured Woeseiaceae bacterium
CGTCGTATCTGTATTCGAAGCTGACGATGCTGCGCACGAACGCGGACGTCGAGCGCACCAGATTCAGCACCGAGTAAGGATCCTCGTCATTCGGAAAGGCCCTCGGCATTTCACGCGAGTAGATAGGGTCCGTGCGCAGCAGCTCGACGATCTCCGCGTCGCGACCCGCCATGCCCATTTCGATCGGGTTGTCGCCCAGCAACGGGGTAAGCGCCTGGTCCTCGAGTCGATCGAGCAGATGATTCGCCCAGGTCAAGCGGCTCGCGTACGCGACGTTGACGAGCGACATCGAGCTCCGCGGGTGAAGCACGCCTGTCGCGCCGACCGACCGCGGCCGCCCGTCCGTGAATGCCAGCGCCTGAATGTGACAGCTCGCGCAGGACGTCGTGCCGTTTACGGAGAATCGCGTGTCGTAGAACAGACGCCTGCCCAGTTCGACTTTGACGTCGGACATCGGGTTGTCGGCGGGTACGTCGGGGACCGGTAGAGGCGCCTGGATCGGCCAGTCGTAGCCGGGCTCCGGCAGAAGCCACCAAACGCCCAAGCCGATGAGAACGGCGGACGCCGCGACAATAAAGTGCCTCACCGCGACTCGACCCGAAACAGTTGAGAGTTTGTACCTGGCAGGCCGGAACCGAAGTCCAGGCCGTACGCGCGGAACGGTTCGCGACACTCCTCCTCGGCCGGTCCCGAGGAGCAATCGGTCGGTGCCCCGTCTGAGACGTCGACGGCGCCGAGTAGCGGCTCGAAATCGAACACTACGATGTCGCCAGGCGCGTAGTCTGGCAGGCCCACCGCCATGCGATTTGGGTAACTGCAGCCTGTGATGTTCTGCACCGTGCCTTCGCAACCGGCGCTTCCGACATGCATCCAGAAGCCGTCGTCGTCTGTCTGGAGGCCGGCGCGCAGGAACTTATAGCCCGAACGCCAATGCCAATGCATGGTCGAGTCATCGAGCGGCGGAGAGGCTGCTAGCGGATCGGCGTGATTTTGGTCGAACGGCACTTCAACTCTGAAGAACAGTCCCCGGTAGTCACCGGCCGGCACCGATCCGATCAGTACAGAATTTGTGCCGGTGGTGCCGTTTACACAGGCTCCCCCGCCGTTCTCGAGGTCGATCAACACGAGGCCATCCTGCTGCCAGCGGCCGTTCTCGCCGAAATCGACGACCCTCCCTACGTTGACGTCTGTGCCCGAGTCGGCGAAGTTCAGGACGGGATCTGTCACGAAAAATCGCAGATCCGACATCGACACGCCGTCAATGACCGTCTCGCAGTCGATTTTTTGCTCCCCGAGTCTGGCCTCGAAGACGATTTCGATGGTCTGTGCCGGCGGTGTACAGGCAGACAGGCTGACAATGATCAATACGGCGGAGGTCAGGCGCAACGGGTCGCTCCGAGTACAAGGAGTGGCCATTCTAGCGCTGAGATCGGATCGTGCGGCGGATGTTCGGTCGCAGAGGCGTTGGCAATTGCTCAGGTAGCGGCTTTGCTAACGTCGGGTTCGCCTGCGTCGTCGGAGGCGTCCTCGTCGTCGTCGTCGTTCCCGGGCGCCAGCGCATAGTCGAGCACGCCAGTTGCGATCAAGTCGCTGGAAGCCTGAGCGACGGACAGCTCTGTTTCGACCTCGCGTAGCTTCACCTCGGCATGCACATTCTCAGCAGCTCGATTCGACAGCTCATGTCGAAGCTCTCGGGTCTTCAGCACGGAATCCTTCAGATCCCGCTTCATCTCTTCCATGCGCTCTTGCTGGTGGGAGATCACATTGTCTCGCTTCTCGACGCCCTCGGCGATTTGTTCGAGATCGGACTTCAGTGTGACGACGGTATCGCGCAGAGACTCTGCATCGGTCTGTGCAACACGGTGCTCAGCCTCGAGCGATCGGATGCGATCGTCACGAGGGTCGCGCTTCCTCGCCCTCTGGCGATCGGCGAGACGTGAATTGATGGAAGAGAGAATCCAACCGAGTAGGAAGGCCCCCAGTGTCATCAAAATCAGGTTCTGCGGGATTTCGACAAACATTCGCTAATCATTATGTTGTTCTTAGGGCGATAAAAGGACCGAGTTCTCAGTCCTGACACGGCCACGATCTCCCCCGAGGTACGCGCTGTGCATGTCGTACACGAATAGTACCCCGATAATGCCATTTAAAACAACAGCTTAATTGGGCGGATCTTACTCACGCGCCGGAAAATCCTCTATAAATCGTCTCGCGAGGTCGGGAAAATCCGTAAACAAACCATCGATTCCGAGCTCCCCGATCGCGAACTCGAGGAGTTCATCGAAGTCCGCAAAACCGTCCGGCAAACTGTCCGCGCGGAAGGTGTAAGGGTGTACGACAAGTCCGTTCTTATGAGCCGTCTCAACCAGACCGGTGGATCGTGGTCCGTTCTCACTATCTTCATACAATTGCGAAAACCATGGGCCGATGCCATCAACGAATTCGGCCAATCTCTCGAGACCAACGTCCGACCGAAGCTCGTCGTAGTCCGTCTCCGCCTCCTCCCAGCTATTGTCTGCGATCAGCTGTACCAGCGGGAGCTCGCAGCCGAGCTCTCGGCGAATGCGCACGACCTCGTCGGCATCGAAACACTGCAGGCAGATCGGGTCGTTCTTCGACCGGTAGCCGAACTCGGCAAGTAACTCGAGCATGACCGGCGTAATGTCGATGCCCTCGCGCTTGTGCCAGGCCGGTTTTTTGATTTCCGGATAGATGCCTACCTGCCGTTCCGCGTCCTCGTTGAGTCGAGCGACGAACTCGAGCTCCTCTCGCAGGGTGTGAATTCGGAAACTGCCGCTACGCGGCGGGTACCGCTCGGGATACACGGGCTGGCCGTCGGCTTCGAATCGCTCCCAGACGCGCAGTCCACGCAGTTCGTCCATATCGAAATCACGGACGTAATATCGCCCGTCGCTCCGGGCGCGGTCCGGGAATACCTCGGCGACGTTGGTTGTCCGATCCAGATGGATATCGTGAAGGACGACCAGTTGATCGTCACGCGTGGCCACCACGTCCTGCTCGAGGAAGTCCGCGCCCATAGCGTAGGCGAGCGTCTTTGCTGCCAGCGTGTGTTCCGGGAGATAGCCCGACGCGCCCCGATGCGCGATGATCACAGGTCTCGATTTCACTCGAGATAACCCCTATAACCCATTGTTATTTATTTGACTTCCCCGTCAGAGTCATAGCCCGGAAAGTCGACGACCTCCCAGCGCGCCGTATCCTCGAGTCGTGCCTGGCGTTTCAGGGCGTCCACCATCTCTCGTGCATTCCATTCAATGTGTTCATTGCAACGATCGATAAGCGCCTGCGGCGTTGCACTCACCTGGCCAAACGGGCGAATGACGATCATCGGTCTACCGTTGGCATCGGCGACGTCCATCATGAATTTGACCAGGTCGCCCTGAGCTTCGTACAACGCAGGCAGCACGAATACGGCCTCGCTGGCCTTGATCTGCTGAATCAGGACGTCCTTGACCTCCTCCATGCTACCGCTTGCCGGCGCATCCTCTGGCTTGCTGACGTTGAGATAATAGAATCGGTCGACACATTCCAGAAACTCGAAGATGCGAAGATAGTCGTCTGACTCACTGAATGCGTGCGTCACGAAAACTCGGATTGGATTCTGTTCGGACACGAGCGGCTCCCCTGTTTCACAGCCTGCGTTCTTCAACCCATAGCGATTCTATCAATTTCAGCCCACAATACGGCGCATGCGTTTGCTCCTTTACAACATAAGATACGCCGTCGGCGGCGGCGCCAGCATGCACATGCCATTGCCCGGTGCCGGCTACCTGCTGGGCAATCAGAATGTGCTTCCGGAAATCACCAAATTCATCAAGTCGGTTGACCCGGATTTCGTCGGTCTGATCGAAGTGGATACAGGCTCGATCCGGAGCCGGATGGTCAATCAGGCCGAGGCGATAGCCGCCGACCTGGCCATGAATACGTCCTACGAAACGAAGTACGGCACCGCATCGCTCAATCAACTGCTGCCCATCGTGCGCAAGCAGGGCAACGCGTTCATGGCAGCCCCTCGCGTGCACGGTGAGCGCTTTCACTACTTCGACACCGGGATCAAGCGGCTCATTATCGAGCTCGAGATGGATGAGTTCGCCGTCTTCTTGGTGCACTTGTCGCTGAAATATCGGCACCGTCACCTGCAGCTCCGAACGCTATACGATCTGATCGAAACCACGGAGAAACCGGTCATGGTGGCCGGAGACTTCAATACGTTTTGGGGCGAGAACGAGATTTATCTATTCATGAAGGCGGCAGGGCTCCGCTCGGCGAATGTCGAAAGTCTGCCAACTTACCCGAGCCGCTCCCCGCGAAAGGAACTCGACTTCGTGCTCTACCAGGAAGGCATTCGGGTGACGGACTTTCGGGTTCCGGACGTGCGTCACTCCGACCACCTGCCCATCGTCTGCGACTTCGAGATCGAGTGAATCCCAACAAGCCATCAAATACAGGACTAAAGAATGAGTGAACGACACTGGTCGTCGGAACGCGACGACGACAATATCGTCTGGCTGAAAATCGACAAACAGGATACCGACGTCAACGTACTGG
Source organism: uncultured Woeseiaceae bacterium (assembly GCA_945788575.1). Classification (GTDB taxonomy): domain Bacteria; phylum Pseudomonadota; class Gammaproteobacteria; order Steroidobacterales; family Woeseiaceae; genus UBA1847. Next base: position 4,570 of record CALZMR010000195.1, read on the forward strand.
CGGCTGAGGTCCTCATGGAACTCAACGACGAGATTGCGGCGCTGGAGGCCGACCCTCCCCGCGGCGTCGTCATCTACTCGGGCAAGAAGACCGGCTTCATCATGGGCGCCGATATCAACGAGTTCACGCAGATCGAGACGCCCGAGCAGGGATATGCGCTCATTCGTCAGGGCCAGCAGGTCTTCGATCGACTCGAAGCGCTGCCATTTCCAACCGTTGCAGCGATCAACGGCTTCTGCATGGGCGGCGGCCTGGAACTGGCGATGGCCTGCGACTACCGGCTGGTACTCGATACCGACAAACGCATTCTCGGCCTGCCGGAAGTCCAGCTCGGTATCCATCCCGGCTTCGGCGGCACGGTCCGCGCGGTTCGAATCGTCGGCGTCAGGCCGGCGATGCAGATCCAGCTTACCGGCGCGCCGCTGGCGCCTCGCAAAGCGCTGAAGATCGGCCTGATCGACAAGATCAGCGACGCCGAGGGATGGCGAGATGCCGCCCGCAAGCTGGTGTCGAGCAAGCCCCCGAAGCGTCGGGCGCCATTCGTCGAGAGGCTGCTCAGCAGTTCGATCGCGCGGCCGTTCATCCGCAACGTCCTGCTCAAGCAGGTCGCGCGTAAGGCCCGCAAGGAGCACTACCCCGCTCCCTACGCGATGATCGATCTGTGGTCCCGTTTCGGTGCCAAAGGCGACGTCGCCTACGAGGCCGAGGCGCAGTCCATCGCCAAAATGATGTGCACGGAGACCTCACGAAATCTGGTGCGGGTTTTCTTCCTGCAGAGCAAGCTCAAATCGCAGGGTGCGAAAGACGCCGCGAAGATCGAGCACGTGCACGTCGTCGGCGCCGGCGTAATGGGCGGCGACATCGCGGCCTGGTGCGCGCTTCGCGGCAACACGGTAACGCTCCAGGACCGCGAGATGAAGTACATCGAGCCCGCACTCGAGCGCGCTGCAAAGCTGTTCTCGAAGCGCGTCCGCGACGAAGCCAAACGTGCGGACACCACCGCGCGTCTGCGCGCGGACGTCGCCGGCGACGGTGCCGCCGAGGCGGACCTGATCATCGAGGCGATCTTCGAGAACCTGGAGGCCAAACAGGCGCTCTACAAGGATCTGCAAGCGAAGATGAAGCCCGGTGCCCTGCTGGCGACCAACACGTCCAGCATCCGGCTCGAGGAACTGCGAACGGTTGTCGACAAGCCGGAACGTTTCATCGGTCTGCACTTCTTCAATCCGGTCGCGATGCTGCCGCTGGTAGAGGTCATCCGTTGCGCTGACACCGAGCGCGAAGCGCTCGACATTGGATCAGGTTTCGTCAAAGAAATCGGCAAACTGCCCCTCGAGTGCCATCGGCAAACTGCCCCTCGAGTGCGCGAGCGCGCCGGGCTTTGTCGTCAATCGAATCCTGGCGCCCTATACCGGCGAGGCGCTGGCACTTGCCGAGGAGAACGTTCCTCTGGTCGAGATCGATCGGGCCGCTGAAGCATTCGGTATGCCGATGGGACCGATCGAACTTATGGACAGCGTCGGCCTCGACGTCGGACTGAGCGTCGCGAAGGTCATGAGCGCGGCCTTCGATCGGCAGATACCGGGCTTGCTGGAGCAACTGGTTGGCGAAGAACGCTTTGGCCGGAAGTCGGGCCACGGCTTCTATGAGTGGGTCGATGGCAAGGCCGTCAAACCCGCCTCTTCCGGCGGAGCACCGGAGGACATCCAGGACAGGTTGATTCTGCCCATGGTCAACGAAGCCGTCGCCTGCCTCTCTGAAGGTGTCATCGATGACCCGGAGTTGCTCGATGCCGGCGTTATTTTCGGCACGGGCTTCGCGCCCTTCCGCGGCGGGCCGCTGAACTACGCCCGCGCTCGGGGCGTCACCACGGTAGTCGCCCGCCTCGAGGAACTCGCGGCGCGCTACGGGCCGCGTTTTGCCCCGCATTCCGGCTGGTCGAACATCGAATGACCCACGTCTCACCCGCGTCGGGCCAAAGTGTGCGCCGCTTCACGCTGGCGGTTCTGAGCAGTATCGGAAGTCGTTGAATTAAAGGTAGAATACGCCGAGATTCGTGGCCCGCTGGATGGACTGAAGCGGGACAATCTCGCTGCACTTTCGCGCAAGGTGCAGATTCGGGAGCTGTCGCCCGGTCAGGTCCTGTTCAAGGAAGGCGACACCGAAAAGCGCACGTTCTATATCGTCACTGGCACGCTCGAACTCCAGGATCACGGCAAGACCGTGGGCACGGTCGAAGGCGGCTCGGATTTTGCGAAGAATCCCGTTGCACCCGTCTACCCTCGCCGCGTCTCTGCGAAGGCGCGTGATCGCGTCCAGTTCATCTCGGTAGACAGCGACCTGCTCGACGTCATGCTGACCTGGGACCAGACCGGAACCTACGAGGTTTCGGAGCTGCAGGGTCAGCAGGATGTCGGCGGCACCGAAGACTGGATGACGATGCTGTTGCAGACCAAGGCATTCCACAAGATACCGCCGGCCAATATCCAGGCGATCTTCATGCGGATGCAGCAGATCAACTACAAGACCGGCGACGTCATACTCAAGCAAGGCGCCGAGGGCGACTACTTTTACGTACTCACTCGCGGCAGCGCGCTCGTCACCCGCGAGACCCCGCTCAGCAAGGACGGCATCAAGCTCGCGGAGTTGAATGTCGGCGACACCTTTGGCGAGGAAGCGCTCATATCCGACGCCAAGCGGAATGCGACCGTTACCATGACCCTTGATGGATCGGTCATGCGGCTCGGCAAGGACGACTTCAAGACGCTACTGAATGAGCCCATGCTGGATTGGGTGGAGGCCGACGAGGGCCAGCGCATCGTTACCGAAGGCGGTCAGTGGCTGGATGTGCGCTTGCCCAGCGAGTTCGAGAATCATCATCTCGACGGCGCGCTCAATATCCCGCTGTATTTCATCCGGCTGAAGGTCAATACCCTCGATCCGGACAAGAAGTACGTCGTTTGCTGCGATACCGGACGGCGCAGTTCGGCGGGCGCATACATTCTGAGCGAGCGCGGCTTTCAGGCCTACGTGCTGCGCGGCGGAATCAACAAGAACGAAGACTAGCGCGTCGTCACGCCGCAACTGCCGCTTTGGAATTCCTGCTCAAAGCTCTTGGCGTTGCACTGTTGACCTACTTTGTTGGCTGGACGATTGTCGAAACACTGGCAATGCGCGGCGGCAAAGGACGATCACGGCCTGGACCGGCGTCCGGCGTAGAAACCGCGAT
>CALZMR010000196.1 GCA_945788575.1 uncultured Woeseiaceae bacterium
AACCTAAGTCAGCCCGCGGCGCAGGTTCGAGCGCAGCTCGAAGCGCTAAAGGCGCTGCCGCGCCCACTCATCGCAGTCATCGACCTTCTGGCACAGGGAAGAATCCTGAAGGCCGAAGAGATCTGTCGCCAGTTCCTGCAGAAGGCGCCGCGTCACGTCGAGGCGATGCGCCTGCTGGCCGAGATCGGTATACGCTTTGGCGTCCTGGATGACGCTGAATTCCTGCTCGAGTCCGCTCTCCGCTTCGAGCCGGAAAATACGCGAGTACGGATCGACTAAGTTGGCGCTCTCCGTAAACGACAGAAATTTGCACAAGCGCTGAAGGAGGCGGAAACACTGCTCCGATCGGCGCCCGACAACCCCCAGTTCCAGTCGATCTGCGCCATCGAACACATGCAGACCGGCGACTACGACTCGGCGCTCGACATGTTCGATCGTGTGCTCGAGCGGCTGCCCGGCGATCCCGTGACGCTTACGTCGAAAGGTCACGCTTACAAGACCCGCGGTGATTACAACGACGCCGTTGACGCTTATCAACTAGCCCTCGCGAGCAACCCGGAACACGGAGAAGCCTTCTACTCATTGGCTAATCTCAAGGTCTACAATTTCAGCGACGATGAAATCGCTCGGATGAGCGGGCAGGACGCGAACAGCAATCTCTCGCACCTGGATCGCATCTACATCAGCTTCGCACTGGGCAAGGCTTACGAAGACAATGACGACTTCGAAACCTCGTTTCGCTACTACGAGCAGGGCAATCGGCTCAAGAAAGCGCAGAGCACGTACAAGGCGTCGCAAATGACCGAGGATCTGCAAGCACAACGCGAAGTATGTACCCCTGATCTGTTCGAACGCAGGGCGGGAACAGGCCACGCTGCGCCCGATCCGGTTTTCGTCGTCGGACTGCCGCGGTCCGGCTCCACCCTGCTGGAACAGATCCTGTCCTCACACTCTCAGGTTGACGGCACGCTCGAACTGCCGAACATCCTGTCGCTCTCACAGCGGCTGCGCCGTCGGGCCCGACAGGGCGCCGCCGGCGCCTATCCCGCAGTCCTGAACGAGTTGAGCGACGAGGAGTTCGAAAAGTTCGGCAGAGAGTACATCGAAGACACGCGAATTCATCGTCAGAATGCGCCTTTCTTCGTCGACAAAATGCCGAACAACTTCCGTCACATCGGCCTGATCCACATGATCCTGCCGAACGCGAAGATCATCGACGCACGGCGCAACCCGATGTCCTGCTGCTTCAGCGGTTACAAGCAGCTATTCGCCGAGGGTCAGGAATTCACCTACGATCTCGAAGACGTCGGCAGATACTACCGGGATTACGTCGAACTCATGGATCACTGGGATGCCGTATTGCCCGGCAAGGTACTGCGCGTGCAGTACGAAGACGTCGTCGCTGACATCGAGTCTCAGGTGCGGCGCATCCTGGAATACTGCGACCTGGAGTTCGAGACCTCATGCGTCGATTTCTATCGCACGGAGCGCTCAGTCAGGACACCGAGTTCCGAGCAGGTTCGTCAGCCGATATTCACGTCGGGGCTCGACTACTGGCGTAATTACGAGCCTTGGCTCGGCCCGATGAAGGCCGCCCTCGGTGAAGTCGTTCGACGTCGATACGGAGTAACCGGCTAAGCGTCGACACCCAGCGTTACTCTTAGGCTGGTCGATCGTTAGCCAAACAACAATGAAGCAAGGTGGGAACAGTGTCGGAAACGGAACAGACCTCGTCTGAATCATCGTCTACAGACATCGGTCACGAGATCGGTGAACACAACGTCAATGTCCTTGGCCTCGACATCCACAACCCGGTGTTCATGGTGTCGGCCGTCCTGACGGTAGTGCTCGTCATAGCCACCTTGCTGTTTCAGGAACAGGCGACAGTTGCATTCGCCGATATGCGCGCGTGGATCACCTCTTCCTTTGACTGGTTCTTTGTGATCTCTGCGAACATCTTCATACTCTTTTGCCTGGCGGTCGCGGGCTCGCGACTTGGCCGCATCAGACTCGGTGGGCCCGATGCGAAGCCGCGATACGGCTATCCCGGCTGGCTGGCGATGTTGTTTGCGGCGGGCGTAGGCATCGGACTCATGTTCTTCGGTGTGTTGGAACCGGTGACACACACACTGAACCCACCGCTCGGAGTAGACCCGGCGGACACAGAAACGGCACGGGCGATCGGCATGTCGGCTGCGATCATGCACTGGGGTCTGCATGCATGGGCAATCTACGCCGTCGTTGGCCTGTCGCTCGCGTTCTTTTGTTTCAATCGCGGCATGCCGCTCACGCTGCGCTCGGCGTTTTTCCCGCTATTCGGCAAGGCCGTCTGGGGGCCCTTCGGCCACTTCGTCGACATCGTCGCGGTTCTCGCCACGCTGTTCGGCCTGTCGGTGTCGCTGGGATACGGCGCGCAACAGATCGCGGGCGGCCTGAACTACCTGTTCGGCATCGCCGCAACCGATGCGACCAAGGTGATCCTGATCGCGGTCATTATCAGTATCGCGCTGGTATCCGTGGTGGCGGGCCTCGATAAAGGCGTGAAGCGTCTCAGCGAGATCAACATGGGCCTTGCCGGAATGCTGCTGCTGTTCGTTATGATCGCCGGACCCACGCTGGTCATTTTCTCGACGATGGGCAACTCAGTAGTCGACTACCTGTATTACCTGCCCAGCATGAGCAACTGGGTCGGGCGGGAAGACGGCGAATTCCTCCACGGCTGGACGACGTTCTACTGGGCGTGGTGGATATCATGGTCGCCTTTCGTCGGCATGTTCATCGCCCGCGTCAGCTATGGGCGTTCGGTCCGGGAGTTCATCACATGGGTGCTGATCATCCCGACGATAATCGGCATCGTCTGGATGTCGACGTTCGGCGGAACGGCGCTCGATCAGTACTTCTCATCCGGCTACACGGGAGTCGCCGATGCCGTACCCGAGTTGGCGCTCTTCAAGATGCTCGAGGGCTTACCGCTGACCGGCATCGTGTCGACGATCAGCATTATCCTGATCGCGATCTTTTTCGTAACCTCCGCGGATTCGGGTTCGCTGGTCATGGACATCATCACAGCCGGCGGCAAGATGGACGCACCGGTCGCGCAGCGCGTCTTCTGGTGCATACTCGCAGGTCTGGTCGCGACGGCCTTGCTCCTCGGTGGCGGAATGGCCTCGCTGCAGGCCGCAACCATTTCGATCGGACTACCGTTTGGCGCCGTCTTACTCATCATGTGCCTGGGCCTGCTGCAAGGCCTGCTCAAGGAGGGGTCGTCGGAAAGTTAGGCGATGCCTGGTGTCGTCCGACGCAGGACTACCTTTGCACCCGGCCTGATGCATCGCCGCCCATCAACTTCTGCACTTCAGGGACTGTCACGCGATTGAAGTCTCCGAGGATCGAATGCTTGAGACAGCTCGCAGCCACTGCGAATTCGAGGGACTCCTGGCGGTCCTCATAGGCGTTCAGGCCGTATATCAGGCCTGACGCAAAGCTATCGCCGCCGCCGACCCGGTCGATGATGTCGGTGATCTCATAGCGCCGCGACAGGAAAAAGCCGCTTTGATCACGCAGGCAGGCGGACCAGCCGTTTCGGTCAGCGCTCTTCGATTCGCGCAGCGTCACCGCAAGGACAGACATGTTGGGGAACTCCTCGAGGACCTTCGCGGTCAGCTGTTCATAGCGTTTCGGATCGAGTTCGCCGCTCTCGACGTGAACGTCGCCGACGCCGATGCCCAGCGACTTCTGGCAATCTTCCTCATTGGCGATTCCCACATCCACGAACTTGACGAGTTCGCGCATGACTTCGGGGGCGGACTTGCCGTAATTCCAGAGTTTGCCGCGATAGTTAAAGTCGCAGGATACCGTGACGCCGCTCGCTTGGGCCGCCTGCACAGCGTCGAGACTGAGTTCGGCTGCCGATTCGCTCAGTGCCGGCGTGATACCCGTAATATGCATCCACTTCGCGCCCGACAGAATCTGCGGCCAATCGAAGTCCGACGGCGAGGCGCTTGCGATCGACGAAGCAGCTCGATCATAGACGACGTTGGATGGCCGCTGATTTGCGCCGCTCTCGAGGAAGTAGATGCCGATCCGATCCCCACTGCGTCGAACGCGGCTAACATCGACACCGAAGCCTCGCAGTTCTCGGATGCATGCCTCGCCAATCGGGTTATCCGGCAGTGCAGAGACGAATCCGCTATCGAGGCCGTAGTTCGAGAGTGCGACCGCGACGTTGGCCTCGCCACCACCGAAGGTCGCTTCGAACGATGAGGATTGAAAGAAACGTTCATGACCCGGCGTCTTGAGCCGCAGCATGACTTCGCCAACACTTAAGTATTCAGACATTGCTCAATTCCTGACGCTGGCGGCGATCGACTTCGCATCGCCAGCGATTCGAGTTATTTCACCAAACTGCTTTTGTTCAACCACTTCTTTCGGCGTCAGCCAGCTGCCGCCGCAGGCCAGCACCGCCGGCACACCCAGGTACTCCGCGAGATTCGCTGCCGACACGCCACCGGTCGGCATGAAGCGGACATCGCGGAACACCGATGACAACGCCTTCAGCATCCCAACGCCGCCCATCTGACTGGCGGGGAAGAACTTCATGGCCCTCAAGCCGAGGTTCCACGCAAGCTGCGCCTCGCTCGGCGTCGCGACGCCCGGAAATACGTCCACCTTCGCTTGCAGCGCGGTCTCGACCACCGGCACGTGCAGACCCGGGCTGACGATGAACGACACGCCAGCAGCCAGCGACTTCTTTGCGTGATCGACGCTTAGTACGGTTCCGGCACCTACGATGGCATCCGGCACGTCATCGACGACGCGCTGCATGCACTTCAGCGCGGCGTCCGTCCGAAGCACGACCTCCAGCACCGTAAGCCCTCCGGCCACGAGCGCGTGGGCGATCTCCACAGCGACACCCGGATCGTCCGCCTGGATCAGCGGCACGACGGGAGCCGCAAGCAATCTGGATTCGAGTTCCTGGTTCATCTTCGACACCGATCAGGAGAAGAACAGGCCGCCATTGATATCGATACTGGTTCCCGTGAGGAAACTAGAACCGGGCGATGCCAGGTATGCAACGAGATTGGCAACTTCGTCAGCCCCTCCCTCTCGACGCAGAGGTGTCGCGCCGGCGACGTTGGCGCGCACGGCATCCTTCGTGAAGGTGTCATGGAACGTCGTGCTGATCATGCCCGGGCAAATGCAATTTACGCGGATGTTGCTTGGACCCAGTTCCTTCGCCATCGCCCGTGTAAATGTCATGACCGCTCCTTTCGACGTCGCGTAGGCGGCCGCACCGGGCCCACCACCGTCGCGACCGGCAAGCGATGCGAAATTGATGATGGAGCTGCCGTCGCCCATGTGGGGTACAACCTGTTTCGTTGTCAGGAAGGCGCTCGTCAGGTTCAGCTTCATAACGTACTCGAAAAAGTCCTCGTCCATTTCGGCTAGCGTCTTGCGAGCGACGAGGCCGCCGACGACATTGACCAGAATATCGATTGAATCACCAAACGCTTTCACCGCCTCCGCGACGAGGTTCTCGACATCAGACTGCTTCGTCATGTCGCCCTGAACTGCCACGGCCTCGCCGCCGGCGTCCTTGATCGCGGCGACGGTTGCCTCGCCGTCCTCCGCATTGTTGAAATAATTGACGACCACCTTGGCGCCCTTCGCGGCGAGCGCCTCTGAGACAGCTCTACCGATGTCGCGTGCACCGCCGGCTACGATTGCTACTTTATTTTTTATGCTCATTGCACTTCCATCTTTGTGTACTGGTTAATTGTTGCCATGTAAGGGTTTAATTCTTGGACAGAGGATCAGGACCGATAGGACTGTCATGATTGCCAGCCCCGCTCC
>CALZMR010000197.1 GCA_945788575.1 uncultured Woeseiaceae bacterium
ATCCGTTCGGCGGCTTCTACATCGGCCCCTCTTTCGACGGATCGCGACCGGGAGCGTTCTACGCAGGGACCGACTTCGATCAGCCGTATGCGCCGATGCCGTCGCTGACGTTCCACGAATCGATACCCGGCCATCACATGCAGATTGCGATCGCGATGGACCAGAATCTGCCGCCGCACAGGCTGGCGGCGCGAACGACCGGTTTCGTCGAAGGCTGGGCCTTGTACGCTGAACGTCTCGCATTCGAACTCGGCTGGTACGACAACGACGTTTACGGGAATCTGGGGCGCCTGCAGTTCGAAGCGCTGCGAGCCGCTCGCCTCGTTGTCGATACCGGCATTCACAGCCTCGGCTGGACCTTCGACGAAGCCGTGCAGTTCAACATTGAAAACGTCGGATGGTCGCTGCAGCAATCGCAGGGTGCTGTCGCCAGATACAGCGTTATCCCGGGACAGGCCACGGCTTATATGGTCGGCATGCTGCAGATACTCGACGAGCGTCAACGAGCTATCGATACGCTCGGTGCCAGCTTCGACCTGATAGCGTTCCATCGGGCACTGCTTACGAACGGTGCCGTGCCACTATCGGTGCTGCCCAACGTCGTCGACCAGTACATCGCCGACGCCCAGTCCGGCGGCTGAGTCGGCGCAGCAACTCGGTCCGGAACGACCCGGATCCTGATCATGAAGCCCGCTCAGGGGTCAATAGACCCCTGAGCTTCGGCGTTCGAGCACGACCGAATTGTTTGCCAAGAGGGCTAAATATCAGCCGCACATGGCCGATAACCCTTAAACGATGGAAGGCTCAAGCTCAATTCGGCGTGCGGCCGCGACCGTATGCGCCCTGTTCCTGTGTACCGCCTCGGCGGCAACGCATGCGGACGATCACGTCGTTCTCCTGAATTGGCCGGACTATATCGATCCGTCGCTCCTCGTGGATTTCACTGCCGAGACAGGCATAGAGATCGAGGAGGTCTACTACGCGGACGACTCCGATCGCGACACGATGATTGCCCTGGCCGAGCCCGGTGAGTTCGACATAGTCATTGTTTCCGGCGATCGTCTCGCTCTGCTCATCGACTCGGGCTGGCTGGCACCGCTTGGCGAGATGGAAGCCCCGACTACGGCCAATATCGACCCTGAGTGGCATCAAGACACTCCGGATGCGCTGGGATTCGCCGTGCCGATGACATGGGGTACCGTCGGCATCGCATACCGCACGGACCTCATCGAGCAGACGATAACGAGCTGGGCTCAGATATTCGAACCCGACGAGGAACTGTGCGGACAATTCTGGATGCTCGGCGACGACCAGGAAAATATCGAACTCGCGCTGCTGCGACTCGGCCACTTCGATTCGGAAACGACGCCAGAACACCTGGGCGAAGTACGCGATCTGCTGCTGGAGCAGATGCCCTGCGTAGCCGCCTACCGGTATCCGGTCCTGACCAGCGAGTCGAAGCTGGTGTCCGGTGAGATCCCGGTAGCGGTGATGTACAACAGCGACGCCGCAATGCTCAGCCGCTTCGAATCCAGAATCGAATATGTCGTACCCGACAACGTAACTATTCGCTGGACAGATTTTCTGACAGTGCCGTCCGATTCCGAGCGAAAGCCGGCGGCATACGCCTTCATCGATTTCCTCAACAGACCCGACAACGCCGCTCGGCTTGCTGACTACTTGTCGTTCGAGAGCCCTATTGCCTCAGCCCGTTCCAGGCAGGCAGAGGATGTAATGCGGCACCCCGCCATAGCACTGAATGACGGCGTGCGGATATTCTCAGAGCGTTCGTTTACCGCCGACATCGTCCGTCGCGTCAATTCGCTATCGGCTGAACTGCAGGCACGGCGGATTTCGCGATGAACCTTCGGCGCCGCATAATCAGCATCGTTCTGCCGCTCGTCGTCTTCCCGGCGCTCTCGATCGGTGTTGTCGCGGTGCTTACGCAACAGCAGACGTCCACCCGCGCAACGATCGACGGAATGTCCTCACTGCTATCCGACACGGAGCGTCAGCTCACGAACCTCTATGATCGTACGGCTGCGAACACTGCATTGTTCGCGCAATCACCTCTGCTGCAGCGGTACGTACTCACGGAGGACGAGTACTTGCGATGGAGTCTCATGCAGCCGAGCCTCATTCAGTTGTTCCAGAGCTACCAGTCCGCATATCCAGGCTACGTTGAGATTCGGCTACTAAATCCCGACGGTACGGAAGACACGCGCGTAGCCGTCGGGGACTTTTCCATCGGTCCGGAGGAACTGGGCAACCCGGAATGGCTTCAGCAACTTCGCGAGCACAACGGCCCCGTCTTTCACCGCTTTCTGCTCGACGACCGTGTCGGGCAGACCTATCTCATTGTCGCCCGTAAACTCGAATTCAACGATCGGTCCGTTTCCACGCCTGGCAACGAAAAGGCGCTACGCGGCTTCCTCGTGATGACCGTCGAACTGTCGGACCTCCGCGAGGTTGCCGGCGATCACCGCCTCGGAGAAACCGGCGGCGTACGTCTTCTCGACGACAGCGGCCGCATGCTGCTGACGCGCACCGGCTCCGGCGAACCTGTCGTCATCGCTGCCCCGCTCCTCGAAGAACTAGTAGCCAATGCCGGATCGGACGAACCGATCGTTCGTCAGGCGGGAGATTCTCGACTCTTACTACTGTCCAGACGATTCGAGAACGGACCGCTGCTGGTCAGCGGTCAGGACTACAATGCCGTCGTCGCCGCATCTCGACGAATCGTCTTCATTTCCATGGGTTTGGTATTGTTGACCACTCTCGTATCGGCTGTCCTGCTGCTGATAATAATAGACTCCGGCCTGATTCGACGCTTTCGAAAACTGCATGACGCAGCGGTCCGAATCGGTGAAGGAAAGCTACTCACCAAAATCGATATTGATGGTGAAGACGAGATCGCTGCGCTCGGCCAGAGTCTGCAGAAAATGGGCTCCCAGCTTCACGAATCTCGAGACAGAGACGAGTCACGACAACAGGAACTGCAGACCAAGAACGAAATGCTGGAGCACGTCGCCGCCGAGGCGCGTCGCGCGCAACGGGATGCGGAAAACGCGAATCTGGCCAAGAGCGAGTTTCTTGCGCGCATGAGCCACGAGATCAGGACGCCGATGAACGGTGTCCTCGGAATGACGGAACTCATGCTGGGGACCGATCTCGGGCAGCGACAGCGCAAGTACGCGGACACTATCCATCACTCCGCCGAGAGTCTGCTGCACATCATCAACGACATCCTCGACTACTCGAAGATCGAAGCCGGAAAGTTCACGCTGGACACGTTCGAATTCGACCTGCGGGAACTCATAGAGGATGCCGTCGAACTGGTCGCGGCACGAGCCTTCGAGAAGCGAATCGAGGTTGCTGCCGTGCTGCCTCCGGAATTGCCCGCCTTACTAAAAGGCGATGGGCACAGGCTGCGGCAAGTATTGACGAACCTGCTCGGCAATGCCATCAAGTTCACTGACGACGGGGAGGTCGTTGTGCGCGTCGAAATGCTCGAGAACACGTCCGAGCAAGTCATCGTGCGCATTCATGTTGTCGATACGGGAATCGGCATAGCCGATGCGAATCTCGCCAAGGTCTTCGAGTCATTCATACAGGAAGACGGCACGACCACGCGACGCTATGGCGGTACGGGACTCGGACTTGCGATTTCGCGACAGATCGTCGAGATCATGGGCGGACGTATAGGCGTCGACAGTACGCTCGGCGAAGGATCCGATTTCTGGCTGGAGGTCAGGTTCGAGCCCGGCTCCAGCAATTCACTCCCGCAGCCGGGCCAGCTGGAGCAGCTGTCCGGAGTACGAGCACTCATAGTCGACGACAACCCCACTAACATCGAGATTATCGAGAATCACTGCGCCGCGTGGAACATGCGATGCTCTACCGCCGCGACAGCGTCAGAGGCAATCCGGTTAGTTCAGGAAGCGCCGGACGACGACGGCTTCGACGTCGCGATACTCGACATGAAACTTCCGGACGAATCCGGCCTTGAACTCGCGGAACGCATTCGGCGCATCTCTACGACGGCCGACATCCAGCTGATTGTCATCAGTTCGATCGCGAATGACATAAACGCGGCGGCGCGGCGGCGCCTGAACATCGGTGCGTGCCTGATGAAACCTATCCGGCAGTCGACATTGCGCGACGCGCTGCTGACGGCGTTCGGTCAGAACGAGAACGCCCTGGTCGCAACACATTGCCCGATCGACGCGCATGCGAAGGAAGAACTCCCTTACCTGGAGATTCTACTGGTCGAAGACAACGTCGTGAACAAACAGGTTGCGCTCGGAATGCTGAAGAGCCTCGGCTGCAGTGCGGACACGGCAGAAAACGGCGAAGAAGCGCTGAGCATGATTGCCGCGAAACACTACGATGTCGTCCTGATGGACTGCCAGATGCCTGTATTGGATGGCCTGGAGGCGACTCGCCGCATTCGTAAACGTGAAGCCAAGCACGGAGGCAAACCGCTGACCGTCGTCGCGCTGACAGCGAACGCCGTGGACGGCGACCGCGAAGTCTGCATTGCTGCCGGCATGAACGACTATCTCGCCAAACCATTTACGAGAGGCCAGCTCGTCGAAAAACTTCGAATTTGTGCCCAATCCACGACGCCGAAGATCCGCCCAAGCAAACTGGATAGCATCGCAATTCGAAATATTCGAGCTTTGCAGCAGCCCGGCGAAGCTGATGTGCTAACCCGCGTTATCGACGCCTATTTCGAGAGTTCGCGGCGTCTCGTTGAGGGCATAAACCGGGCCGTCCGGAGCGGCGAGGCGAAAACGGTTCGTCGCCGTGCGGAGGCATTACGTTCGGCATCGGCTAGCCTCGGGGCGAGCGACCTGGCTTTGCTGTGTCACGAACTGATCGCGGAGATTGAGGACGGTTCCTTCGCGAGCTGCGCCCCGGTCGTTCGGCAGATCGAGGCAGAGGCCGAATGCGTTATCGCGGCGCTCGTTCTCGAGCGGGCGGACGCAGCCTGACCTCAGTCCGTTTCCGCGAGCCGGGTTTCCAATTCCTCGATTCTGCGCTGCTGCTCCTGCACCACCCGCGTAAGGACCGCGACGACATCCATCGTGCTCAGACTCGCGCGATCATTCGTTGCGACCAACTCCGGCACGTCCTCCGCAATGAAACCTACATGTGCCTCATCGAGATCCTGGCGATACCGAAATTGTACCGGCTCCAGGTCCATCAGTGCCGTCAGTGCCTGCTCGAGTGTGAGTGTCTCGATATCCTGCTTACGGGATCGTGACGAGCTATTGGTCCAGACACCGCCGGCCGTAACGTGCGCGCCGCTAGCCAACTCCAGCGGATGCGCCGGGCGAGAGACGCCGATTCCGACGTTGCCGGCACGATCGATTGTGATCCGATCGACCGACCCGGCGCCGATAGTGAGCGTACTGGCACGGTTGTGCAGGATATAGCCCGTTTCGCCTGCAGACTGCGTGATCATCAATCCGGCGACGCTGCTGTTCTGCTCATGGATTTGGATACTGCCGTTCACCTCCAGACGCTGTTGAGGCGAGGTCGTACCGATCCCGACGAAATTGCCGTCGTCGAATATCTGCGAATTACCCGCTTCGGATTCGTTCCTGAAGCGGAGCAGGAAATTCTCGCTGCCCCTGATCGCCGAGCCGGAGCCTCTGCCCTCGCCTGACGATCCTGCCAACCCTGCCGGTCCTGCTGGTCCTGCTGGTCCAGCCGGTCCTTGCTGACCTTCCGGTCCTTGCGGGCCCGGCGGGCCTGCGGGGCCCGGAAGCCCTGCCGCCCCCTGGGGGCCTGCGACACCAGCTACGACAGGTTCAACAGGCTCAACAAT
>CALZMR010000198.1 GCA_945788575.1 uncultured Woeseiaceae bacterium
GCTGGCGTCGTGACCGAGCATGGGCGTATACGGTGTTCCACCGTGCTCTGCGCCGCGGGCGCGTGGGCCGGGACGTTCTGCCGTTCGCTGGGTCTCAGGCTGCCGCAACTCAAGGTGAGGGCGGTTGTCGCTCGCACCGAGCCCGGCGCCGATATCCTTCGTGGCAATCTCTTCGATGACGACGTCGGAATCCGTCGTCGCGACGACGGCGGCTACACGGTCGCGCCGGGGTCGATACTCGAGCATTCCATTACACCGTCCTCTTTCCGGCACTTCTTCACTTATCTGCCCGCGGTGCTTCAGGATCTGAAGATTCTGAAGCTGCGATTTGGCCGGGAATTCTTCGACGAGTTGCGGGAACCGAAGCGCTGGGATCTCGATGCGGAATCGCCGTTCGAGGCGACCAGGGTACTCGATCCGGTAGCGCCGGCTGACATCATCAAGCGGCTAAGAGAAGACGTCGACAGAATCTTTCCTGCGCTAGCCGAGAGTAAATTCGCCGAGACCTGGGCGGGAACGATCGAGTCGATGCCGGACGTCATTCCGATCATCGATGCCTGGGACGAGCTGCCGGGCTTTCACATCGCAACCGGCTTCAGCGGTCACGGTTTCGGCATCGGTCCCGGCGCCGGGCTGGCGGCTGCACAGATGCTGACCTGCGACGACCCGGACGTGGATCTGAGAGCGCTTCGACTGAGCCGTTTCTTCGACGGCTCGAAGATCCGCCCGCAGGCGCCGATATGAGCACTGCTGACATCCTCGAGCACTATCCGCAAAGTTGGTATGCCGCGACGGCCAATGGGCTGACGGAACCGGTTCGGCTCGAAGGCGCCGAGCGCGCCGACGTTTGTGTCATCGGTGCGGGTTTCACCGGCCTGTCAGCGGCTCTGAACCTCGCCGAGCGGGGCATGAGCGTCGTCGTACTCGAGGCGGAACGGGTGGGTTTTGGCGCGTCGGGCCGCAACGGCGGCATGATCGGCAGCGGGCAGCGCAAGGACGTGCTGGAACTCGAGGCGATGTTCGGCCTCGAACGCTCGCAGCAACTCTGGCAGCTTGCGGAGCTCGGTAAGCTGGAGATTCGCGCCCGAGTCGCGCAGCACGGGATTCCCTGCGATCTGCAGAAGGGGCAGCTGGTCGGCGTGCACTCGAAGCGATACCTCGGCTGGGCGAACAAGCTGGCCGATGCGCTGGCCGAGCGTTACAACTATCCGGAATGCCACGCTCTCGATGCCGAGGCCACGCGCGGCATGGTCGCGACCGAGGATTTCGTGGAGGGCTTCTACGATGCGGGTGCGATGACGCTGCATCCGCTCAACTACACACTCGGTCTCGCGGCAGCGGCGCGGGATGCAGGGGTTCGGATCTACGAGGAAACGCGGGTAAGCCGCTATTCGCGAACCGACCCGGTGACCGTCTCGACCGAGTCCGGCTCCGTCTCCGCGTCGTTCGTCGTATTGGCGTGCAACGGCTACCTCGGCGGCCTGGAGTCTCGTGTCGCCGGGACGATCATGCCGATAAACAACTTCATGATCGCCACCGAGCCGCTGGGCGAGGAGCGCGCGGCTTCGCTGATGGGCGGCCGCTTCGGCGTTCACGACACCCGTTTCGTCGTCAACTACTTTCGTCTGACGGACGACGATCGTCTGCTGTTCGGCGGCGGCGAGAACTACCGCCGCGGATTCCCCAAAGACATCGCCGCATTCGTGCGCCCGTACATGCTGAAGTTCTTCCCGCAGCTGCACGATGTGGCGATCGACTATTCCTGGGGCGGCACGCTCGGGATTACGCTCAAGCGGCTGCCGCATCTCGGCCGGCTCGAGCCGAACCTGTATTTCGCTCAGGGCTATTCGGGGCACGGCATTCCAATCGCGAACCTCGCCGGCAAGCTGCTCGCGGAGGCCATCGGCGGCCAGGCGGAGCGCTTCGACATGATGGCGTCGCTGCCAGTGACCCGCTTCCCCGGCGGTACGCTGCTTCGCTATCCTGGTATGGTGCTCGGAATGCTCTACTACTCGCTGAAGGACCGTTTGTGACTGATCGGCGGCCAATTCCGCTATTCGTGGCTATGGCGGCTTTCCTTCTCGCAGCGTGCGGCAACTCTGACGATGTCGCGGACGTGGCTTATCTGAACGTTCGAGCATGGACGGCAGACGCAGAGCGCCCCTGGGCCGAGGCGGTGCTCACCAAAGACGATCGAATCGTCTACGTTGGCGATGCCCGGGGCGCGGACGCACTGATCGGCGGAGACACCGACCGCATCGATCTCGACGGCAGACTGATGCTTCCCGGCTTCATCGACACGCATGTCCACCCGATACTCGGCGGCGGCTACGCGATGGCGCTCTCGCTCGATACGTACGCGGAGGTTGACGACTGGGTCGCGGCGATCGCCGGCTACGCGCAGTCTCATCCGGACCAGGAGGTCCTGTTCGGCTATGGATTCCTCGCTACCACTTTCGGACCGGACGGCCCGAGGCGCGAGATGATCGATGCGGTCGTACCGGATCGGCCCGTCTTGATCATGGACGAAGGCTTTCACGGCGCCTGGGCGAATTCGGCAGCGCTCGACAGGCTCAACATCAGCCAGGACACGCCGGACCCGGTGCCCGGATACAGCTACTACAAGCGCGACGCGAATGGCGATGCGACGGGGTATCTCCTCGAGGGCACCGCCGAGGCGGCCATGACCGAACTCGACGTCATCTCACTCGATGTCGTCATCGAGGGAACCGAGTACCTCATCGAGACGATGAACGGCTACGGCGTAACCTCGGCCTTCGATGCCGGTGCAATGAGTGATGCCGAGACTGTTACCGCCGTCCTCGACGAGCTCGAAGCGCGCGGCTCCCTGAGTCTTCGACTGCAAGGCTCGTCGCGGCCCGAAACTCAAGCTGAGGCCGCAGCGGCCGTCGAAACGGCCGCCTATTGGCGGGATGCGGTTCGTGGCGCGCGGTATCACTACGCCGTGCTGAAGATTCCCTACGACGGTACCGTCGAAGGCCGGACGGCAGCGATGTTCGAGGATTATCAGGGCGAGCCCGGAAATTCCGGACAGACTGTCTTCTCCGAGCAGCAGCTCGAGACGATGATCGTCGGCGCCGCGGCGCTCGGCATCGACGTTCACGTCCACGCACTCGGTGAGCGGGCTGTGGACGAGACCCTCGATGCAATCGAGGTGTCGCGCGAACGGCAGCCGGACAGTTCGACTCGCTATACGATCTGCCACGTGCAGGTGCTGACAGACCAGGATGTGACGCGCTTCGCCGATCTCGATGTCATCGCGCAGAGCACGCCGCTGTGGGCCTCCTATGACGAGTACGGCGAGCAGTTCGTCAGCCCGGATCAGTTCCAGCGCTTCTGGCGCTTTAGGAGTCTTGCGAATGCCGGTGCGCGGCTTACATTCGGCAGCGACTATCCCGCGAGCGGTGCGGGCCTGCTTGGTCTTTCGCCGCTCGTACAGATCGAGATCGGCCATACTCGGCAATATGCCGGCGAACCGGATGCGCTTGTGCAGCCTCGCGAGTCCGAGCGTCTGAGTATTGAACAGTTGCTGCGTGGATTCACGATCGATGCCGCCTGGCAGCTGCACCGCGAGCAGGATCTCGGTTCGATCGAGGTTGGGAAGCTTGCCGATCTCGTCGTACTCGAGCGCAATATCTTCGAGATCGAGCCCCACGAGATCCACGCCACCGAGGTCTTCCTTACGATCCTCGGCGGTGACGAGATTTTCCGGAGAGAGCAATGAGCGAATTCGACAATATTGAACTGGCGGTCGTCACCGGCGGCGGTCACGGCATAGGCCGCGCACTGTGCCGCCGGCTGGCGCGCGACGGCGTGCGCGTCGTTGTCGCGGATATCGAGCGAGAAGCAGCCGAGACGGTCGCCGCTGAGATCGATGGCCATGCGTACAAGCTCGACGTCGGCGACGAGGCCGCGATGCACGCTTTCATCCTCGACGTCGAAGAAAGACTGGGGCCGATCGGACTGTTCATCTCCAATGCCGGTGTCGGTTTTGGAGACGGCGCCGACGGCGCGGCGTCGAAAGAGGGCGGCGCCATTCCCTGTGACGATCGATGGTCAGTGTCCTGGCGCGTGAACGTCATGGCGCATGTCTATGCGGCACGCGAGCTTATCCCGCGCATGCGCGAGCGCGGCGGAGGCTATCTGATCAACACCGCGTCGGCGGCTGGCTTGCTAAGCCAGATCGGCGACGCGGCGTATACGACGACCAAGCAGGCAGCCGTGGCGTTCGCGGAGTCGCTCGCGATTACTCATGGCGACGAGGGCATCCGCGTGTCGGTCGTCTGCCCTCAGGCCGTGGCGACGCGAATGATCGGCATGCCGGACGATTCCGACGAGACCGCCGGCGGTTTCGGCGGTAATGACGTCGACGGCATCCTCTCGGCCGACGTCGTCGCCGATACGATCATCGACGCGGCGAGAGATGGCCGGTTTCTGATCCTGACGCATCCGCAGGTGCAGACCTATTGCGAACGCAAAGCGACCGACCGGGATCGCTGGATTGTGGGTATGCGGCGGTTCCGGGAGCGCCTGAACGACTAGCCGCCGAGCGTTGCGTACCGCCAGATCACCGTGGACCTGGCGCCAGAGCGGCAGTACGCGAAGATGGGTGGGTCAGCCGTCAGTAACAGTTCCCGCATCGCTTCGACGACGTCGATCGGCAATGTGTTGCCTGCGAACGGCAGGAAATGAAAATGGACACCGTGCGTCTTGCACGCGGCTGCTACGTCATCGGCGGCCGGCTGACCGGGGTCTTCGTTGTCAGGCCGGTTGCAGATGATCGTCCGGAACCCTGCCGAGGCGATCGCTTCGACGTCTTCGATGGCGATCTGCCCGCTGACCGCATAGTTGTCCGTAATCCTGTGCATTGCTGCAGCGCTCCGCCTGTCCTTTGATTGCCGCAGCCCGGAGTCAGACAGCGTCGATCGGGAGCTTCAGGTAACGCACGCCGTTCTCTTCCGGCTCGGGCAGGTGGCCGCCGCACATATTCACCTGGATCGACGGCAGGATCAGCTTCGGCATGCCAAGCTGTTTGTCGCGCTCCTCGCGCATCGCGACGAAGTCGTCGCGTGACACCCCGCCACCGACGTGGATGTTGCGTTCTTTCTGTTCGGCCACCGTTGTTTCCCAGGAATAGAAGTCGCGGCCGGGTGCCTTGTAGTCGTGGCAAATGAACATGCGAGTATCGTCCGGCAGCGCGAGAATTGCCTGCATCGAATCGTAGAGCTGTGCCGCGCTGCCGCCAGGGAAATCGGTGCGTGCCGTGCCGAAGTCCGGCATGAACAGAGTGTCTCCGACGAAGACGGAATCGCCGACGACGTAAGCGACGCAAGCAGGTGTGTGTCCGGGCGTACGCATGACACGAGCGTCGATGTCGCCGATCGAAAATGTGTCACCGTCCTCGAATAGCTGGTCGAACTGACTGCCATCGGTGGCGCAGGGGACGTTATAAATCTTCTGGAAGGTCGTTTGCACGTCGGTGACGTCGCGGCCGATACCGATTCTGCCGCCGGTCTTCTCGGCCAGGTACGGCGCCGCGCTCAGATGGTCTGCGTGCACGTGCGTTTCGAGAATCCAATCGACCGTGAAACCGCGACTCTCGATCCACTCGAGCAACTCGTCGGCGCTCTCTGTGTGCGTGCGGCCGGAGGCATGGTCGAAATCCAATACGGAATCGATGATGGCCGCGTGCCCGGCATCAGGGTCTGCCACGACGTAGGACACGGTGAACGTGGATTCGTCGAAGAAAGCGCGGACTTCAGGTTTTTTCATGACTGTTGTGTCTTTGGGCTGTTTGTATAT
>CALZMR010000199.1 GCA_945788575.1 uncultured Woeseiaceae bacterium
GAGAGTCGTCGCTCAGACGTTCTCGAACATAGACTAACCAGATTCCAGTTACTCAGGTCATTGATCGCGTGACCGCTCGGAGCGCCGAACCGGCGTATCGACGTCATCGAGGATTTCGGTCAGACCGTCCTTGTTGCGCCACAGGTGCCAGGCGACCAGTAACAGGACAAGGCCGATAGAAGCGATGAAAACGGTCGGCCCAAGCGCCTTGTTCTCGGCACTCGTAAAGAACCAAACCAGCAGCGCCACGCCGGCAAATCCGACGATTGCCGCCCAGAACCGACTCCAGAGCATGCCGAGTTTCCGATTCAGCTCCTCGCCACGCCGGGCTCGCGGTGACAGATTGTTGTCTCGATCCTTATTCATAGCTGGGAAGCATTATGGCGGGGTCGTCAGCAGATGACATTGCCCCAGTTCTCGAAATCGCGTTCGAGCGAACATCAACATGATCAAGTGCGTTCGCTTCGTTCCGATGCCTGGATTTCCTCAGTCCACACGAACGTCCAGGCGCGCCCCGTTTTTCACTCGATGACGTATCTCTATCGCACAGGCGATGTTTGAGCTTGGGCTGCAGTCGAGTGCCAGGAAACTTGCTTCATAACCCGGTTCCAGAGCCCCAATGGCCCGACCCGGAAAGATGCTTAGCGCCGGCGTTCGAACCCAGAGTGCGAGCAGTTCCTCATCAGTGAAGACACTCAGCGCCTTCAGCGACTGGATTTCGTTCCAGGCCGTCTGGAAATAGCTGTCTGAGCCAACCGCGATCGGCACGCCTGCCGCCGTCATGCGGCGCAGATTGTCGGCCTGCTGGTCCATGACGATCTCGAGGTCTTCTCCGCTGTACTCGCGACCCTGTGAGACGTTGGTGGTTGCGACGACGATAAAGCCCTGCGCCGCCATCTGATCGATGAGCGCATCCGGAATCCGTGAGCGCTCCGGGTCTTCTGCGATCGAAAGATCATAGGCCGGCAAATGCCCGGCCTCGGTAGCGCCGGCATCCACCGCCAATGCAAGATCCTGAACCGTCTCCACGTGCACGGTCGTGCGCAGCCCGGCAGCGTCCGCACGGCGTACAGCGTCGCGGAACACGACTTCCGAAAGCCCGGCACTGTCCTCGGCATCGTATTGCAGCAGGTAGAGCTTCAGGAAATCCGGCTCAGCCGCGAGAACGCGGTCCCAGCGTTCATCCAACTGCCCGATGGTGGTCACGTCATAGAAGGCATTGCCATCGAGGTCGTCAGGGTCCGTCTCAGCGTACATGCCGAATCCGATCAGCATTCGATAAAGCGGCTCCGGATGACCTTCGTCCGTCGACAGCCCGCCATAGGAAAAGCTGACATCCAGCGTCTCAGGCCTGGCCCAGAATTCGAGCAGCGGTTCGGTGAACGAATAGATGCTGTTCGGGTTCTTATAGTAGAACACGCCTTCCGCCAGATACCTCTCGGCGGTTGCTTCCGTACCAGGCCCATCGACCGAGTGATTATGCGCCTCGCCATACGGCGGCACGACGAAGGCGCCACCGAGATCGATAACGGTGGCATCGTCGGGTCGCTGGAGCACAAATATGCCGTTCTCGGCGTAACGCTCTCCGGCGACGAACTCGATTGAATCAGCAGCCTCGGTGTACCAAAGGCCATTCGTATAGACCGTCGGGCCTGCCTCTGGATTGATGCGCGCCGTCAATTGCCCTTGCTCGGCGGGCGGCGGTTCGGACGTGCAGCCGGCCGCGAGCACAAAGGACAAACCGATCAGGGAGAGAGGGCGCATGCGGACTCCTTTGTTGTCGACATCAGAATACCCCTCTTAGATGCGGGTTGGCGCGATTTGGTTAGGTCGATGATGTGGCGCCATGAATGGATGGTATCGGACTGGCACGGAGCAGGCAGGGATGGGTGCTATTTTCCACGATAGCCCTTACGGTTTGATCCGCCTTTAATCGACCTATCAGGGTCGACAAACGACCCCATCCGGGACTCGGAGGCAGGCAAATGTTGGATAAGAAATCAGACCTGGCGGGGCCAGGCATAAGCACGTACGAAAAAGTCGATGAGATCCTTCCCCGGGATTACGACTCCTTGCTGGACAGGAAACAGACGCAGAAGGCGCTTTACGATGTAAAGGAATACATCGAAAAGGGCCTTGCCCGGGAGCTGAATTTGATGCTCGTGCAGGTGCCCTTGATCGTCGAGGTGGCCTCCGGCATGAACGACATGCTCGACAGGGACGGCTCGAGGACACCGGTTGAGTTCAAGTGCGGTCTTGGGCTGGACGAACCGGTGCACGCCTCTATCGTACAGGCCGCCACCAAGTGGAAACGCTGGGCGCTGAAGCAGTTCCAGTGCGAGGTGGGCGAGGGCATCAACACGGACATGCGCGCCGTCCGAAAAGACTATTTCCTCGATCACGACCACAGCGCGTACGTCGACCAGTGGGACTGGGAACAGGTCATCACGCCTGAGCAGAGGAGCCTCGATTACCTGAAGCAGGTCGTCGAGAAGATCTGGAAGGTCCTGACGGGCGCCGAGAAGATGGTGATGGACAAGTACCCGGCGCTCAAAGACCCGAGATTCCCGCCGCTGCCTGAGAAGCTGCATTTCATTCACGCGGAAGAGATCCTCGCGAAGTATCCGGATCTGCCGAGGAAAGAACGGGAAACGAAGATCATCGAAGAATACGGTGCCGTTTTCATCATCGGCATCGGCTGGGTACTCGAGGACGGCTATCCCCACGAGATGCGGGCAGCGGACTATGACGACTGGGTAACGCCCTCCGTCGAGAAAGACGGCAAGCTGATGCACGGCTTGAACGGCGACATCCTGGTCTATAACCACGTGACCAAACGCAGACATGAGCTGACCTCAATGGGCGTCCGGGTGACGAAGGACACGCTGAAAGAGCAGATGAAGATCGCCGATCGAGAAGATGAACTCAGCCAGCCGTATCACCAGATGATCCTGAACGACGAAATCCCGCTGTCAATTGGTGGCGGTATTGGTCAGTCTCGAGTCCAGATGTTGTTGCTGAGGAAGGCACATCTTGGTGAAGTGAGCACGACGGTATGGCCGAAGGAACTTCATGAGGTGTGCGAGAAGCACAATATTCACGTTCTCAGGTGATCGGAGCTGAAGATGCCCGATTTGGCGGCAGGCGGTGCCGGCGCAGGCATCGCCTGCTAATCAGGCATCCAATTCGAGTTGCCCGGACTGGAAGCCCTTGATCGAGATCGGGAGGGTTTCTACAGCGAGGTTAGCGACTTTGTAGTGCTACGACAGCGAAACGGTGCAGTTCGCGATAGCCTGATCATCCGTAACGGTCACGCTTTCTGATACAACAGTAAATGTTGGATTATCAACGTCCAACAGTTCCGTCGCTCGTGACTCGAGTTCAGTGAGGCATTGCTCCTTTAGCTCTGCCTCCGCTGCATCCGCGGCGCCGACAACTGAATGAGAAAACGTGGTGTTGTCGTGATCGGACGAATTATCGTCATCCGACCCCCTGATGGCGTCGATCGCGTCGGTAACCATATCGTCTGGCATCTGCAACTTGATGCAACCAGACAAACTGGCGGCGAATACCACTACCAAGAGTGCTTTGTACATTCTCTCATCCTTCCTAAGGGCGTCGTCACTTGCGCCTACTCAATCGAAGCGCGCAGAGCACAACCCCACTTTCAGGTGCATATGTCGACCAAGTATGAGATCAATGCGACTTGCCCGATGTGCTTGTCGTCACAAATTTCGCTGAGATCCTGGGGGCTACCCGGCTGGCGGCAGAACCAACGCGGTATTGGTCAGTCTCGAGTTCAGATGTTGCTGCTGAGAAAGGCACAGCCTGGTGAGGTGAGCACGACGGTGTAGCCGAAGGAGCTCCACGAGGTCTGCGAAAAGCACGATATTTATGTGCTGAGATAATTACGGCTAACAGCGCTTTACATCGACCCCGGCCAACGTGCCGGGGTCTTCTTTTTTAGGCGGCTTGAGACGTCAAGAGAGTGTACGTAACACCCCTTACAACCCTTGCGAACACAGCTATGTCCCGCATGTACCAATTGTAAGAACATCTGCTCGCGCCGTTCGTGCGCGCCGTTCTGAAACAGGGATCCTTCATGGGACACGTAAGTAAGAGGCAAAATCGCTGGCTCGTCGTTTTGGGCGCCATAATGATCCAGCTCGCTTTGGGCGCCATCTACGCCTGGTCGGTTTTTACGGCGAGGCTAACGGACAGCGAGGGCATCTATGCCTTCTCGGCCAGTCAGGCCGCTTGGGTATTTTCCTCGGGACTCGCGACATTCGCGGTCGTCATGGTATTGGCCGGCCGGATACTGCCGCGTATCGGCCCGAAGCCGCTCTCCATCGCCGGCGGCCTGTTGCTCGGTGCGGGCTACATCGCGAGCGGCCTTTTCGGCGAGTCTTTCTGGGTGCAGCTGCTCGGTATCGGCATCGTCAGCGGCGCAGGCATCGGCCTGGCCTATGTCGTGCCGATCGCGGTATGCGTCAAATGGTTCCCTGACAAGAAAGGCCTGATCACCGGTCTCGCCGTCGCCGGCTTCGGTTTCGGTGCCACGATCTGGGTCAAGCTCGCCGGCTCCTGGTTCGGTGGCCTGCTCAATACGACCAGCATTTTCGGCCTGCCGGGCGTGCAAAGTGTCTTCGTCATCTACGGCATCACCTTCTGCCTGCTCGTGCTGCTCGGCAGCGCCGTCATGGTCAATCCGCCTGACGGATATGTCCCCGAGGGATGGACCCCGCCGGATGCCAACAACGGCGATCATGGCGCGGTCGAGTATCGCGCGCGGGACATGTTGCGGACGCCGCAGTTCTACATGCTCTGGACGACGTTCATGTTTGCGGGCATTGCGGGCCTGATGGTCATTTACTGCATCAAGCTCTTCGGCATCGACGCGCTCGAATACCGTGGCGTTACCAATGCCGGGGTGATCACCGGTACGGCGATGGCATGGTATGCCATATTCAACGGCCTCGGGCGTATCGCCTGGGGCAGCATTTCCGATCGGATCGGCCGCCGCCAGACCATTATCCTGATGTCGGTGTTGCAGGGTGCGACCATGCTGATGACTTACCACGTGTTCATCACCTTCGGCATGGTTTACGGCTTCATTCTCGCCGCCGCATTAATCGGCTTCAACTACGGCGGTAGCTTTGCCCTGTTCCCGGCCATCACGGCCGACTACTTCGGCAACAAGAGCGTCGGCAGCAACTACGGCTGGATGTTCACGGCCTATGGCGTCGCCGGATTAGCCGGACCGCTACTTGCAGGTTACTTCAAGGATTCGGCGCAGGGTTCTGCTGACCCGACAGTCTGGATGACGCCGTTCGTCATCGCCGGCATCGTTTGCCTGCTCGGTGCGGTGGTCATGACGCTTACTACACGACCCAATCGCGGCTTGCCTCCCGAGGGAGGCAAGCTCGTTGCCGAGACGGCCTGAATAGCGGAGCGGCCGGGCTGAGCGGAACAGATGACTTGCGGCTCTACCCGCCCTGATTGAGCGGACCGGTGGCATCGCGCCAGAAACCTGGCGCGATTGCACAGCCTTCCGGCCGTCTTCTGCCCGTCACCCCGCCAGAATTCGGGGCCTGTTGAGTGAGTGGTCTCTTGCAAACCGCAATCTGGCGCTTTTGACATAAATCTGTGAACTCCGTCAATTCGTGTCACGCCAGTCAGGGGTAGGCTTGGAATTCGATACACGATGGGCTGGCAGATATGCAATTAATTCATCGCATTAGAGACACTTTCGTTTCCAAAGTCTCACCCGCAGCGGCGGAATGGGCCGAAGAGTC
>CALZMR010000200.1 GCA_945788575.1 uncultured Woeseiaceae bacterium
GGCGAGTTGCCGGAGCCGCCACCGTCGTAACCGTAACATTCGTAACGAAAAAACATGGAATCGTCGCTTGACGCGAGCGACGCATCCTACATAGACTCACAACGTACTCATCGAGACCGGCTGAGGGAAAGGCCCTTTGACGCCGGAGCAACCAGCAGAACTAACCATTCTGAAAAGGTGCTAACTCCTGCGGAAGCCTTAGTGCTTTCGAAAGATGAGGGATCGTGCAGCAAGAGTCCGGCGATGGACACTGAAGGGCACGATATCCCCTCCCTGGCGGCCTCCGCGGGGTTCCGATGAGCAAAGTTACGGAACCGTGGAGACCAGCAAATGACCCGTAATACATCGATCTCGCCGGCAACGCTCGCCGTTCGTGCGGCCATTGAGTCGGATACACAGCACGGTGCCGTTGTGCCTCCGCTGCATTTGTCATCCAACTACGCATTCGCCGGCTTCGGCGAAAAGCGCCAATACGACTACACGCGCTCAGGCAACCCGACCCGCGACGCGCTCGGGACGGCGTTGGCCGCGCTGGAGGGAGGCGCGGGAGCCGTTATCACGGCGTCCGGCATGGCGGCACTCAACGTCCTTGCGCAGCTGCTGGAACCTGGCGATGTCTTCGTCGTACCGCACGATTGCTATGGCGGAACGACGAGGCTGTACAACGCGCTGGCCGCGAAAGGGCATTTCGAGGTCCTGTTCGTCGATCAAACCGATACGGCGGCGCTTGAAGCAGCCTGCGCGCGTGGACCGAAGCTGATTCTTTCGGAGACACCCTCGAATCCGTTGCTGCGGATCGTCGACATCGAAGAGGTCGCGGCACTGGCGAAAAAATGCGGCGCGCTGTACGCGGTCGACAACACCTTTCTGTCGCCGGCATTGCAGCAGCCGCTGGCGCTCGGCGCCGACTTCGTCGTTCATTCCACGACGAAGTACATCAACGGCCATAGCGACGTCGTCGGCGGCGCCGTCGTCGCGGCAACCGAAGAACATGCCGAGCTCCTCACCTGGTGGGCAAACTGTATAGGCTCGACCGGCGCGCCGTTCGACAGTTTTCTGACGCTGCGAGGACTGCGGACACTCAAGGTTCGCATGCGGCAGCACGAGGCTTCAGCCGCGGTACTGGCAGGCCTGCTCGACGAGCAGGCCTGCGTTGGTCGCGTCTTCTATCCGGGACTCCAGACGCATAGCGGTCACGAGATTGCGAAGCGGCAGCAGGCCGGCTTCGGCGGGATGCTGAGCTTCGAGATCGACGGTGGCGAGGCTGCCGTCCGCGCCTTCATCGACAATCTCGAGCACTTCTCTCTTGCGGAATCCCTCGGTGGCGTCGAGAGCCTCGTTTGTCACCCGGCCAGCATGACCCACGCGCCGGTTAGTGAGGAGGCGTTGGCCGAAGCCGGCATCAGCCAGAACCTGATTCGACTCTCGGTCGGTCTCGAAGATACCGAGGATCTGATCGCGGACCTGCTCGGTGCATTGGAGGCGGCCGAGGGCGCCGTGGATCTGAGGCCGGTCGCCGTCGCATGACGAATGCCACGCTGCCAACGCATCTCGCACGCCATGTGTCTGCGGAAACGCAATACCTGCAGGTGCCGGCCGCGGTCGAATTGGAGAGCGGCGAATCGCTGGACGGTGTCGTCGTGGCGTACCAGACATGGGGTGATCCGGCGAATGCGGCGGCGCGCACGGTTCTGGTCTGCCATGCCTTGACCGGTTCGGCCGACGTCGACGCATGGTGGCCGGGTCTGATTGGTGAAGGTCGGGCCTTCGACCCGGCCGAGGATTTCGTCATTTGCGCCAATATTCTGGGCAGCTGCTACGGCACGACAGGGCCCGTCACCTTCAAGCCGGGCTCGACAGAGCGCTATCGCGCGGATTTTCCACGCATCAGCGTGCGCGACATGGTTGACGTGCAGTGCGCTTTGCTCGACGAACTCGGCATCGACCGAATCGACCTGGTCACGGGTCCTTCGCTGGGCGGCATGCAGGCGCTCGAGTGGGCGGCCATGTATCCGAAACGCGTGGGGCGTGTCGTGCCGATCGGCGTCGGCGGCAGACACTCGGCGTGGTGCATCGGTGTCAGCGAGGCGCAGCGTGCCGCGATCGCGGCGGACCCGAACTGGAACGACGGTTACTACACCGATGACGCTCCGCCGGAGCGCGGCCTTTCAGCGGCGCGCATGATGGCCGTGTGCACGTATCGCAGCTGGCACAGCTTCGACGAGCGATTCGGCCGCGATGTCGGTGAGCTTGGCTTCGAAGTGCAGTCTTACCTGGGTCATCAGGGAGCGAAGATCAATGGGCGTTTCGACGCCAATACTTATGTCACGCTGACGCATGCGATGCACAGCCACGACCTGGCACGAGGGCGCGGGTCGTATCCCGACGCGCTGGTCCGAATTCGACAGCCTGCGCTGGTCGTTTCGGTGTCGACCGACACCTTGTATCCACCGCACGAGCAGGCGTTGCTGGCGGCGCATCTGCCGAACGCCGACTACGTGACGCTGGACTCCGCGCACGGGCACGATGGGTTCCTGATCGAAACCGATGAGCTGGGCGCGCTGATCCGCGATTTTCGGCAGTCGCTGAGTACGCTCGCGGCGGGTGTCAGCGAAGCTGCTCGATAACCGCTGCCGAGAACTCGCTGGTCGACAGTGCCGGTTCACCCGGCGCTGCGAGATCCGCAGTTCGGCAGCCATCGGCGATCACTGCGTCGAGCGCGTCCTCGATCGCTGAGGCTTCTTCCTCCAACTCCAGACTGTGGCGCAGCAGCAGCGCAGCGCTTGCAATGCAGGCCGCAGGATTCGCGATGCCCTGGCCCGCGATGTCCGGCGCCGAGCCGTGGATCGGCTCGTAAAGGCCGCATTTCGTCGCGCCGAGCGAGGCGGACGGAAGCAGCCCCAGAGAACCCGCGAGCATGGAGGCTTCATCCGTGAGGATATCGCCGAACATGTTTTCAGTGACGATGACGTCGAAGTCCGCCGGCCGGCTCAAAAGGTGCATGGCCGCCGCGTCGACGAGCAGCGTTTCCACTTCGAGTTCCGGGAATTCCGCTGCCAGTACCCGGTCAGTCGTATCCCGCCACAATCGCGAGGTCTCGAGCACGTTGGCTTTGTCTACCGAACAGAGTTTCTTTCGCCGCTGCATCGCTAGTTCCGCGGCGACGCGGACGATGCGTTCGATTTCGTAAACGTGGTAGGTGCACAGATCGCTGGCCGATGTTTCGTCGCGGTGTTTCTCACCGAAGTAGATGCCGCCCGTAAGCTCGCGCACGACGATCATGTCGACGTTGGCGAGGAGCTCCGGCTTGAGTGGCGATGCCGCGGTGAGGTGGGGGTTCACCCGGACCGGCCTTAGATTCGCGAATACCGCGAGCTCGGCGCGCAGACCCAAAAGGCCCTGTTCCGGCCGAACCGGGGCATTGGGGTCGGACCATTTGGGTCCGCCGACGGCGCCGAGCATTACCGCGTCGCTGTCGCGGCACGCCTTGGTCGTTTCAGGAGGCAGTGGGTCGCCACAGGCGTCGATGGCGGCACCGCCGATCAGGCTCTCGGAAAACCGGAACCTGTGTCCACCGCGTTTGCCGACCGCCTCGAGCGCCGAGCGCGCGGCAGCGATGACTTCGGGTCCTATGCCGTCGCCGGGCAGGAGTGCAATCAAGGCGTCCATGCACGCTGCTCCTCGAAAGAGTTGATGGCGTCGAGCTGACTCTCCAGATAGCCGAGCTGATCCAGGCCCTCGACCAGGCAATGTTGAGCAAATCGATCCAGCGGGAACTTGATAGTTTCGCCGCCCGGCAGCGTCAGCGTGGACGCGGGAACGTCGATCTCGACCTCGGCGCCCGGATTGTCGAGCAGCCACGACAGTGTGTCCGCATCCACCACGACAGGCACGAGTCCGTTCTTCAGCGAGTTGTTGCGGAAGATGTCGGCGATCTCGGTCGAGATGACCGCGCGAATGCCGAAGTCGAGCAGCGCCCAGGGCGCATGTTCTCGAGAGCTGCCACAGCCGAAGTTATTTCCCGCCACGAGTATCCGGCGGCCGGCCACATCGCTGGCATTGAGCGGAAAATCCGGATTGGGGTCGCCGTTCTCGGCGTAGCGAAGGTCGTGGAATAGTGCCGCGCCGAGTCCCTCCCGGGTCGTGGTCGTCAGGAAGCGGGCGGGAATGATCTGATCCGTATCGATGTCGGTCGTGGGCATCACGACCGTGCGGGACCGAATCCGGTCGACGGCTTGCATCATGTGTTGGAGTCCATGTACTCGCGGGGATCGGCTATTCGGCCGCGGATCGCCGAGGCAGCAGCCGTTGCCGGTGAGGCAAGGACCGTGCGCGCACCGGCGCCCTGACGGCCCTCGAAATTTCGATTGCTGGTGCTGACACTAAGCTGGCCTCGCGCCGCGGTGTCGCCGTTCATGCCGATGCACATCGAGCAGCCTGGCTCTCGCCACTCGGCGCCGGCTTCGGCGAATACACGATCCAGGCCGCGGGCCTCAGCCTCGCGTTTCACACGCCGCGAGCCCGGCACGACCAGCATGCGCACGCCGTCGGCCACTTTTCTGCCGCGCAGCACCGACGCAGCCTGCTCGAGATCGGAGAGCCGGCCGTTCGTGCAACTGCCGATAAAGACGACGTCGACGTCGTTTTCGGTCATCGGCTTGCCGGGTGATACCTGCATGTACTCGAGGGCCTTGCGGAAACTCGCGTCGCCGTGATCGGGCACCGGCTCGCTGATGCCTACGACCATCCCAGGATGCGTACCGAAAGTGACCATCGGTTCCAGGCTCGCGGCGTCGATCGTCACCTGCCGATCGAAGACGGCGTCATCGTCGCTTCCGAGCGCTCGCCAACGCGTGACAGCGGCATTCCATTCGGCGCCCTTCGGAACGCGCGGCCGGCCCGACAGGTCTTCGATCGTCACGTCGTCCGGAGCAATCATGCCGGCACGAGCACCGGCTTCGATCGACATGTTGCAGATCGTCATCCGGCCTTCCATATCCAGACTCTGTATCGGCTGGCCGCGATACTCGATGACGTGGCCGGTCCCACCGTCGACCCCAATCCTGCCAATGATGGCAAGTATGATGTCCTTCGCGCTAACGCCCGGCGGCAGAGTTCCATCGAGGTCTATAGCCAGTGTCTTCGGTCGTCGCTGCAGGAGGCATTGTGTGGCCAGCACGTGGCCGACTTCGGTCGTGCCGATACCGAACGCCAGAGCACCGAACGCGCCGTGGGTACTCGTATGGCTGTCGCCGCAGACAATGGTCTTGCCCGGCTGCGTTGCGCCGAGTTCGGGGCCGATAACGTGCACGATGCCGCGCTCTTCAGCATCGAAACCCAGCAACTCGACCCCGAAGGTCTCGCAATTCTCCTCGAGCTGACGAATCTGATTCGCCGCGCTCTCACCGGCGACGAGCAGATCCTTGAACGTGGACACCGGCGTCGTCGGGGAGGAGTGGTCGATGGTCGCAAGCGTCAGATCCGGCCGACGGACGGGCAGGTTTCTGTCACGAAGGGCCGAGAAGGCCTGCGGCGAGGTCACTTCATGGATCAGGTGCAGGTCGATGTAGAGAACGCCGGGGGCGTCGACCGTTTCCGGAACGACGACGTGATCGTTCCAGACTTTCTCGAACAGTGTGGACATCAAATGCTCGCGCGGTTGATTTCGGGGTCGTCACCGCCTGTCTGGTCGCGCCGGTTGCGCCGAATCAGTCGATTGATCACCTCGAGGCATGCCCGGCACCCGGCCTCCACGATATCGACACTTGTGCCGCGGCCGCG